>CAYHAI010000105.1:0-2732 GCA_964354585.1 uncultured Planctomycetales bacterium
CCACAAACATCTCCACAAAATCCGAACCGGAAATACTAAAGAAAGGCACCCCTGCTTCTCCGGCGACTGCACGGGCGATTAATGTTTTTCCACAGCCCGGCGGCCCTACCAAGAGGACACCTTTGGGAATTTTACCGCCCAATCTCTGGAACTTTTTCGGGTCTTTTAAAAACTCAATGACTTCCTCTAACTCTTCCTTTGCCTCATCCACGCCGGCGACATCATTAAAAGTTGCCCTCTCATCATCTTTTTCGCTGTGTATCTTAGGCCGCATCTTGCCAAAACTCATAATTCTATTCCCCAGTTGCTCGCCTCTTGCAGCCATCATCCACCAGAAAAAAATTAATAATATTACCGGGCCCAAGGAATAAAGCAAATTCGCCCATAAGGTGCGGGGCGGCTTGACATCGAAATGTTTTAAATTCTGACGCATTAGATTAAGTAATTCTGGATCATTCTCAGGGATATTCAGAAAGAATTTACTATTGTCGCTGAATTCGCCTTGTAGGATAGTCTCAATTTTAGTGACGGACTTAATCTTCTCCGGAGAATCCCTCAAAATGCCATAAAACTCGCTGTAAGTTATTTCCCGGGGAACGCCGCTGATGGATACATTTAGCGAACTAATTAACAAATAAAAGATGATAATCGCAAATATCCAACCAAACGGAATTCGCTTAAACACCTTATCTCGCTTAATCTTAGGAACTTTATGATTTGCCATTTTACACTCCTATCTTAGAAATTTCATTATATATTTAAATTTTTATAAAATCAAGTGTTTTATAGAGTTATCTGCGGTAAAAAGAGAGGGATTTCTTCCTCTTAACTACGGATACGCCTTTAGGTAGGTCAACTATAGAATTTACTGGCCGGTTTGAAATTAAGTCCTCTAACTCTTTTATATGCTGGAAGTTAATCCTGCGGGTGTCGCCTTTTACTTTAGAAATGGCAAGCCGTAAAAGCATTCTTTGCATTGCCGGATGTAGTCTTAAAAATTTCTTTAAATTAATCCTTGAGCCCATTCGCCGCATAGCCTGATGCGCTAAGCGACTTAAATAATCGTAATCTAAGGCCACGCTCTGGGCCATATTACTTAATATCTCTTTAATATTCTGGTTATATTGCCGCTTCAATAAAGGTAATAATTTATTTCTAATCCGATTCCTGAAATAAATGTCTTCTAAATTAGAGGCGTCCATACACGGCCTAATCTTTTTTCTTCTTAAGAATGCGTCTATATCGCGGCGCCTTACCTCTATTAAGGGACGAATAACCTGCAAGCCAGCGATTTTTCTTTTGGGTAAAATTCCGGATAGCCCGGATAGCCCCGCGCCTCTTAAAATGCGCATCAGCACAGTTTCGGCTTGGTCATCAAGATTATGTCCTAAGGCAATCTTTTTGGCCTTTATATCTTTAGCGACCTTAAAGAAAAAACCTAAGCGGGCATTGCGAGCAATCTCTTCCAGAGAACCCTTTTTGGCTAATTCCTTAACATTAATCTGTCCGGTAGTTATCGGTAAATTTAGTTTTTCCGCCAGTTTCTTTACAAATTCAGCGTCTCTATACGAATCCTTCCTCAAGCCATGGTCTAAATGGGCGATGTGCAAAGAAATTTTCAGTTCTTTGCTTAAACTATTTAATAGATAAAGCAAGGTCACCGAATCCGGCCCTCCAGAAACCCCTACTACCACTTTATCGCGTTTATCGATAAGCCGGTATCTCTTAATCGTATTTTTTACTTTCTCTAAAATCATCTAAATACGCAGGGACGTTTCTGAATCTAATCGGAGATGTGTCCCCTCCGGGGGACACATCTTGCTTTGGTTTCAGAAACGTCCCTCGCCTTTGGTGGCGGCGACTGGATTTAAACCAGTGACAAATCGGGTATGAGCCGACTACTCTATCAGACTGAGTTACGCCGCCATTACCCAATAACTTCCTTTATCTTTTCCAATAAATCTTTCAGCGTAGAGAGTTTGGAGATATGGCCAAAGGCGCCTAAGTTTTTACAACGCTCCACAATTGCCTTTGGCTCTAAATCCTTACCGGTCAAGAATAATACCGGAATATCTTTTGTCTTGGGGTCTTCTTTTAACTTCTCGCAGGTCTGATAACCATCCATTTCGCGCATAGCAATATCTAATAATACTAAATCGGGGGGGTTAATTCTACACATCGCTAATGCTTCTTGGCCATTCGCGGCAGTCTTTACCGTATATTTATCTTTAGTTAATTTATCTTTGAGCAAATCCCGTATTTCCTTTTCATCATCGACAATTAAAATTTTTTTCTCTTCCATTTAGAGCACCTCCCATTATTACTTAAATATCTTTCTTACGAAAAGAATATATCCTACGGCAACCGCGTTTAAACAGGTCAATACTACTACGGCCGCGGCAATATCCTTAATCAACCTTACCTTGGTATTGTATTTATCCGTTACTACATCCATCAGCATCTCAATAGCGGTATTAAATATCTCGGCCATAAAAACTAGGGTTATGGTAACGCATAAAGCCACCAACTCAATTCCCTTTAATTTAAAATACAGGCCTAAAACAAATACCGCAATGCCTGACATAAAGATGATGCGCATATTGCGATGGTATAAAAAGAGATAAAGTATGCCCTTCATTGCAATTTTTAGGCTACTCCTAAATCCCCTAAACCCAAAAATATTGCGCATAATACCATTCTTTGCCATTTTTAATGAGCGCATAACTTACGGA
>CAYHAI010000106.1:0-8879 GCA_964354585.1 uncultured Planctomycetales bacterium
ATATCGTCCATCTAGTTCCATGCCATAACAGCATCTTTCAAGGCTTTGGGCTGCAATCAAGGTTGAACCGCTGCCCAAAAACAAATCTAAAATTAAATCTCCTCTTTGACTGCTGTTTTTTATTGCGCGCTGAGCTAAAGCTACAGGCTTTTGAGTGGGATGGATATAGCTAGCTGTAGGGTCGCGTTTAACTTCCCAAAGGCTACTTTCATTTACGGGGCCAAACCAACGGTGTTTCTCACCATTTTTCCAACCATACAAGCAGAATTCTGTCTGTTGATGATAATCTCCGTAGGAAATGGCAAAATTTGGCTTTTTCCAGACAATCACGCAGCCAATATGATAATCGAGTTCTGTCAAAAGCCGATGCATAGGCGCAAACTGATAGTGTCCGTTCCAGATATAGAACGAACATCCCGGAATCAGAAACTTGTCCATATTCGAAAAAACATCCTTAAGGAATTTTTCGTATTCCTCCTGGCTCAAGTTATCCGAATAAATCCTGTCCCAGTTACGCGATTTTTTAGGACGTGCTTTATTCGGATTCGGCCGGTTACCACCGAGATAGCCGATGTTATACGGCGGATCCATATTAACTAGCTGGACTTTGTTTTCGCCGAGAAGAAGCTTTACATCATCATATACAGTAGAGTCACCGCAAACGATTCTATGCGAACCTAACTCAACGATATCGCCTCGCTTTGTTACGGGTTCTTTAATGCTTGCCAGGGCCGCATTAAAATTGAAACCGTCTTCATCTTTTTGCTCTCCATAACGATCGAAGATTTCACTGATTTCCGGCATGTCAAAACCAGAAATGGTCACGTCGAAATCGGGCAGCTCTGACAAGTCATCAAGTAGCGCAGCCAATTTTTGTTTATCCCAATCGCCTTTCACGCGATTCATAGCTAAATTAGCTGCCTTTTCCTTCTCGATAGAAAAATCAACCACTACCGCCTCGATTTCAGTAACTCCTTTTTCCTTTAATATCTTGACGCGCTGGTGCCCCGAGATGATATGATGCGTTTTTTTGTTTACTACTAAAGGCTCCAGAAAACCAAACTCATCAATACTTCTTTTTAGTTTTTCATAGTCAGGGTCTCCTGGTTTTAGGTCGAGTCTCGGATTGTAAGGTGCATCTTTGTAGTCACTGAGTAAAATAGTTTCAATCTTCATTTTTTATTCCTTTCTGCTCAGTTATAACTGAGCGGTTATTTAAACAATTGGTTTCATCATAATTCTCTGATGGTGCGCCAACCATTTTTTTCTTGAACCAAGACAAAAAAGGGACCGACGCCTAAGAAATTCTAAAAAAACCAATTCTTCAGACGTCGGTCCCTAAAATTAAGACCGTAATTCTACTAATAAAAAAGGCTCATCCTTTTTTAGACACTAATTCACTTTTTTGGATAAGCCAGCTCTTTGGTATTACTAATTCTTTATGTAAAGCCTTGCCTTTCTACTTTACACTAAAAATATATCATAAATCTACAAAATGTCAAGAGAAAATATTTTATAACTCATTGATTTTATTGGTGTTAAAGATTTTTAACTTTTTACGTTTCACTTCAATTCTTTTTAGGTTATCTGCCGGCCGTATAATCGGGACCACTCTTTGATTTTTTCGTGTCTATCCATCGCCTATCCCTTGGGAGGATAGGGATCCTTGCCGTAAGTATATTCTGTCTGAATAGTGCCATCCATTTTTTGAATAATAACTTGTCCTTTTGGCGCATTCTGAGCGATATCCTTAGCCTTATCAATTGCATCACTTTTATCATCAAAATTTGCAGCTGCCTTACTTTTCCCTTGAGTTTTTACGTTCCATCCGCCTTCGCCGTCAGGCGATACCCATACGCGCTTTCTGTCTGACATATAAACCTCCTTTTTATTCTACTTGCGTTGTTGATCCGGTAAGCTTAGAAGTAGTTTATGTTGTGACGTTTTGTATTTTCTTTATTGTAACTTTATAGCCATATCCCTCAAGCCTTCTACGAGCATTCCTCAGACTAACCTTGCTAAAAAACGGTATATCAAATGATTTATTCGATTTGCTAATAATCCCATAAACTACTTCGTACTCTTGAGCGTTAGGCCGGGAAACTGCATCAGTAAGCTTATATCCATTTGGTAATTTCTCGTTTAGTTTCTTACGGAATCCCCTGTCCGCTACAAATAATTCACCGGAAACAACACCTTGTGAAAAAAGATGGCTCAAATGGCTGGAACCTCCATATCTTTTTACATGTATAATTTTTTTCTCCTTTGTTAGGAGATCACAAAATTCAATCTTACTATGCCCGCCACCATGCAGAATCTCCTTACGATCCATACAACAGGTATTTGGGATTTGTAAGGCAGCTGCCTCATTGTATTGGTTTTCATTGTCATGGTTATAATCAGGAAAGCCAATTTTTGATTGCTCAATGTTTTTGAAGTCACCTTTTACCTGCCTGGTAAAATCTTTAACGATTTCGTACCATTTACCATTACTTAAAATGTAAACTTTATCATTGTTTTCCAGTTCTGCATAGATACAATCAAATACACTCCAATTATTAATAACTTCTTCCTTTTTTGAGGAAATAACATAAACGCGAGTGTCTTTTAGAAAATTAACATCAAATGTTTTTCTGCCACATGCGGCAATAAAATCTTGGATATCTAAATCGTCCTTCAAATCACCTTCTTTTTGACGCAAGTAACGGAAACCCTTTATATCAACCCAATCAACAACTTCCGGAACAGCCATCCAAATCTTATCAAAATCGCCGTCATTCAATTTATTTAGTAATTGCTTATTTAGTTCCTCGATTTGCTTCGAGGCACGTATATCAGTAAATTGATCGATCCAGCCAAAATTTTCCTTGTAGTCTCCGCTCTTATAGCGCTCAAAACAGAGTTTAAGAAAATCTTTAATATTATGGGTGTCGACCTTTACTGAAACACTAAGAGCATCTTTCCCGGTGACAATCTTACCAAATCTTACATCCCTAGACCTACCCGTCACTGAAGATATAAGGTCCTGTTCGATGTCAATACCAAAATCAGCAGCAATACCATCTTTGCTGATTTGCTCTCTACTATGCTTTGGTACCGACCCAAGAGTCATTTTATCAATACTCCTAAGACTCTTTGGATCTACAACATTAAGCACAACTCTTAAACCAAATCTTTCTTCAAAAACATCATTTCTTAGTAAGAATCTCCCAAACCCAAAGGAAACAACAAAGATTATTTTCTCGCCATCATGTTCGACTGTTAATAAAAGTGCTCCTCTGGCGCTAGCTGTCTTTATGCCTAAATTATCACTAATATTCGTTCCAAAAAAGTCTCTGACCCAGTCGGGAGTATGTGGATGCGATTCCTCCGAATAAAAAGTGCCAACACCTTCTATGATTTGGCCTTCTCGTGGAGTTTCCAGAATTTTATTAAATTCGCGATACTCTGGTTTAATCATGTAAATCGTTAATTTATTAGTCTTGGTTCGTTCCATATCATACCGTCTCCTTGCTAATTAGAGTTATACTTTAGTACTTATTGTTTTCTAAAAATATATCCGTAATTAAAGTCTGGCTTAGGTAATTCAATATCTAAAAGAATCTTTATTATGGTAATAATAGTCCTGGTATCTTGGCAAATTCCGATTTTTCCTGTATGATTTGCACCTTCAACAATAAGTTCTTCTGTTTTTTCTTTATAAAGCGAATCTATTCCATCGTCTCTCATTATCGCGCTCCCCTTAACACAAAAATCCCTAGTGCCCTTAAATTGGTAAAGCTTATTTACTCTCTCCAAAAATAGCTTACGATTTTCTATTTGATTAATTAATTTTATTGGGAGATAATCAGGATCTAAATTCTTGCCTTGCTCTGCGCGATATTCAGACATTGCCTTAAATCCATGTCTGATCAACCACCAATTCAGGCCGCCTAAATGATCGCCTTGATGAGGAGTAGCCACTGTTAGACACTTATTGATATTTAAAATCGGCTCTCCTTGTGTAATCGCAGCTCTTGTATCTAAACCACCCATACTATGACCCACGATATCAAACTCTGCATATTTACCAATCATATTCCAGATCTTAGTCTTTAGAACTTCTCCAAAATCAAGAAAGTTTTTACAACTTGTCGTCTCTTCAATAAAAGTTATATAATGAGCTTCATTAGCATTCTTAGTGATGTCATTAATCCACTGTTTTATAGGAATCTTATCATATTCTCCTAAGGCCCAACATTTACAATCTTCATCAGTCCAGCCGGGAACAAAAAACACTGGCCGCTTTAATACAATCTTATCTTGTTTCCAAGTGTTAAGCTGCGCCAGCGCCTCTTGGGTCTGTTTTTCTCTTGCTATTTTAAATTCCTGAACTGGGTCCACGCTAGACATAGTGATATATTTTGAAATTTTTCTTGACTTCTTAACTTTTGCATATTATAATCGAAAATAAATCGAAAGTCAAGGAGTATCTTAAAATGCCTAGCAAACGCGGAAAACAAATATTAGATTTCGTTACGGATTATAGAGAAAAACGCGGGTATTCTCCATCGTTCAAAGAAATAAAAAGACACCTTGGGCTCTCCTCTTTTTCAACTATCCACTATCACATTAAAAACCTCGAAAAAGAAGGCCTTATCATAAGAGAAAAAAATCAACGGCGAGCTATCCAGCCAAAAAGGCAGCCATCCGATTTAGTTAAAATTCCTCTTCTTGGCACAATAGCTGCTGGCGAGCCAATTGAAGCTATTGAAAATAAGAAAACTGTTGAAGTCCCTAAGTCGCAATTATCTAAATCGGGTGAGCATTATGCCCTAAGCGTACGTGGAAATAGCATGATTGATGAAGGAATACAGGATAAAGATACTGTAATCGTAAGAAAGCAGCCTACAGTAGAAAACGGAGAGACGGCCATTGCCTTAGTAAATGGGAATGAAGCAACTCTTAAGAAAATTTATCGAGAAAAAAACCAATTCAGGCTACAGCCAGCAAATTCAGAGCTTAAACCTATTTACACTAAGGACCTCATGATACAAGGTAAGGTTATCGGTGTAATAAGAAATCTCGAGGAGACAAAACTGCCCTCCGCAGACCGTAATATCAAAACTACCAAAACCGAAGAAACAAGAACGGATAATATAAAAAATTACCTAAATAAAGTATTTCTTGGCGATATTATGGACCTTTTGAAAAAATTGCCTAATAACAGCGTAGATATGGTATTTGGAGACCCCGATTATAATGTCGGCCTCAGATACGGCGATAAAAAATACACCAAGAGCTTTAATGAGTATATTAATTGGTATATTGAATTGACAAAAGAATCAATGAGAGTTTTAAAAGATGACGGAAACTTATTCATGATTAATTATCCAAAACAAAATGCGCATTTAAGAGTGAAATATTTAGATACCGCGTATCCTTTAATTTATGAATATGTATGGGCGTATAATACAAATGTAGGACACTCCCTTAATCGATTTACTACCGCGCACAGAACCATACTACATGTTTTAAAAACAAAAGATAATAAATTTTATAAAGACAATGTTGCTCTTCCTTATAAAAACCCCACAGATAGAAGAATCAGACAAAATTTAAAAAATGGTTCAAAAGGAAGAATGCCCTATTCCTGGTTTTATTTCGACTTAGTAAAGAATGTAAGCAAGGAAAAAACCTTTCATGCTTGCCAAATACCCCAAAAACTTACAGAGATGTTAATAAAAGCATGTACAATGCCAAATGATATAGTGCTTATTCTTTTTGGGGGTAGCGGCTCGGAGTTAGAAGTATGCAAATTACTAAATCGACAATATATTTCTTCTGAAATAGACCCTAAATATTACGAGATAATCACGGATAGATTAAAGAATGGCTATATCCGGGAGAAATACAAGCTACAGCTTAGGAAGGAAAAAGAAGAAAAGACCTTTGAGTTATCTCTTTTTAGTACAGCGGTATGATTTTCTTGACCAAATCAAAAGTAAAATAATGCTTTAGCAATATCAAAGCTGCAAAAAACTTAGCCCTACCTGCACCTTTAGACGTTCTGCTACCTGTCCTTGTTTCTAAAACATATCTTACCGGAGACTCTACTTCCTGCCAGTTAAATCGGTAGTTAAAATCTTCCTGAATCCATATCCATTTCAAAACTAATAAATAAAGCAACGGATATATGCCTGGTAACTTTGGCGGTCTTTTCGTTATAGTATTATCATTATAAAGTTCTTCGAGCATCGCCCAAAATCTTTTGTTGTTGCTCTTGTTTTCTTGAAAATCCCTCATTAGCTCCCCAAAGGTAAAATTTTGTGTACTTAACTCTTTGCCATTTTTATAAGGAACAACCTCAAAATCATACAAATTCGCCCATAAAGCAGAATTGGCCCTTTCGACTTTTAATGTTCTTTTCCGTAACTTTTTGCCGGGATACCGAATGCCAATAATGGGTTTCCTCTTAGTGCCTTCAACAATAAACAAAACTGTTCCGGGAGGCTCTTCCTTATACGGAGATAAGGCTTGCGTTAATTCTTGATATATTCTCTTGTTATCCTTTATTGCTAATTCTATTACCTTTGGCATAGAATCTATCCTATAAGATTTTTAGAGTTACATTTAAAGCTTTAGCTATTTTTGCAAGATTAATTGGGCCTATATGTTCCATAATTGCTTATAATTATACAACTTCTTTATGTCTTTAACAATCAAAAAAATGCCTCTCTATTTCCCTTGACTTGTTGCGAAACCTATGCCCTTATATGTCTTGAGGTAAATCGCCAATGAAAAAGACGATAGAAGCCAAAATCGCTGCTTTAAAAAATAAGGCTATCCCAGAGCTACAAAAGGAATTTGAGGCACTGTTTGACGGCCAAAAGGCAAGTTCGGAAAATAAGGTCTACCTGGTCAGAAGAATTGTCTACCGACTACAGGAGCTTGAATATGGAAGGCTGTCTCAAAAGGCGCAAAATAGGCTTAAGGAGCTCATAGGGCTTTATGATCCGGTTAACAATAAGGCAATTCGGCCCAAGGTTAGCGTGGAAACGCAGACCAGAACAAAAACACGCGGCCGAGACATGCGCCTCCCTATCCCGGGAACTATCATTATTAAAGATTACCGAGGCAAGAAGCACCAGGTTAAGGTGCTTGAAGACGGCTTTGAGTATGAAGGTAAAATATACAAACACCTCACTGCTGTAGCTGAAAAAATCACCGGCGCACATTGGAACGGCTATAACTTTTTTAACTTATGAAAACCATAGAGCCCAAAGAGAAAAAGATCATTAATTGCGCCATTTATACGCGCAAATCCGTCAGCGATGGACTTGAACGCGACTTTACTACTCTGGATGTCCAGCGCGAGTCCTGCGAAAACTACATTGCCAGCCAAAAGAACGAAGGCTGGATTTGCTTACCGGAAGAATACGATGACGGCGGCTTTACGGGAGCAAACACAAACAGACCCGCGCTTCAGAGGCTTCTTACCGATATCAAAGCCAACAAGATTACCTGCGTAGTAGTCTATAAGGTAGATCGATTATCGCGCTCCCTCCTTGATTTCGCAGAACTTCTTTCCGTATTTGAAGAACACGGTGTCACTTTCGTATCTGTAACGCAACATTTCAATACGCAAAACTCGATGGGGCGGCTGACACTCAACATACTGCTCTCCTTTGCTCAGTTTGAGCGCGAAATTATCTCGGAGCGCACCCGCGACAAAATGGGTGCTGCGAAGAAAAAAGGTAAATGGATCGGCGGCAGGCCGCCTTTAGGCTATAACATCAATAAGGAAAAGCATAAGCTTGTAATCAACCCGAAGGAAGCCGAACTTATACGCAAAATCTTTAACCTATATATTGAGAAGCGCTCACTTTTGTCAGTAACGATAGCTATGAATGACCTGGGATGCACAACTAAGCAGCATACATCTGAAAAAGGCAGAAAATTCGGTGGGATTCAGTTTACAAGCAACGGTATTCAGCTAATCTTAAGAAATGTGCTTTACACCGGCAAGGTTTCATACCAGGCCGAGTTATATCCGGGAGAGCATGAAGCGATCATTTCGGAAGAAACTTTTCAGAAGGCACAAAACATGCTTGTGGAAAACAGACCTGAATGGAAAATGACTAAGAAAACTAAGCATACAGGACTGCTTACCGGACTCCTGCGCTGTAAAGCCTGTAACTGCGCGATGTATTTCTCATACAATATCAAAGCCAGTAAATACAGGTATCATTACTACCTTTGTATGAGCGCCAGTAAGCGCGGCTACAAAACCTGCCCTACTCGATTGCTTAGCGCGCAGAAAACTGAACAGAAAATTGTCGAATTGCTCAGAACTTTGATTCCTTTGCCAAAGCTCGACGAGAAAGTATGGGATACTTTTAGCCTTCAGGATAAGATCGCAATCATAAAAACAGTGCTCAAAGAGGCAAGTTTCGACGGTAACAAAGGTATACTTGAAATTGTCCTGCTAAAAGACAATAAGAGGCGTCAATATAAGGTAGAGCTCAAGGAACTGAAGAATCTGCCTGTCCCGCCTAATCAGATAAACATCAAGAACGAGCCGCTACTGCGACAGAGATTAATCCTAGCGCATCAAATACAAGAAGTAATAGATGCCGGCAGAGTGAAAGATTTAAAGCAAATGGCTGAGTGGCTTAATTTAGGCGATATCAAGATCTACTTAATCATGAATGCACTAATGCTTACGCCAAGCATTCAAGAAGAAATCCTGCTGTCTGATGACAAAAACATCTCCTTAATCCCCGAATACAAGGTTAACGAAATCTGCCGCGAGTTAGATTGGCAAAAGCAAAACGAAATGTGGCAGAAGCTGCTCAAAGATCCTACCGCGTAGCGATAGAAAACCTCTCTCCCCGTAT
>CAYHAI010000107.1:0-16079 GCA_964354585.1 uncultured Planctomycetales bacterium
ACCCTGAAGACTCCACATCTAAGAACTCCAAAAAGGCTTTTTCCAATTCCGGTGACGCATTGACAAAGCTAAATGAAACTGAACCCAATTCAGAAAGCCTTTTCTCATTTTTTTTCAGATATTGCTGAAAGTTCTTAGAAAATTTTCTAGATAATTGTTCATAGGGGACCAGCTCAAAATAGTTACAATGGCGGTTTTTTTCAGAGACGGTCAATAACTTATACATAAAAGACTTAGCAGAAGCTGCAAAAGAACCTTCCGGGATGCCATAAAGACACATGTTATCCCAGTGAAACTCAGAAAAATCTTTTAGCTGTTTCAATAATGTATCAAAAAAATACCCGGCTCTATCATTATTTATAAAAATAAAGTCATTGAATGGCACGTGCGGATGATTAAGCGACTCAAGAATATTGACCCGTAAACCTAAAAAATAATGTTTTATTTTACGAAAAGGAAATATCGCTTCTGCCTTATCGCCGTCATAAAGAACGCAGAAAAACATCGTATCAGGGTCTTTTTCCAGTGCATCCATATAACACTCATACCACTCAACAAGATGATAAAAACTTTTTTTATCCATTCTGTCTGTCAATTGTTTCCAATCAGCAGTGATCTGGCTCAACCCTGCCTTGCCGCGAAATAACTTCAATCGTAAAACGCTGTTTTTATCCATGTATTGACTGCTCAAGCTATCACCTGTTTCTGTTAAACTTGAATACTCTTAAATAATCATACATTCTCGCCGGTATCATCTTTTTAAGACATTTTTTTATTGAATTTTTGAACGACAGGTCAACCAGAAATAAAAAACATTTCAGGTTTTTCTTTGTGATCAATATATCCAGCTCTATGTGAAATTTATCCGTTGATGTATTTTTATAGCCTTCGCCGCCTCTCAAAAAGTCGAATTCCCGGTATCCGCTGTCAATATAGAATTGCAGGCTTTCCCAAAGACAAATCAATCCAGGAGTGTAATATTTATAGGAAGGATCATAACCTTTCACATAGCCCCATACCTTATTGTTAAATTTAAAATTATACTCTGCGGCGACTGGTTTGCCGTCAAAAGTTAGGCAAACTATGCTTAGCCAGCCGTTTTTAGAAAACTCGCCCGTAACAATCCTTAAAAATTCCAACATCAGTTCATTGCTAAAAATACCTCCTGTTTTATCTTTCAGAGTCTGCCATCTTTTTTGATGGAGCGATACCACTATATCATAATTTGACAACGCCTCTTTCTGATCTGGACAGCTCAGTTCTTTATATTCAACTCTGCCCTTGGAAGACAAACGTCTTTTACCGGTTAACATATTTTTGATCAAAGAAGAACTCATTATTTTTTTCAGTTCCTCCAGAGTAGATAAAGGCAAGTAAGGACAGGCTTGTTCTCTTGATATCATCCATCTCCATTTCTTTGAATCAATACAATCTTTCAGCAAAACGATAACTTCATCATTAGACCTTAATGCTTCAAAGGATATTAAATCCCATTCATTTCTATTCACATTTAAATACTCGCATATCCCGTACACAAAAGGAACCCTGTCTTCCTGGCTGACGATCAATGATAAATATTCTGAGCAAGCAATCCCGGAACCCAAAAAACATATCTTCTTGTAGAAACCCTTATTTATATAGCAAGGCGCTATTGCAGATATTTCAGTGCCTTCCATACCCACCACGATAAACAATTCATCGTTCTTGCCCTTAAACACCTTCCACCAGCTGTATAACCATTCCCATGTAAGGAAAATATTATTCAGCCCGCTGGCGGATAATAGGAAATTCCACTGTTCTTTCAGCCGCAAAAATTCATCTTCTTTGGATACTTTAACTATTCTCATTTTTTGCAAGTAATCGTTTGATATGCGCTCAAGTTCTGTTCTGCGATAGCGCTACAGGCAGGTTTACCCTGCGCCATTTTAAAAGCATTTTCACCCATCTCTCTATGCATAATTATTTCAATAATAAAAACTTGGTCTTATTTAAGATCTTAAAATACAAGATTTCTAATCTACCGTTCATTTTCAATAAAATATATTTAAACCACTTTTGCGTTGATAGTTGTGCATTGGTCATAACTAAACAATTGAATAATCGTAATTTAATACTCAACTTATTCTTTTTAATTTTAAAAAGTTTATTCTTTCGTCCAGAAAGAAGAACATTTTTGAAAATCGTGTGTCCTTGTTGAGACAAAACTACTTGCTCACTATCAAGAGGAGACAAAACAATGCGACCGCTTTCCAAACACTTATTTACAAGATATTCTCCATTGGGCGACCTAACAACGCCCACCGACGTTCCCAAATTGTCATCTTTAAATACATCGAGCCAAGCATCCCCAAACGAGATATCTGCGCCTCGTGCAAATAAATCATCGCATATAAAACAATGCCTGGGGGTAAAATAATGATTCGCAAAGTACCTGCCCCAGTATTCTGTTAGAGCAATCTCATGCTCGCGACCATCCGGCAAAGCAATTGACATCTTCCCTGGCCAGCCTTTGCCTCTATAGCTGATTTTCTTTGCGCTCTCCTTTTTAATATGGTATTTTTTGAGAATAAATTCTGAACCATGGAAATTCGGAGTATGCGAACAAAATAAACCAAAAATATATTTAATTCTATTTTTCAAATCAGGGACTACATCCATAGCTTTCTTTAGTCCTTTTATATGGCACGGTAACCCAACATATAGATAAGAGCTATTATTTTTGTCTTCTATTATTTCTTTTAAGACTTGGTTCAACGAAACAGGGCAGTATTTTGACCCCTTGCACGCAGCTATTTCTTCACGGGAAGAACAGATCTTACCTTTAAATCTTAGCGGATTAGATATGCTCGGGGCTACTCCAATCACACGATCTACAAGCTTTTCTTCTAACGCAAACATACAAATCTGGGTAACAAGACCGCCAGAACTTGACTCATACCGGTGAGATTTGATATTGGAATAACCACTAAAACAATAATTATAACCTCCAAAAAAATCCTTCGGGGAAAGATCACCCGATGATTCAACATCAACCTGAGGGCATACTTTAACGCACAGGCCACAATTAGTACACTTACATTCGTCTATTTTAGGAAAATAAACTCCTTGTCTAACATCTTCTTCAATACGGATACATCCAGAGGGACAGGCACTAAAGCAAGTCCCACAACCGATGCAAATCTTCGCTTTTACAATATTTGAAATGTTTTTCATCTAAGAACGTACCCCATCTAAAACATCCAATACTATTTCAATGTTGACTGCTGCTTCCCTCTTCTCTATCTCTACTTCTTTTTGGATATCGGACTTTACACTCTCATAATTTTGTTCCAAATCAGACACACAATCATGAAGCTTTTGTATTGCGTCTTTGATATAATTCTTTCGAATATCAATAACATAATTTTCCAAACCCAATCGCTCAGCAATAATACCTTCGAACTTGTCGTTATACGACCAGCAAACCGCAGGAATCCCCATGCTTAAGGCTCCGATAGCAGCGTGCATCCTAAAAGCAATAAGAAACCGCAAACGTCCCATTACTGCTTTTAAAACAGCTGCATTATAGTAATGTTTAACCATTATTACGCTCTTCTTATGCTTCATGCGCTCATAAATCTCACGGCAGGTCGCCAGGTCATCGCTATGTGATGCCATCACGTGAGGTATTAAAATCAGCTTAAACCCGTATTTATCGATTAAGTTATCGAGCTCACCAGATAAATCGTCCAAATATATCTTTTGCTTTTCCTGAGGCGGTAGTTCGTCTTTAAACCAATTGGCAATGATACAGCTCGGAGATAATCCCACGAGCTTTCCTGAAAAATCTTGTGGTATCCCCTCTTTTATCATCAATTTCTTGGCATCTTCTAAACGAGGCTCAAGAAGAAACGCTAAATCCGCAGTAAGTCTAATCTTTTGAAGGTTGCGCACTCCAATTCTTTTTAAAACCTCCTTGCTCCTAGACTCGCGTAATACAATCAAATCCGCCATATTAAGAATTATCCCAGAAACAAACTCGTTGATTTTTCCTTTAAATGGCCCTACTGTCTGAGCAAGTAGAAGCACCTTCTTACCTGCAAGTTTGCCCAAGAAAACCATATATAGACGCAGATACAATGAAAGCCAGGTATAATCTGTGCTAATTCCATCGCCACTAAGATCAATTATCAAATCGCAGTCCCTAAATACCCTAAGTTCTTCTTTTGCTGGACTTATCCTAGTACATCTTGCATACAAAATAACTAAAATGCTCTGAATAATACTAAAAAGAAATAGCGCCTTCCCAGAGATAAGATTGAATGGCTCATCAAGCAATTTTATTTTTTCCCCCATAATTAAATGCTCATTATCCGACTTCTTTGACGATAGAACAAGAAAATTGATATCTGGCCGTAACTGCAATAATGACTGACAAAGTGAATGCAGCATTGCGAATTCGCCATTATTAAACAAGTTCCCAATTCCAGTAACTAATATTTTTTTGCATTTATTCATATTCTGATTAGCTTAACAAGGCTTCATTAGAATGCACATAATCCTTAAACATCTTTACAAATGTGCTTGCGCATAGACAAAATGTAGAAATCAAGAAGAACGCGATGCGCATTAAATAGGCCGTCTTAAAAATTACCATAGAAATTCCACCTAATAGCAACATAACAACCGATAAAAATAGGATCTTTCTGTAGCCATGGATGTAAAGAAGCCGATGCCGCAGAGCAAATGGCAAATAAAGAACTGCGAGGATAAAACAAACGAACAAAGCAGTAAATGCCGCGCCGTAAGCCATATACTTCCTGATCAATAATAAACCAAATATAGCTCCTAGCACTGTTGCAGTTAACTGAAACACGATTTTTTTTGAAATTCTATCAGACGCGGTTATGGTAGCTCCTGCTCCTATTATGCAAAAATTTACAAAAATCGACCAACACAGAATGCGATTAACCACTATTGATTTTACAAAATCTTTTCCTACCAAAATGAGAATCAAGGCATCCGAAGAAATAAACAGCAAAACCGCAAGAAAAATCCCCAGCAGGGTAAACCCTTTTTGCATAAAATCGCTTACCTTTCGGAATTTCTCAAGACTTGAAGAGTACAAGCCAAACAATAAGGGCAAAAAGGCTTTATTGTTAACACCTGCCCCGACAATAAAAATAACGTCTACAAAACGCGCCGCGGTCGCATAAATGCCCACTTCTCTTCCTGGATAAAAATAAGCGAGTATTAAAATTGGGAGCTGTGAATAAATTGCATAAATCATACCCGATACGCCAAAAGGTAAAGAATCACGAACTTGTGTTTTTATTTGCGAAAAGCCAATAGCAACGGGAGCAATTCGTGGAACAGTCATAAGAACACACAATAATGTCGATATATATAAAA
Source organism: uncultured Planctomycetales bacterium (assembly GCA_964354585.1). Classification (GTDB taxonomy): domain Bacteria; phylum Omnitrophota; class Gorgyraeia; order Gygaellales; family Profunditerraquicolaceae; genus CAYHAI01. The sequence continues at coordinate 5,392 of CAYHAI010000107.1, forward strand.
TCCCCTGAAACCAAGAATAGATTAAAATATCTACTTTCATAAAACTTATTAAAATAGTCCCTGCTAAAAATAATAGTCCTCTCCCCATCTGTATCAAGGAGGCAATCTTTTGGAGACCTTTTACCTGCAGCACCGAAAAGAATGGCTCTGTAGAAACTACGGAGAAACCTGCTAATGCGAGAGGAAAATAGAGAGAATTATCATTAAATTTTAATGAAATAAAGAAAGTATAAACATATACTATTATAAAAGCAACAAGTGCGATACCTATTCTAACTAATAAAGTATTCCCTAAAAGTACCGGCAGCTTCTCAGGGAAGCGAGCCCCTTCCTGTTGTAGTCCTATACTTAATCCTATTTCAGATAAAGCAACACACAATGAAACTAGCGCCCATATGGCCGCATAGACCCCAAAATTCTCCGATCCAACATGCCGTGCTATTATAATAGCGGAAATAGACGTGGAAATATACCCGACTAAATCGCCAATAGACACGTATGAAGCTCTTTTTAATAGTACCTTGACCATGTCAGCTACTTTTTAGTTTGTATTTAAACGACGCCATGGCAGCGGACAAAATGACGAGATATGCCCAGTGAATCAAAGAAGACCTAAAACCCCATCCGGTAAGCCCTTGTAGCCATGTAAAAATTAAACCTATTCCGACAGCTTTAAACAATAAGGCATCTGTCGAGTAAATATGAGATTTATAAAGCGAATAGGCGGTTATAATTGTGCCACCTAAAAAATACATAAAGAAAAAAAATCCAAATATTCCCATTTCAGCAAAATAAAGAAGATAAATATTATGCACGGGGAAAGGGAACGTAATAGAAATTCTCTCTATGGTTTGGTCATACTTAGGAGATACCAAAGTATAGTTGCTAATTCCTACGCCAAAAATAAAATTTGATTTGATTACGTTCATTGCAACAACGTACATCGGAGGACGCGAAGCCAACGAACCGATATCATTATGCAATCGGTTCAATAACCTCTCCCCACCAAGCATCCATCCCAGACCTAAACCAAAAAACAAGAATACAACCAGCAAAATTCCTATAGCGAGTCTATTTCGTTTAGCCCTTTTTAATATGACTGCTAATGATAAAATAACCGCAAAAAATGAACAAATAATCCCGGCCCTTGAAACTGTTAAAACTAAAGCAATTAAACCGCATAAAAATATCAAAAGAAGCATAACTTTTCTTGGCTTTTCTGTAACAATATTAAAATATGCCAAAGTTATAGGAAGACATAAGGTCGCGAACTTCGCAAAATTACTAGAATGCCCCAAAGTCCCTCCTGGACGCAGGATGTCCTCTACGACATCTAGTTCTCTGGCTGCTCCGGGTAATCTAAATAAAGGGTGTCCCAAAATAAATTCTAAAAAAACAAGAAAAATCTGGATTGCAAATGCGTAAATCAGATAGCGGCAAATAAAACGGAAATCATCTCGTTGTGTAAAAAGATTAAATACAACAAAAAACAGCAACAAAATCCTGAACATTCGTATTAATTCAACGCAAGAAACCATTTTATTTTCTGCAGGTATGATAGAAATGATTCCTGATACAAACCAGAGCAATAATGGTAATCCTAGTTTCCAAAATGACGGTGGAAAAAAACTAGATTTTCTAATTTCGGTAACTTTTTGAGCAAGCAAATAACAGAGAATAAAAATAAGCATGACATCGGAAGCCAAAAAGCTCAATGATGAATCTTGCCCAGGCATGATTGGCACGCCCGGATTAAAAGAAATAAGAATAATTAGAGAAGCGAAAAGAGTTTCTTTAGGGTGTCTCAAAAAGAAAAAAGCCCATACAGGAAATACCAATAATATAAAAATAAATACTTGATAGAAATAAAATTGAGTTAAAATTATAAAATTTAAAATTAAAGCAACAAAAAGACCTAATATAAAAGCAATCAGCATTTTCGGATAGTCATTATATACAAATATTTTTTAAAAGAGTTACCATCAGTTTTTAAAATCCCCCCTCCTGTATTCCCAATCATGGCCATGGTCGGATCAAGGGGTCAGACCTTGAAATGTGAAATTATTCTGCGATCGCACCAGAGACTCAACCATCGCCTGTGAATCTCCATGGGATACCTTTTGTTTTCGTGTCTTTTAACCCATGTGGCGGAATCCCGTCCGTCCTGATGATACGTCGGGACCGGATGCTGTGTTTTAAAAGGGATACCTTCAACTAGTAGCTGACGCTTTGATCTTTTTAAAGCGCCAAAATCTTCTTAGTTTGAAATTGCCACCGAGGTTATTATCATTCCTGTGGCTCCAATTGTAAATAAATTGGTTCCCACAGTTTAAATCTTCACTAAAATAACGAATAACCTCAAAGTTATTCTCTTTAGCAATCCTTTCTATGTAGAAAGGCGAAGGGCGGCTCCCCGTTCCCCCTAGCGCTTCTTCATCTATTTTTTTGTTCTCATCACAAAAGAATATTTTATAAGGATCTGTGGAATCACAAACTACGCTTTCTAATAAGATATCATCTGACATTTTGAAACAATAATTTAGATGTGCTTCTACGTTCTTAAGATGATAGAGAAGCCCTAAATTAATGATTAAATCGAACCTTCCAAATTTTGAAAAATCATTTTCTAAATTAAATTGTAGACATTTAAAATTTTTAATCTTATGATGTTTAAGCTTTGCAAAATTTACGTTCTGTATTCTTCCTTCTAAGCATAGAACATTAGCGCCTAGCTCGGCAAAAAATGCTCCAATATCGCCATGACCGCCACCTAACTCAAGAATCTTTTTGTTATTGAAATAATCAATCCCATAGATTTCAAGAATCTTATTTATACGTTTTACTCTCCAATCCTCATAGGAAGGATGAAAAAGACCTGCCTTGTTATACATGCTGCTAAGAAAAATATGTCGCTCAACTGGAGACAATATGGCGTTATGCAATTGCATATCAAATCTATTCACATTTTTTAATATCACGGTTTTTAATATCCTTAACAGATCCACAATACTATCATACAACTTCTTAATTTTTGATAACATAATAAATCCCTCCTTAGGTTTGTCCTTTTTATAAAAATTTTATCATATTACAACGGTAGAGATAATTCTTGTCTCACTTAGGGAAACCTCACTAGCCTAAATAAAATCCCTTCAAGTCAATAGTAAACAATATTATATTTATCGTTTGATCCTTTCATTCTCATCATATCGCTGCCTGATATAATTATCGATTTCCTGCTCCGAGCTCAGGGATAGTCCCCTTCGGGGACAGTCCCTGTCGCGCCGCGGCGGACAAAAATGATAGCTTGAAGAGATTTTTAAGGCGTTCGTCATTAAAATAAATCTTTCTCAGGACTTTCCTTCTTTACGAGAATAATTATTTCATTGATAAGTTTCTTTGCTGTATCTATGGATGATTTTGCCTCGTGCGGCGTTATGTGGTTTTTAGAATCGTAGATGAAGTCGTGCCGTTGCCTTCTCATACGGCTAAAACGATTGATGACGCTATCGTATTCTTCGCCAAGAATTAATTTGGTAAGCTCGACAATGGTCTTGTGGTAATTTTTTGCTGTTGGCAGGTATCCCCTGGAATACAACAATGCCTTACCCGCCCTCATCATGGCGTGATAGGCGATGGCAAAGGCCCATGTAAGATCAATGGATAAATTGGCTTCAGCTGTTTTTAAATCCCTCTGCGATCTTTTTAACTGATAGGATATTTGTTTAAAATCCGGCTTCTCTACTTTGAGTAAATTATCCTTTAAGAATTTTTCGTAGATCATCCTCTCCTCCGATAATCATTATTTTCTTATCATTTAAAATATTTAATAGGAACGGCTCGTTTTGTTTAATGTCTTTTTTGAGGCCTCTGGCCGTATATAACTTATAGTTGATTTCGCGTTTCAAGAGGCCTTCTAATCTGTCAAATTCCTTGATAAGATTATCTTCATCGCATTTACCAACCACAATGAGGTCTATATCCGAGAGGTAATTATCCTTAGCTTTGGCATACGAACCATAGACAAAAGCGTATTCAACGCCGCCTGTCTTTTGCAACGCCGCCTTGACAGCACCTATGATACCGAATGTTTTAAAAACTATATTTTTAAGTTCTTCAAAAAGAGGATATTCTTTATTGACCTTAAAATACCTTGCATTTGCTTTGCGCTCGCTTATAAGGATACCTTCTTTTTCCATGTTATTTATAACCCGCTGGAAGTTGCCGGGTTTTTTACTGAGGATTCTTCCTATTTCCTGCATATAAAAAGACTGTTCAGGATTGGTGAAGAAAAGACGCAATAATTCTGCCCTGTTCTTTGTTAATTCTTGCATTGTTCTCTATCTCCTTTTTATTTATATACTTTATGCATATAATTGTATGCGTTACGCATATAAAAGTCAAGCCTCATTCAACAGGGGATTTCCAGGCGCTTTACCGGGTGCTTTCCATGTTAATCAAGAAAGTGTACCGCCTTTGCGCTGGACAATCTCTCATTGTACCTGCGGGTAATATACCTATCGATTTCCTGCGCGGGAATCCGGTAGCCGCCGCGGCGGCCCTCTTTATAAGCGGATATCTTCTTCTTCCTTATGAGAGAGCGTAAATACTCCTCGCTTATTCTTAAAAGTTTTGCTGCCTCTTTGGTGAGTAGTAATTTTTTTTCCATTGTAACTTGCTTCGGTTAGGTTGATTTTATTACAATTTAATCAATTTTATTACAATATATCAGCCGAACAAAAAACCAGATTAACCCCCTTTTTTGTCAATCTGGCATTAATGGGTAAATATAACATATTTTTAGGGTGCTGTCAAGGAAGGGGCGTAATTTAGGGAATCAACGCCTTTAGCTTCTTTAGGACATGCGAACGAATATTGCTATTAGGTATGGATTTGGCAAAATCCCTGGCTTTCTTAAAACTAAAAGATCTCGGGAAATGCAGTTCGGGGAAATAACCAAACTGTTTTTTCTTGCAGGCGGATAGATATAAACTATCAACTAGGGCTTTTTCCGCTTGGGCGATAAGAAAATTGTCTTCGCCTTTATACCAGCCAAATCCGCTGAAAAACTTAGGCGATAACTTGTGTACAGAAAAAACCCCTAATTTTGTATGGATAATCCTTGTATGAACGGTTGAGGCCAGCGTTACAACCTGCGGGATCTGCTCTATAATGCCGTATAAATGCAACGCGCTCAAGAAAGAAACATAAGCGCGCTGCCGGGTAAATAAGTAGGGTATGGCGGCATACGGGCTTAAGGAAACATTCCCCGCCTCGGCCCAAATTCCCTTGTATACTTTTAATACCAAACCGTTCTTTTCTAGATAATTAAGCGACTGGGTAACAACCGATGATGATTTACCCGATAAAGAAGATAACTCAAAGGTAGTAAACAGGGGCCTTCTTAATTTTCTTATATACGTTAGAATGGGCTCTCTGCTCATTTTACCTTACTTAGCTCCTCAATAAAATCAGCTACCTTTAACTTAATCTCTTCCCAAGAAGAAGCATTATCATACATATTCTTGTCTTCATCAGACAAATAAGAAACCACCTCATCTCTAAACATCTCAAAACTGACTTCGAATATACGTTCGTGTGCCCTAGTTAGAATGGCGTTGCTTGGCGGTTTAAATTCTTTAGGCGCAGCATGGCCAATCTGGCTTGATAAAACATACAAATCAAAAATGTCTCTTGCCTGAATGGCGGACCTTGAGGCCAAGGCATTAATTTTTTGCATAACAGCGGAGCTGGCATCGTAATGCGGAGTTATCAGGGGTGAAAGCCTGTAATCTCTTAGGATAGCTGCCGGAACAGACTCAGTAATGACCCTGCCATCAAACCCCCTGCGCGAGAACTCAATCTTGGTAAAAAGGTCTTCTCCCGCGGCGGTTATCAAATGAGCCTTAAAACGCTGGGTGGTTTGGGTTTGTTTTGCTACTCTCATATCCGGAGGAATAATATCCCTTATCCCGAAGGTATAGAAACCTTCTCTGAAAGAACGCGCCTGTAGTATTTTCATAACTAATTCCCTTAGCTCGCCCACCCCTATTCCTGCCACATCCAAATCCATATCTTCAGAATAACGCACGCTTTTAAAGAAAAGGCGCAAATTCACCCCGCCCTTGACAGCATAGTTGTTAGTTTTCAGCTTCCTGCCAAGTAATCTTAGAAATTCAATATGAAACAATTCCCTCAGTTGCAAATGGGTATAAATAACTTCTTCCATGATGATGTATTATAGTTTAGTTATAACTAAATTGCAAGACATATTTCATAGATTGGGGGAGTATTTTATCTGATGGCTTTGGCGGAGGCGGTATTGGAGTAGGCCGAATTTTCTGAGCTGTTATAGGCGCAGACCTTGTAGTAATAGGTCCTGCCTGCGGTCAAATAATAATTAGTGTAGGTAGTGACATTGGCTGAGAGAGTAGCAATTTTACTGAAGTTAACTTTATCAGTGCTGCGCATAATCTTAAAACCAGACTCATTGTTGGATTTATCCTGCCAGGATAATTTTATCTTTCCTGACCGAAGGGCAGTGGCGGTTAGGTTTGTAGGAGCATTGAGAGTGACTGTAGTATTTAAAGTCGCCGCACTCACCGAGGCGGATTTTGCTGATTTTGCGCCTGTAGTATCTACTGCCTCTACTTGATAAGAGTAGGTAGTATTTGGCTGCAAGCCAGTATCAGAATAGCTGGTTGCCGTAATTGACACTAGATTTAAAGGCACAGTAGAGGAATTACGGTAGAGGTTGTAAGTTAGCGCATCTCCTGTATCAGGGTCGCTTGAAGCAGACCAAGTTAGGTTAATCTGGCTTTGGCTGATGACAGTGGCATTTAGGCCCTGCGGTGTGCTTGGCGGGTCATTAACCAGCAATATAGTAATATAAACATTAGCTGGGCTAGAGTCCGAAGTTCCGTCATTTACCTTAAAACTAAAGACATCACTGCCATTATAATTAAGATTAGGCGTATAGATAAGGTTAGGCGCGGTACCGCTTAAGGTTCCATACGCAGGCAGAGTTACTAAACTATAGGTTAAGGCATCATTTTCTGGATCAGTAGCTTTCAGTGCAATAATCAAGGCATTATCTTCATTTATAGTAAATGATTGCTCATTAGCTAATGGCGGTTGGTTAACTGAAACTGATGCCTCGCTTTCAGAATATTCGTATGCGCCCATAGTTACCCCATTCTCTCCTGCTTTTATTGCCGGAGAACCTGCCTGTAGATGAAAATCACTTGCTGATACAAATAGGGGATCCGCCGAGATAGAATGCGCATCTTGCTTTGAGGCGGCTTGATAATTAGCAAATTGAGCAAGGGTATAAACTGTCCCTCCCCAGTAAGCCAACTTTCCCGAAATAGAATAATAACAGTTATAATCCAAAGTAAGCCCTGATGTTAAATATGAATTTATGCAATACTGGCTTGTTCCTAAGATAATATTATTTTTAAAAATTATACCACTATGCCCTGTTCCCGCTATACTAATTCCCTTTTGCCACCCTACAACTGTATTATTATAGTAAGAAATATTTCGCAGATTATTTCCAAACCCACTATCAGTTATAACTAAGGCGGAGGTACTGTTTACATTGCTTCCAATAAGAATATTGTTATAGATTTCTAAATTTGCTAAGCCATAACCGCCAGTTTCATCAGTGCAGGCTATACCCCATGCTAACGGATTAATAATGAAATTGTTATAGACTTTTACATTGTTTGCTCCGTCAAGATATATTGCAACTGCTTTAGTATCGTGAATATAATTGTTATATATCTCTCCGTTTGTCCCATGTAAAACATCTATGCCTTCTCCCGAATTTACCGCATCTGTATTATCGTGTACAGTATTAGCATAAACCTGAAAATTTGTTCCTCGTAAGGTAATCATTTCCCCAATGCTTAGGGCACAGTGAGAAATATCGTTATTATTTATTTGAATACCATCGTTACCGGACCCCCAACTGATACCAGAGTATTGAGTATAGGAAATGCTGTTATTACTAATTATAATATTATTAGCTGAAGAAACCATTATTCCCTGAAAACCAGAATAAGAAATAGTACAATTTAAGATACTGCTATTGTCTGCCTCGTGAAATAACCCGACACTTTCTCCTCCGGTATGAGTAAAGACACAGTTTTCCAATATTACATTAGCAGCTCCTCCTCGTAATCTTGCAGCAGAAACATTACTCTGTCCGGCCCGAATGCCATCTATAATAACATAATTTGCTCCGTCAATATAAATGCAATGATCCCTTTGACTAGCTACCACAGTCCCACTCGGGTCAGACGTAGCATAAACAGATAAAGTATTCTCCATCCAATACCAAGTATAGGGAGAAGTGCAACTTGTTCTATTCGCCACCTTTGTTCCAGGTACTCCATCTATAAATACAACAATTGGCTCGATGCTAACACCTGTTTTATCCCAAATGTTTGATCCGCCATCGAAAAAACCGGATATTATGTTTGCGCCACTAATAATTGGCAACGCCCCAGTCCCATACGCTCCAAAGGTGATTGGGTTTTTAGCAAAACCAGAAGAAGAAATAATTAGTGGTTCGTACCAGATTCCCCCTCTTTTAAACAAAACAGAGTCGCCGGGCTGCAAAGCCAAAGTATTTACCTTAGCGATAGTTTTAATGGGAAATGTCTCTGAACGGCCGTCAAAGGTATCGCTACCGGCTTGGGAATCCACGTAATAGGTAGTTGCCCAGGCAGAAATACATAGCGCAGGCAAACAGGCTAATAATAAGGTAAGAATTATAATTCCGGTAATTCTGGTATTCATTTTGGGCAACCCCTCTATCCTGAATAAAATATTTTAGGACAGGTAGCTTTGCGTCCCCAGGTTACCCTGGGTTTGCCTTTATCCTATTTAAAGCATAACATATAATTCCCTATTTGTCAACCTTGTGATGATTTTTTTTCAATAATGTGTTGACAAGACAGCATTGTTATGGTATATTCATAATGAGGTGTATATGAAAATAGGAAAGAAACTTGGGATACTCAGGGGAAATATGACTCAGGCGGAACTGGCTAAACGCTCAGGCGTGGATAAGGCAATTATCAGTAAAATGGAATCCGCCAAGATGCCGGGAACAGTTAAATGCCACGCAAAATTAGCCGCAGTGTTCGGCTTAAAATTATCCGAGTTTTACGCTTTCTTTGAAAATAATAAACCCGAGCCGGCGCAATTCCACCCTGCAGGTTCTAAGACAGATGTTTATCAGGACTTCTTAGAAATCCTCACTAGCCTTCCTCTTTCTAAAAAGATGCTGCCTACTTTTATTACCTTAAAACCAAAAGAGGAGAAATTTCTGGAGGAGACGCTGAAAAAAGTGGAAAGGTTTATTATTGCGCTTAAAGGCGAGGTGGAAATAGAAGTTGAAGGCAAAACCTATCGTTTAAAAAAAGAACCTAATAGTGCTCAGGGCGACAGTTTATACTCCACGAGTTCCAAAAGGCACAAACTTAAAAATACCGGACTTTCTGCGGCAGAGGCCCTGTGCATTAGTTCTCCGCCAGTTCTTTAGTGCAAAAAATCAATTCTTGTGTTATAATGGAGGTAGATAATAAGGAGCAAAGGATTATGCCTGAAAAAATATTAATCTGCGAGGATGAAAAAGAAGTCAGAGATTTGCTTAAAGGTGTTTTATTAAAGCATAAATATAAGGTGGATATTGCCGCAGATGGTAAAGAGGCGATAGATAAGACAAAAAAAATCCAGCCGGATTTAGTCCTGCTGGATATCCGTATGCCTAAGATTGACGGCTTAGAAGTAGCAAAAAGAATAAGAAAATTTAACCCCGCGGTTAAAATTATCTTCCTCACCGGCTATCAGAGCCCGGAACTCACCAAAGAAGCCGCAAAATACGACATCTTTGACTATATCGTCAAATCCTCCTCGGTAAAAGACACCCTCAAAATCGTTCAGGCTGCTCTTTGCTGACCCCCTTTTTGTCAATCTAGCTTTAATACATATATTTCAATAACGCAAGCACATTCTCTTGCGTAAAAATATTCAAATCAGTAGGTTGCTCTAAGAAATTCTCTACGTCCTGCCTTACCTTATTCCAATCTACTTCTTTAATTACTTCATAAAGAAAGTTTTTCCAAGTATCAGGCGTAGGAATCTCACTTTTCCAACCCATTTGCCTAAGCCCATTTTCTAATAAGATAAAATTCGGCGATAATTCCTTCCATTTAGAAAGATACCAGCCTAAATCAAAAAAGTCCCTTCCTTTAGTATATTTCCTGCATAAAATAGCATTAATTTTGCCTGAAAAAAGAGACGGCAAGTCATAAGAAAGAAATGAAATAGGGAAATATTTACTCACAATATCTGTTTTTAAAACCGCGCCTGCTGGTGGATTGGTATCAATCTCGATTTTGACGGAAAACTTCTGGCTCTTTAAAGGCGAAATTCCCGCTTCATGCATCAATCCCTCGAATTTGATAAAAGCGCTGTTAACCGTTTTATCTTCATCAACTGAGACGGCTGCGCTATATCCTGCCAACTCAAGCTCACGCATGATCTTACTCATCAGCGCGCCAAAATTAACTTTATCTTTACTAACTTGAGAAAAATCAAGGCCTTCTGAAAAACGCGGCAGGCCGTGTAAAAAACGAAGCGCCGTGCCTCCGACAAACGCCGCATGCCTGAAGACC
>CAYHAI010000108.1:0-7062 GCA_964354585.1 uncultured Planctomycetales bacterium
GGTACCGCAGTAACCAATAGAAAAGAGTTGTTAGAGAGGATAGGTTAAAGGTGGACGTTATTGGTGTTATACCCGCGAGATTCTCTTCTACCCGATTTGAAGGTAAGGTGCTGGCAGATATATTAGGCAAACCGATGCTCCAGCGAGTCTATGAACGGGCAAAACAGGCGCTTCTTTTAGATGATTTAATTATTGCCTGCGACGATGAACGTATTGCCAGTGTAGCCAAGGAATTTGGCGCAAAAGTGGTTCTCACTGCCAAAGCCCACGCATCAGGCACAGATAGAATTTGCGAAGTAGTAAACCCAATAGATGTAAAGATAGTCATAAATATTCAAGGCGATGAGCCGTTAATTCATCCCATGATGATAGATAAGGTTGCCCAGACTTTACTGGATGATAGTTCGATTTCTATGGCGACAATAATGAAGGCCATAGACGAACCAGAAGTGGTCAATGACCCCGATGTGGTTAAGGTGGTTATCGACAAAAATAATTTTGCGCTTTATTTTTCGCGGGCAGCAATTCCTTTTCATGCCCGGAATTCTCAGATAAAAATACCGGTTTATTTTAAACATATAGGTTTGTATGGCTATACCAAGGACTTTTTGTTCACTTATAAAAATTTACCGGTTTCCTATTTAGAAAGAGTAGAAAGCTTAGAGCAGCTACGGGTTATAGAGGAAGGCTTTAAGATAAAGGTTATTGAGACCAAATACGATACTATTGGCGTAGATACGCCAGAGGATTTGCATAAGGTAATAGAATATTTAAAAAAGGAAAAGGTATAATGCCGCAAATCAGTCTGCATAATATAAAGATAGGCGCGGGTAATCCCTTAGTTTTAATTGCCGGGCCTTGCGTGATTGAGTCAGAGGCCAGTTGTTTAGAGACAGCCAAAAGGATAAAAGAGATCACGCAAAAATTAAATATACCGTTTATCTTTAAGTCCAGTTTTGATAAAGCAAATAGGTTATCCATAGATTCCTATCGCGGCCCCGGCTTAAAAAAAGGCTTGGAGGTATTAAATAAAGTAAAACAAAAACTAAAGGTTCCCATATTAAGTGATATACACTGCCAGCGAGAAATTGCTGAGGCAGCCTCGGTCTTGGATATTATTCAGATTCCCGCGTTTTTATGCCGCCAGACCGATATTGTCGTGGCTGCGGCTAAAACCTGTAAGGTGATAAATGTTAAAAAGGGCCAATTCTTAGCGCCTTGGGATATTTTACCGATAATCAAAAAAATTGAATCTACAGGGAATAAAAAAATCTTAATTACAGAGCGGGGGGTTTGTTTTGGCTACAATAACTTAGTTTCAGACTTTAGGAGTTTGGGGATAATGCAGGAGTTTGGTTATCCGGTCATCTTTGATGCGACCCATAGCGTGCAGCTCCCCGGCGGTAAAGGCGCCTCTTCAGGAGGACAACGGGAATTTGTCGCTGGCCTCTCGCGCGCGGCAGTGGCCTTTGGTTGTGATGGCTTATTTCTAGAAGTCCATCCTAATCCAGATAAGGCACCCTGCGACGCAGCAAATATGATTGATTTAAAAGAATTAGAAAAACTTTTAAGACAGGTTAAGAAAATAGAGGCAGCTTTATGAGAATAAATGTTTTAAAAAGGGCAAAAGAGGTTTTAGATATCGAGGCAGAAGCAATTAAGGATTTAAAGCCGCGGATTGGAAAGAATTTTGAAAAGGCCTTAAATTTAATTTTAAAGACCGAAGGAAGGATAGTGGTTAGCGGCATGGGCAAGACCGGTATTATTGCCCAGAAGTTTTCCGCAACCTTAGCCTCAACAGGAACTCCGAGTTTATTTTTGCATTCTGCTGAGGCAGTGCACGGAGATTTAGGTAAAGTTACCGGAGATGATTGTGTGATTATACTTTCTAACAGCGGCCAGGGCGAGGAGATTAGGCAACTCTTACCTTTATTGAAAAAGATTGGCTCCAAAATTATTGCCTTGACCGGAAATAAGAATTCCATTCTGGCGAAATATAGCGATGTGGTTTTGGATGTATCGGTAAAAAAAGAGGCCTGTCCTTTGGGTCTGGCGCCCACTGCCTCTACTACCGCAACCTTAGCTATGGCCGATGCCTTGGCCGTGTGTCTTTTAGAACTAAAAGGTTTTAAAGAAGAAGATTTTGCCTTTTTTCATCCCGGCGGGTTATTGGGTAAAAAGCTGCTTTTAAAAGTAGAAGATATTATGCGCAAAGGCAGAGCCAATCCCGTCGTTAGTGAGCATAAAAAAATCTCTGAAGTCTTGTTTAAGATTACTCAAGGCCGCGCAGGTAGCGCCACGGTAGTGAATAAAAACGGCAAGTTGTCCGGTATTTTTACTGATGGCGATTTACGTCGGCATCTGGAGGTAGACCCTAATTTATCCCGGCGCCAAGTAAAAGATGTGATGACCAAAAATCCCATCAGCGTAAGCCCCCAGATGTTAGCCGCAGAAGCGATGCGCATTTTAAAAGATAGAAAGATTGATGAAGTCCCGGTAGTGGATAAGCATAACCGGCCAATTGGGCTGTTAGATGTCCAGGATTTATTAAGGGCAGGACTGGTATAAGATATGTTTCTCAGCTCTAAGTCTGCAGCTTTATTAGTGGTGTTATCTGTGATTATCCTGATTACAGCCATTGCGGCAGTAGGAATTAATTTTACCTTAAGCAGTCGGACCTTGGGTTTATATGAAGTTAATGCTATCCATGCTTTTTGTTTTGCTGAGGCAGGGATACAAAAAGCGATGTATGAGATAAATAAAAATCCTGATCCGACGACAAGTTCTGGCTCTTGGACCTTCGCTGGCCAGAACATCACCATCGCTATTACCCTTAACGGTACTGCTTACGATGTCACTTCAGAGGCTACTTATAAAACTGCAGACAAAAGGATTCAGGCTAAGATCCAAAAGGAAAGTTCAACAGTTGAATTACTAGAATGGCAACAGATAAATTAAATAATAGAAGTATTACCCTAATAGAGATTCTCATCTCTATGGTGCTCATCGCAGTATCTGCATTGGGTCTTTCTGTCACCTTTATCTGGAGCGCTGGGACTAAGGTAGTTAATCAACGTCAAGTCCAGGCAGCAGATTTTACCAAGGAGACTTTAGAAGAACTGTTGATGAAGGATTATAATGATACTGACCTTGACTTAGGGAACCATACTACTGAGGCATTTTTAGCTTTACCGAGTTGCAGCCTCAAGGATAATTTTTCAGGCAGCCGCTTTTATAACGTAGCTAGTATGACGGAGGGAAAACAGATTAACGTAACCTTAAGTTGGACTGAGGACAGTCAAGCTAAAAACGAAACCCTTTATGGCTTGGTGATTCAAAGATGAAAAACAAAAAATCCTTTACCCTCATTGAGCTAATTATTGCTTTATCCCTAATGGGATTGGTGATACTCCTTATCAACGCTATCTCGCTTACCTTCTCTAACAGGATCAATATTGATGTCTCTGAGTCTAACCTTAACCATAATACCCATCTTGCGCTTGAAACCGTCTTAAGAGAGGTAAAAAAAGTAAATTATCTTGAGCCATCTGCCAATTCTTTAAAATTAACTAAAAAACAAGGCGCTAGCACAAATACCTCAGAATATTACTTGGATACCACTTCAAAAGAACTGCGCTACCGAGCCAATATTACCCAACCTACTCAATACGCCGTCATCCAGAAAAATGTCCAAACCTTTAACCTCACCGGCGTAAACTCCTTAGGCACTAATCGCTACCAGGCAGTAAGAATCAAATTAGAAGCCAAAGACTCCCAAAATAGAACCGACTATGTCTCTATGCTGCAGAGCTTAGCCTTTTGTCGGATTCTCTATACTTATCCGGTAAGAGTAGTGGATGCTTCAAGGACAAATGTCAAAGGCCTATACTCGAGTATTCTAGAGGCTGTCAGCGATCCTTCCACCTCAGACACAGATATCATCCAGGTTTCTTCTAACAATAAACAGCCATATTACGAAAATAGAAAGGTTACTCTTAGTAAATCTCTTACCTTGGAAGGCGCCTATAACAAGAAAGATTGGTCAAGGCACCCTGGCGACCCTAATTATGAGACGATAATTGATGGCCAGCAGCATACACGCGATATAATTGAATGTGGGGCCGCATCCCTTACTATTAAAGTAGACAACTTCACCATACAGAACGGTGACGCCGGATTCGCCTTTACTCTGTATGCCGGCAATTCTTTTACCATCACCAACAATACCATAACAGGCAATAATGAAGGAATCTCCGTTGTGGCCTCGGGTGTTGGCTCTAGTGTTACCATCACCAACAATACTATAACAAATAATGGCAGAGGAATCAGAGCTACGTCCGGTTCCTCAGGCAGTATTACTATTACCAACAACGACATAGAAGGGAATAGTAGCTACAGTGGAATTTATGCTTGGTGCGAGAGCGCTGGCAAACTTTACATCACCAACAATAACATAACAGGGAATACTACTTATCTCAATGGCGGCGGAATCTACGCTCGGTGCGTGGATGGTGGTTCTTCCCTTATTGAGGTTACCAATAATATCATCACAGGAAATTACAGCCACGGCTCATTAGGCGGCGGTGGAATTTGTGTTAGTACTAGTGGTAGTACTGGACAGACTGTTGCTATCACCAACAACACCCTCACCGGAAATACTACTGATACTCAGGGTGGCGGAATCTATGTCGATGGTCCTTCGAGTACCATTACTACTTATATTACTAATACAATATGTTATGGTAATTCCCCTGACAATATTTACCAAAAAAATTCAGGGAGCATTATTGTTACCGACGGATATTCAGGAGGAGACCCAAAATTTGTAGGTGGCTCACCTTATAGCTATATACTGCAGGCTATAGCCGATGGCTATCCTGCAAATTCACCTTGCATAGACAAAGGCAATAATAATTCATCTTACTATGACCCATATGATCGGGTTTTATATCCGCCCCCAAATCCTCCGCCCTCAAGTGCCTCAGCGCTTCCTCCGGCAAAAGGCAAAGTCAGAAACGACATAGGCGCCTATGGGGGGCCGGGTGCAGGCACAGTGGGCGCTACTCCTTAACTAAGCGGGGCTGGTAAAAGGAGTAGATTATATTAAGTAAAATTATGGAAGAGCAGATGTTAGAGAAAGCCAAGAAGATTAAATTATTGTTATTAGACGTAGACGGCGTCCTGACCGACGGCAAGATAATCTATGATTCGCGCGGAGGAGATTTAAAGTTTTTCTATGTCCATGACGGATTAGGCGTTTACTTATTGAAAAAAGCAGGCATACCGACGATATTGATTACGGCCAAAGGCTCGCGGGCAATCAGGCCGCGCGCCCGCGATATGCGGGTGGATGTAGTTTTTGAAAATATCTCTCCCAAGACCGCGGTGTTAGATAAAATCTTAAAGAAATATCGCGTTGATATTAGCGAGGTATGTTTTGTGGGTGATGATTTAGTGGACTTAGGCCTGATGAAAAAAGTGGGTTTTCCTGTAGCGGTATTTAATGCTGCCCCTGAAATAAAGCAGGTTGCCTCCTATATTACTTTAAAAGAAGGCGGCCATGGCGCAGTGCGTGAGGTCGCCGAGTTAATCCTTAAAAGCCAAGGCAAATGGCAAGAGCAGGTAAAGGCTTACGATGTCTAAAAAAGTAATCCTCTTAATCATGCCAATCCTTTTCACTCTCTTAACCTTTAATGCCTTTACTCAAGATAGCCAGACGCAGGAGTCAGACCAACAGATTGGCGATTTTTCTCTGTCAGGTTACGGCGATAAAGGCAAAAAGAGCTGGGATATTTCCGGTAAATCCGCAGATATATTTGATAATTTAATAAAACTGAAAGATGTCGTCGGCAATCTCTACGGCGAAAAAGAGGATATTAAACTGACGGCGGATAAAGGCGATTTTGATAAAGCAGAAGGCAAGGTGCACTTAGAACAAAACGTCATCATTACCACCTCAGGCGGCGCAAAACTGACTACGGATTCTTTAGATTGGGACAGGAAAAAGAAACTGGTGGCTACCGACGATATAGTCAATATAGCCAGAGAGAATATGATTACAGTAGCCAGGGGCGCCTTAGGAGAGCCAGATTTAAATAAAATTACTCTGGAGAAAGAGGTTAAGGTAGATATTCTTCCCGCAGCGCAAAATAATCCGGCAGAGGCAGAGAAAAACAAGATTATTATTACCTGTGACGGCCCCTTAGAAATAGATTATGCAAAAAATATCGCTACTTTTAAAAATAACGTTAAAGTAGATACCCAAGATAATCTTATCTATAGCGATATGATGGATGTTTATTTTCTTAAGTCGGATAAAGATAGTGAGCAAACATCGAATGAGTCTGTGGCGATGATGGGCGCCAAGATAGAGAAAATTGTGGCGCGGGGTAACGTAAAGATTGTCAGGGGTGAGAATACTTCCTACAGCGAAGAAGCAGTTTATACTGCTTTTGATAAAAAAATTGTGCTTACCGGAAAGCCGAAATTAATCATCTATTCTGCGGAGGGCCTCAGTGCATCTCTTAGAAACTAAAGAGTTATCTAAATCCTACGACGGCCGGGAAGTGGTCAAAGGCATAGATATCGTGGTCAAACGCGGTGAAATCGTCGGCCTTTTGGGGCCAAATGGCGCGGGAAAGACCACCACTTTTTATATGATTGTAGGAATTATACCTCCCAACAAAGGCTCGATCATCTTTGATAATAATGATATAACCACTCTTCCTATCCATCAACGCAGCCGTTTTGGCATTGGTTATCTTTCACAGGAACCCTCTATATTTAGGAAGCTTAGCGTAGAGGAAAATATTATGGCTATTTTAGAGACCTTGCCCATAAATAAAACAGAAAGAAGGCACCGCCTGGAAAATTTGCTCGAGGAATTGAATATTGCGCACTTGGCTAAAAATAAGGCCTATACCTTGTCCGGCGGAGAAAGAAGGCGTTTGGAGATTACCCGGGCATTAGTGACTAACCCGTCGTTTATACTTTTAGATGAGCCATTTTCCGGGATAGACCCTATTGTGGTTAACGAGGCGCAGGAGATTATCAAGGAATTAA
>CAYHAI010000109.1:0-6571 GCA_964354585.1 uncultured Planctomycetales bacterium
TAAAATAAGAATATGTGTATCCCTCGTGTAAGCGCTTGCAGATTTCTTGCGAAATCTACTGCGCACACTCGGGATCAATTCGCACAGTGACTTACTCACACTGGCGTGTTCGTAAGTCACGTGCTCATTGAGGAGGTGGCAAGAGATGAATATTCAACCATTGGGAGACCGGGTAGTGGTTAAACCATTAGAGGCGGAAAATAAAACCAAAGGCGGTATTGTGATACCGGATACGGCTAAAGAGAAACCCCAAGAAGGTAAAGTGGTGGCAGTGGGAAAGGGGAAAGTTTTAGAAAATGGCAGCGTGCAGTCGCTAGAGGTAAAGGTGGGCGATAAGGTATTATACGGGAGATATTCGGGTAATGAGATTACCACCAAAGACGGCGAAGAACTTTTAATCATGAAAGAGGAAGATATATTAGCGATAATTAAATAATTAATTCGCCCAGATAACTTACGTTCACTA
Organism: uncultured Planctomycetales bacterium; assembly: GCA_964354585.1. Taxonomy (GTDB): domain Bacteria; phylum Omnitrophota; class Gorgyraeia; order Gygaellales; family Profunditerraquicolaceae; genus CAYHAI01. The sequence continues at coordinate 467 of CAYHAI010000109.1, forward strand.
ACGTTGCCGTAAGTTATGGGCTCATTAAGGAGGTTTAAGAATGGCAAAGCAATTGTTATTTAAAGATGAAGCCCGCAGGAAAATCCTAAGCGGAATCGAACAGTTGGCTGCGGTAGTAAAAGTAACCTTAGGCCCTAAGGGGCGTAATGTGATTCTGGATAAAAAATTTGGCTCGCCTACGATAACCAAAGACGGCGTGACCGTAGCCAAAGAAATTGACCTGGAAGACCCCTATGAGAATATGGGCGCACAGATGGTTAAAGAGGTAGCGGAAAAGACCTCAGATATCGCCGGTGACGGTACCACCACGGCTACTGTTTTGGCAGAGGCGATCTATCGCGAAGGCCTAAAGAACGTAACCGCCGGCGCCAATCCGATGGCCTTAAAACGCGGGATTGAAAAGGCAGTAGAAAAAGTAATAGAAGAATTAAAGAAACTTTCCACGCCCATTAAGGATAAAAAAGAGGTAGCTCAGGTTGCCTCCATTGCCGCTAATTGCGATACCGCTATTGGCGATTTGATTGCTGAGGCAATGGATAAGGTAGGCAAAGACGGCGTAATCACCGTGGAAGAGGCAAAGTCCATGGCCACTACCTTAGAGGTGGTGGAAGGCATGCAGTTTGACCAAGGATATTTATCTCCTTATTTTGTCACCGATGCCGAAAGAATGGAATGCATTTTAGATGAACCCTATATCTTAATCCATGAGAAAAAGATTTCTTCTCTAAAGGACCTCTTACCTTTATTAGAGAAGATTGCCCGCACCGGCAAGCCGCTCTTGATTATCGCTGAGGAAGTGGAAGGCGAGGCTTTAGCTACCTTAGTGGTAAATAAACTTAAAGGGACCTTTGTTTCCTGCGCCGTGAAAGCCCCGGGTTATGGCGATAGGCGCAAGGCAATGTTGGAAGATATTGCTATCCTTGCCAATGGAAAGGCCCTTACCGAAGATTTGGGGATAAAGTTAGAGAATGTGGATATTGATGATTTAGGTAGGGCGAAGCGGGTAAAGGTAGATAAAGAAAATACCACTATTGTTGAAGGCGCAGGCAAAACCCAAGCCATTAATGGCCGGATTGCCCAGCTCAAGAAACAGATTGAAGAAAATGATTCGTCTTATGATAAAGAGAAACTTCAAGAGCGCCTGGCAAAACTCTCCGGCGGAGTAGCGGTAATCAATATCGGGGCTGCTACTGAAACTGAGATGAAGGAGAAGAAAGCAAGAGTAGAAGATGCGCTCCATGCCACCCGCGCAGCAGTGGAAGAAGGAATAATTCCCGGAGGCGGCGTAGGATTAATTCGCGCTATTCCGGCATTGGATAAAATGAAACTTGGAGACGATGAAAAAATCGGCGTAGATATTGTCAAACGCGCCTTGGAAGAACCGATACGGCAACTGACGCAAAATGCCGGCTTAGAAGGTTCAGTAGTGGTGCAGCGGATAAAACAGGAAAAAACCAATATAGGTTACGACGTCAATCAAGATGCTTATGTGGATATGATTGATGCCGGCGTAATTGATCCTACTAAGGTTACTCGCTCGGCATTACAAAATGCTGCCAGTGTTGCGGCATTATTATTGATGACTGAGGCCGTGGTTACGGATAAACCTGAGAAAGAAGAAAAGATGCCGGGTATGCCACCCGGAGGAATGGGCGGCGGCATGGGCGGGATGTATTAAAGTAGGTCATAGGTGTTAGGTTTTAGGTGTTAGGTAAGGGCGAAGGAAAAACCTTCGCCCTTTTTTTAATGAGCCCTGACGAGACGTCGCGGGTAATACATTTTTCGCTTGACAAAGAAGGCTTATTATAGTAAAATTCTCTCCAATCACTTCTTTATTTAAACCTTTCAAAATGCTTTTAAATCATAACTCATTGAAAAATAATAATTTATATAAAGTGAGGTTGATATGGCGGAATGGATAGGTATAGGCAGGCGCAGCCGTAGGTGTTATGGTTTTGATGAAATTGCGTTGGTTCCAGGAGCGCAGACTATAAATCCCAATGAAGTAGATACCAGCTTTAAAATTGCCGATAAGAAATTCAAAGTTCCTATCTTAGCCGCGGCAATGGACGGCGTCGTAGACGTCAAGTTCGCGGTAGAGATGTCGGCGCTGGGCGGCATTGCGGTATTAAATCTGGATGGTGTGCAGACGCGCTATGAAAATTCCAATACCGTCTTAGTAAAAATTGCTAAAGCCACACCTCAAAAAGCTACCGAACTTATCCAATCTATCTACGCCCAACCGATTAAAGAAAAATTAATCTTAAAAAGAATCACCGAAATTAAACGCAAGAAAGGCACGGCGGTAGTAAGTTGTATACCTGCGCATGCCGAAGATTTTAGCAAGATCGCCATAGCAGCCGGCGCAGATATATTTGTGGTGCAGTCTACGGTTACCACTACCCGCCATATTACCAAGGAATACAAAACCCTGGATTTATTTAAATTCTGCAAAAACACTAGAATCCCGGTGATTATCGGTAATTGTGTTACTTATGAAACTACTTTAGATCTCATGGAAACCGGTGCCGCTGGGTTATTAATTGGTGTTGGTCCTGGTACTGCCTGTACTACTCGCGGCGTCTTAGGAATCGGTGTACCGCAAGTAACCGCAACTGTAGATGCTGCCGCAGCCCGGGATTTTTATTATAAAAAAACTGGTAGATACATACCCATAATTACTGATGGCGGGATGAGCCGCGGCGGCGATATCTGTAAGGGCTTTGCCTGTGGCGCAGACGCGGTAATGATTGGTTCAAGCTTTGCCCGCGCCAAAGAAGCGCCCGGCAGGGGTTTTCATTGGGGCATGGCTACTTCGCATGTGAATTTGCCGCGCGGCACACGCATTTATGTCGGCACCACAGGTAGCCTAAAGGAAATTCTTTTTGGCCCGGCTAAAGTTGATGACGGTTCGCAGAATTTGATGGGCGCATTGATGACTTCTATGGGTTCATTAGGCGTGGCCAACGTAAAACAGATGCACGATGTGGAAATTATTATTGCGCCCTCCATACAGACCGAAGGAAAAATCTTTCAGGTTGGCCAAAGAGTAGGGATGGGCTCATGACCAGGCAAGCTATACTTATTTTAGATTTTGGCTCGCAATATACCCAGCTAATTGCCCGCCGCGTCAGAGAAAATAAGGTATTTTCTAAGATTATTCCTTATAATACGCCGGCAAAAGAGATATCTCTTCTTTCGCCCAAAGGTTTAATCCTTTCCGGCGGGCCGGCATCCGTAACCAAAAAAAAGAGCCCTTATCCCGATAAAAAGATTTTTAAATTAGGCATTCCGATATTAGGTATTTGTTATGGCCTGCAGGTGATTACAGAAATGTTAGACGGCAGGGTTAGGCATACCACTGAGCGCGAATACGGCAAAACAGAGTTGTTTATTGACGACAATCGCGATTTGTTCAGGCATCTTCCGGGAAATTTAACCTGTTGGGCCAGCCATGGCGATTGTGTAAAAAAAATACCTCCCGGATTTTCTATTGCTGCGCATACCCAAAATACCCCCATTGCCGCGATTGCCAATAAGAAGAGAAAAATATACGCGGTGCAATTCCATCCTGAAGTAACCCATACCGAACAGGGCAGCAGGATCGTCAGCAATTTTTTATTTAAAATCTGTGGCTGCTTAGGCCGCTGGACAATGCACTCGTTTATTAAGGAATCAATAGAAGTTATAAAAAAGACTGCCGGCCGCGATAAAGTCGTTTTAGGTTTAAGCGGAGGAGTAGATTCGTCGGTAGCGGCGCTATTAATCCATAAAGCCATTGGCAGAAATTCGAGGTGTATTTTTATTGATAACGGGCTCTTGCGCAAAGGCGAACCCGAACAGGTCAAGAAGGTATTCCGCAATAATTTCCATCTCAATTTGGGTTATGTAGACGCCAGTAAGAGATTCCTGAATCGTTTAAAAGGCATCACTGATCCCGAAGAAAAAAGAAAGATTATCGGCGAGGAATTTATTAAGGTTTTTGAAGAGCAGGCCGCAAAGCTAAAAGGGGTGAAATTTTTAGCCCAGGGCACACTATATCCGGATGTCATTGAATCTATATCGGTTAGCGGTGCGCCCTCAGGCCGGATAAAAAGCCACCACAATGTCGGCGGCTTGCCGGCGCAGATGAAACTAAAGCTCATTGAGCCGTTGCGTGATTTATTTAAAGATGAGGTGCGCGAGATTGCTAAGGAATTAGGCCTGCCGGAGACCATAATTTATCGCCAGCCTTTTCCCGGCCCGGGTTTAGCCATTAGAATTATTGGTGAAGTTACGCCGGCACGCCTTAGTTTATTGCGCGAAGTGGACCAGCGGGTTATTGAAGAAATTAACAAAGCCAATCTCTATGGACAGGTCTGGCAGTCATTCGCAATACTTTTGCCCATAAAAAGTGTCGGCGTTATGGGCGATGAACGCACTTATGAGAATGTGGCGGCTTTGCGCTGCGTCTTAAGTATGGACGGGATGACTGCGGACTGGGTAAAGCTTCCCTACGAAATTTTAGAAAAAATTTCCAACCGGATTATCAATGAAGTCAAAGGCGTCAATCGCGTAGTCTACGATATCTCCTCAAAGCCTCCCGCGACGATTGAGTGGGAATAATTTCGCATAAGTTAAGATGCCGCGTTCCGAATTCATCCACCTGCATTTACACACCCAATACAGCCTCCTCGATGGCGCCTGCCGCATACCCGATATTCTAAATCTTGCCAACCAATACAAGATGGATTCCCTGGCAATTACCGACCATGGTAATATGTTTGGGGCAATTGATTTTTATTTAGAGGCGCAAAAAGCAGGGATAAAGCCGATTATCGGTTGCGAGGTTTATATTGCGCCGGCAAGCCGTTTAGACAAGACCTCAGGCGGTATAGAGGAGGCATCATACCATTTTATACTTTTGGCGCGCGACGAGGGAGGTTACCAGAATTTAATGAAGTTAGTTTCCATAGGATACCTCGAAGGCTTCTATTATCGGCCGCGCATTGATAAACAAATACTTGCGCAGCATGCCTTAGGGCTAATAGGGCTATCTGCCTGCCTGAAAGGAGAAATACCGCTATTATTACAACAAAAAAGATTCAATGATGCCTTAAAGGCCGCGGATGAATTCCTGAATATTTTAGGTAAAGACAATTTCTATTTGGAGATACAGGAAAATTTTATCCCTGAGCAGAAAATAGTTAATGAGGGGCTAAAAAAGATATCCCAGGAATTGAATATCCCGCTGGTGGCTACTAACGACGTGCATTATCTTGCTAAAGACCGCGCCGCCAGCCACGAGGCGCTGCTGTGTATCCAGACGCAGACTACGCTTGACGACCCTAATAGATTGCGTTTTCAGACTGATGAGTTTTATTTTAAATCTCCGCAAGAGATGAAGGAGCTTTTTAAAGATACCCCGCAAGCTATTGCTAATACCCTGGAGATTGCCCAGCGTTGTAATTTAGAATTGGATTTTTCCAAAGTGCATTTGCCTAAATATGAGCCGCCGGTGAGTAAAACTAAAGAGGAATTCTTAAAGGAACTCTGCGAGGCAGGCTTAAAGGCGCGCTTTAAAGAAGTAACTAAAGATATACAGGAGCGCTTAGAACATGAATTAAAGGTTATTAGAGATATGGGCTTTGTGAGTTATTTTTTGATTGTCTGGGATTTTATCCATTATGCCAAGCAACAAGGTATCCCTACGGGGCCGGGAAGAGGCAGTGCGGCCGGTAGTTTAGTAAGTTATCTTTTAGGGATTACCGATATAAATCCTTTGAAGTATGGCCTTTTATTTGAGCGGTTCTTAAACCCCGAACGCTCGGGGCTGCCGGATATAGACATAGATTTTTGTTATGAAAGAAGACAGGAAGTTATTGATTACGTGACCAAAAAATACGGACAGGAAAACGTGGCCCAGATTATTACCTTTGGGACGATGCAGGCGCGCGCTGTGATCAGGGACGTAGGCAGGGTGATGGGGATAAGTTACGCTGATGTTGACCGGATTGCCAAGATGATACCGCCTGACCCCAATATAAGTTCAAAGGAGGCCTTAGAAGGAGAGCCGGAATTAAAGAATCTTTATAAAAATGATTCCCAGATCACCAAGTTAATTGA
>CAYHAI010000110.1:0-3567 GCA_964354585.1 uncultured Planctomycetales bacterium
GCCACGGCATTGCGTTCTTTAACCCAAGGCCGGGCATCCTATACAATGGAGCCCTCCTTTTATGCTGAGGTGCCTTCACATATAGCGGAGAAAGTTATGGTTGGGGTTACCTAAAATAGGAGGTGTATTAAAATGGCTAAAGAAAAATTTGTCAGATCAAAGCCACACGTAAACATTGGAACCATCGGCCACATAGACCATGGTAAGACACTCTTGACTTCAGCTATTACGTATGTATTGGCTAAATTAGGAAAGGCGAAAGCCAGGGACTACGCAGATATCGCCAAGGGCGGAGCGGTAAGAGACGCTTCCAAGATTTTAACTATTTCCGTCGCCCACGTAGAGTATGAAACAGATAACCGTCATTACGCCCACATTGACTGTCCGGGTCATGCTGACTATATCAAAAATATGATCACCGGAGCCGCACAAATGGACGGCGCGATATTGGTAGTCTCCGCAACAGATGGCCCGATGCCTCAGACCCGCGAGCATATTCTTTTGGCCAGACAAGTAAATGTTCCGGCAATGGTGGTATTTATTAACAAGGTAGACGTAGTTCAGGATAAGGAACTTATTGACCTGGTAGAGATGGAAGTAAGAGAGTTGCTTACTAAATATGGCTTTCCAGGCGATAAGGTCCCGGTTATCAGAGGGAGTGCCTTAAAGGCAATAGAAGCGGCAGGAGATCCTAATAGCCCTGATTGTAAGCCCATCTTGGATTTAATGAAGGCGGTGGATGAGTTTATTCCTATACCGGTAAGAGATATGGATAAGCCTCTATTGATGGCCGTGGAAGACGTTTTTAGTATAGAAGGTAGAGGGACTGTAGGTACAGGAAGGATTGAACGCGGCAAGGTAAAACTTAATGATGAAGTAGAATTAGTGGGTTTAAGGCCCGAAGTCAAAAAAACAGTTGTTACCGGCATCGAAATGTTCAGAAAGATTCTTGATGAAGGCCAGGCAGGCGACAATGTGGGTTTGCTTTTAAGAGGCGTAGATAAAGATACTATAGAGCGGGGCATGGTTATTGCTGCGCCAAAGTCTATTACTCCTCATACCAAGTTCAAGGCCCAGATTTACATTTTGACTAAAGAGGAAGGCGGAAGGCATACGCCATTCTTTGCCGGGTACAGGCCACAGTTTTATTTCCGCACTACCGATGTTACCGGATCCGTAAAACTTCCCCAGGGCGTAGAAATGGTTATGCCCGGAGACAACGTAAGTTTGGAAGTAGAGCTGATTACGCCTATTGCCATGGAAAAAGAATCGCGTTTTGCTATCCGCGAAGGCGGGCATACCGTAGGTGCTGGTGTTGTAACTGAGGTTATTGCCTAGGACTAAATGAACATGCAGAAGATACGTATAAAGCTAAAAGCCTATGACCACCGTTTATTAGATCAGGCAGTCGCGGAGATCGTAGAGACGGTTAGGCGCACCGGCGCAAAAATCTCAGGGCCCCTGCCGCTTCCGACGAAGAGAGAGATTTATACAGTGCTACGCTCTCCGGTTATTGATAAGAAGTCGCGCGAACAATTTGAATTGGCTACACACAAACGGCTCATTGATATATTCGAGCCGACCTCTAAGACGATCGACGCTTTAAAGAAGTTAAATCTACCGGCAGGAGTGGATGTGGAGATTAAATGACAGGGATATTAGGCAAAAAATTAGGGATGACGCAGATTTTTAGCGAAGATGGCAAGCTGGTTGGCGTTACTGCTATTGAGGCTGGGCCCTGTCCAGTATTGGCCATAAGAGGAAAAAATATCCAGATAGGTTTTGACCCGTTAAAGGAGAATCGCGTAAAAAAACCTATCTTGGGATATTTCAAAAAACTGAATATTAGCCCCTTAAGGTGGATTAGAGAAGTATTAAAGGAATCTAATAAAGAATATAAAATCGGCGAAGAATTAAAGGCAGATTTATTTAAGCCCGGGGATTTTGTGGATGTCACCGGTATATCTATAGGTAAAGGCTTCCAAGGTGGAATGAAGCGTTGGCATTGGAAGGGTGGACCTGCAAGCCATGGTTCAACATCTCATCGGCGTGTCGGCTCTATAGGTTCATCCACAACTCCTGGTAGAGTTTGGAAAGGACATCACCTACCCGGCCATATGGGAGCCGCTCAAGTTACGCTGCAGAATTTAGAGATAGTAAAGGTAGATACGCAAAAGAACCTCTTGTTAGTAAAAGGCGCTGTGCCCGGACATAAGAATAGTTACTTGATTATAAAGAAGGCGAAAAAGAAATAATCCCGTACTTCGTACATAGTACATCGTACATCGAAATCTCGAAGTACGATGTACGAACGACGAGGTACGAGACACATAAACCATGGAAGCGATAACCTTACCTATATATAACACCGAAGGCAAAGAGATTGATACGATAAAGCTGGATGCCAAGGTATTTGATGGCACGATAAATAATGCTGCTATATACCAAGCAGTTAATGCCTATAGGGCTAATCAGAGAAAAGGATTAGCCTCAACTAAAACCATGGGCGAGGTCTCAGGTGGCGGCCGCAAACCCTGGAGACAGAAAGGCACAGGCCGGGCCAGGGCTGGTTCTATACGTTCGCCATTATGGCGGCATGGAGGCGTGATATTTGGGCCGCATCCGCGCGATTTTTCTTATGCCGTGCCGCAAAAGATAAGGGCACTGGCCTTAAAATCAAGCCTCAACGCCAAGGTAAAAGAGAATAGTTTGATGGTATTAGAGGATTTCGCAATAGAAAAACCAAAGACTCAAGCCGCGGCGAAAATACTTTCTAATTTAAAGATAATCTCTAAAGAAAAGAAGAAGTCTCCTCGTGCGCTTTTATTATTAGACAAGATAGACGAAAATTTAAAACGGGCTTTAAACAATATAAGTTTCTTAAGTATTAATCAGGCAAAAGACGTTCATGTCTACGAAGTTTTAGCGCATCAAAAATTACTTATTACCAAGAAAGGCCTTGAAGAGTTAACCGATAGATTAAAAAAATGATTACCCCTCAAGATATAATTAAGGCTTTAATTAGGACAGAAAAATCGACAACATATGAACCAGAAGGAAAATACTTATTTCTGGTGGATAAGTCTGCTAACAAGATTCAAATAAAACGTGCAGTAGAACAGATATATAAAGTAAGGGTAAAGGAGGTAAATACGCTTATCTCGGCCGGTAAATTAAAAAAAGTGAGGTATCAATTGGGTAGAACGCCTGATATCAAAAAGGCGGTAGTTACCTTAAAAGAAGGACAAAAAATAGAAACCGTTTAAGGCTATAAGATATGGGCATTAAAAAATACAGACCCACAACACATTCCAGGCGTTGGATGACCGGGCATGATTTTTCTGAAATCACCAAAGATGAACCAGAGAAGTCTTTACTGATTCCTCTTAAGAAAACCGGAGGCAGAAATGTCTATGGTCGCATTACTACCCGGCACATCGGCGGCGGTCATAAGCAAATGATCCGCCTTATTGATTTTAAACGCGATTTATTTGAAATTCCGGCAAAGGTAGTTGCGATTGAATACGACCCTAACCGTTCAGCTAGGATTGCCTTAGTAGAATATCC
>CAYHAI010000111.1:0-19636 GCA_964354585.1 uncultured Planctomycetales bacterium
ATCAGGGTCTTCTCGCTAAAGATATCTTCAGCAAGCCCCTGGTCAAATTTTATTTCATCAAAAAGAATTGCGGTTTTATGCCCGGTGCGTAAATCCTCTGCCTCTAAGCGATTCTGGGCAGCGTAGGCTTTAGCGTTGACATCCATAATCACCCAGCCGCGAAAAACTATGCGGCAAAGTTTACCATTGGGGTCATAAATCTCGTCGTACATATCGCCGCCAAAATTCTTGGAGACATGGGCAACTCTTTTAGAATAATACCAGGGTTTTCTGTTCGGCGTACATTCAATTAAATAGGCTGGTTCACCCTGATGAAAGACCTTGCCATCGAAGAAAGAGGTATAGCCCTTGAAGTTTTCTTCGCCGACCAATTTATAGGTCTCATCGGAGAATCTGCGCGAAGTAACTTCTTCCACCGTAATATCTCCGCCCATAAAAGAATCGTCTGCCTGGCTGGCAGAAACCTTACGGATTTTTCTTAAAGACGGCAGCCACAGCCAGACATCCTGGTCGCGCGTAGAGCTGATGTAATTCCAGGTAAGCGTGGCCAGGCCTTTCACCGAAGTAGGCTCGGTAAACATGATTAAGTCCTTGTAAGAAACATCGTCGGATTTTCTACCTAAGATAATCCTCTGGCGTAAAAACCGGCGGTTTCTTCTTGAACCGTCCTTTTCAATAAAAACCACATCGCCCACAGACTGGTAATCATGCGCAAATAAAGTATATTTGTTGTGGTATTTAATCTGCATAATTTCATCTGCGCTCATCCCTTCTTTGGGCGGATAGACCTGAAAGTATTCCAGGTCTGCGGCCAAAGCCAAGCCTGCTATTAAGGCGATAAAGGCCGCTAGCAAAAGTATTTTTTTCATCTCTCCTCCTTCAATGAGCAGACAATTTACGGAGTGTAAGCGACGTAAATTGTAGTTCCGACGATACGTCGGACGTCTGCGAATTGATCCCGAGCTTACGTAGAAAATTTCGAAGAAATTTTCAAGTGTTTAAGCGAGGGATGCATGTTATCTTATTAAAAATTTAGGCTTAACCGTCATCATCATTGACGGTAGAACTATCAGTGTCCCGATAGCGTTAAAAAAGATAAAGAACCCTAACAAAGCGCCTAATCTAACCTGCATCAGAATTGTAGAAAACATCCAGGTGGCAATACCTACGGCCAGGGTGAGGCCAGTAAAAAATACCGCCTTGCCTGAAGTAGACATGGCCTCGGTTACTGCCTTTTCTAATGAACCACCTCCTTCTCTTAACTCGTCTTTAATCCGCGATACAATATAAATGGCGAAATCGTCGCCAAAACCAATGCCCAAAGCCACCATAGGAATCATCTCCGCGGTTAAGCCCACTTTTAAAAAACCTAAGATGCCAAAAACCAACAATGTCCTAAAAATTAAAGGCATAACCAATATATATCCCGAAACAAATGCCCGGTAGGCAAACATCAGGCACAAAAATACTAAGAATGTCGTAGAAAGCGAATTCACCGTTAACATCGGCGCCAAGATTTGGTTTGTGGCGGCCAACATTCCGATATTACCGCCGGCATAAGAAAATTCTACTTCTGGATTGGTATGATTCTTTTTTATCCATCCTTTAGTAAGCCTTAAGACCTCATTAATCGTAGAGGCCCTATGGTCACGCAGGTCAACTTTAATATTAGCGTATTGATAATTAGGATTAACCACCGGGTCAAAGTCGCCGGGAAAGCCGGTTAAAGAATATAAAAATACGTATTCGGCAATAGTCTTATTATTATCAGGAATTCTGAATTCCTTTCGCTCGCCTGCAAACATCACCATATTCATCCCCTTGACATATTCCACCAGAGATAAGGTGCGGCCAACGCCTTTGGCATTCTTTTCTAAGTAGCGCTGTAGGCTATCCATTTCTTTTAAAACCGCGCTGCTTAAAAAGGTATCTTCGCGTTTGCCTTCTACCAGAATATAATAAGGGTCGGAGGTGGAAAATTTTTCGCTGATAAATTTTTCTGCCCGGTTATAAGGGCTACGGCTAAAAAGCAAAGATGTCCCGGGTTTCTTATCGCCTACTTCTAATTTACTTGCCCCAAATATCGCCAGCCCTGTTAAAATAAAAAAAGCAGCAATGACTATGCGGCGCGAAGCCCTATTTACGGCTAATCGGGCAAAATAACCTAAGATTCTATTGGTCAGAGTAGTCCTTTCTTCTCGCATTATCTCCAGCCTCTTGGGCGGCGGCATAAAAGAAAGCAGATTGGGCACTAAAATCACCGTGCTAAAAAATATACTGATTACCCCAAAGCCAATAGCAATGGCTAAACTCTTCACCATGCCTAAGGGAACCCAGAATAAAGTAAACGGCCCGATTCCGTCGGTAACTAAACCGGTAAAGGCCGGCACAAATAGGGCGCGGCTGATTTTAATCGCCGCAACCTTGGAATTCTGTTTATGTTCGCTCAGATATTCGTAATAGAGTTTGATATATTGCACGCAGTGGCTCACGCCCAAGGCAAAAACTAAAAATGGCGCCAGGATAGTAGAAGGGGTAAGCTTAAAGCCGCACATCGCGGTCATGCCTAATCCCCAAAGCGTGGCCATGGTCGCAGAAATTAAAGGTAAGAAGACTCCGCGTTTAGACTTAAAGGCATAAGATAAAACTAAAGACATCGCCAAAATGGTAATGATAAAAAGTCTGGTCATGCGCGGAAGATAATAGTCTAACCATCCCTGCAAAACCGGTTGACCCGAAATATAAATGGCGTTATTGGGGTCTTGGTATTTTGCTTTGAGTTGCGCCAGCATCTGAAAAATCTGGCGCGCCGAGACATCGGATTCAAAATCCGCCTGAATTAGCGTAGCCTTAAAATCCTGAGAGACAATCGGACCATAGACCATGGGGTTACGCACAATTCTATTTTTCAGGGTTTCTAGTTCCAGTTGGCTTTTAGGCGGGTCGTGCATCAGCCATTGAGTAACAAAACCTTCTTCATTGGCCTCCACGTGCTTAACTTTTCTGGCTGAGAGCGAAACTACTCTACCGGCATTTATACCATCAGTTAGATATAATTGATTAGTAATCTGCCAGGCCTTTTCTAAAGTTACGGGATTAATAATCGTGCCCTCTTTTACTTCAATGGCGATAGAGACTTGGTTCAGGCCGCCAAAAATCTTGGTCAGCCGATTTTGAATCACTAAATAAGGATGTTTTAAGGGATAAAAATCGCCCAAGTTGGTGCGAAAGGAAAGATTACGCAACTGCCAGCCAAAAAATAAACTGGCAATGAGGCATAGCCCTAAAAACCCATACCTATATCTAATTAAGCCGTGACTAAACCACTGAATAAATCTTTTCATCTCAAAAAGGGGTCAGGCGCTTTTTTTAATCTTTCTTTATCAATCTTTCCTACTCTGTTCTTGGGTAAAGAATTTGTAAATTCAAAATAATGGGGAACTTTAAAGTGCGCCAGGTGTTGCCGGCAAAAATAGCGCAGGCCTTCTTCGGATAAAGCGCAGCCTGCTTTTAAAACCACAAAGGCCTTGGGGACTTCGCCCCTTAATTTGTCCGAAACCCCAATTACACCTACCTCTGCCACATCCGGATGCCTATGGATGGTAGATTCTATTTCTGGCTCAAAGACAATTTCCCCGGCAACCTTAATCATCTCTTTAATCCTACCTACGATATAAAGATCGCCATCAGCATCAAATCTTCCCAGATCTCCGGTATGGAACCAGCCATTACGTATGGCTTGGGTTGTAGCTTCAGGGTCTTTATAATAACCCTCGGTAACTACCCAACTGCGCACTACTACTTCGCCTATTTGGCCTTGCGGTACTTCTTTATCATTTTCATTAAAAATTTTTACCTCTATCCAAGGCGCAGGCCTGCCTACGCTTTCAATTTTTTTTGAACCCATGGGTAAAACCACCGTAGGGGCGTTCGTCTCAGTTAATCCCCAGCCATTCAAAAGATGCGCCTTCGGACAATACTGATTAAATCTTCTTAAGGCATCGGGAGAACTGGATGCTCCAAAACTCACAATCCAGCGCAAACTGGATAAATCAAAGGTCTCAAACTCCTTTAGCTGTAAAAAGGCGTAATACATCGAAGGCACCACCCAAAAAAGGGCGATTTTGTAATTTTGAATATTCCTTAAAAACTCCAAAGGAATAAAACGCTCCATTAAGACCACTGTCAGCCCAAAAGAAATATTATCCAAAAGATAAACCAGACCTCCTAAATGTGAAAGGGGGAGGGCGCAGACAGTAACGTCCTTGGGCTTAAAATCTATAAAAAAGTCCATCGCCTTTGGTGGCGCGCCTAATTGCTGGTAGTTTACTAATACCCCTTTGGGCCTGCCTGTAGTTCCTGAGGTATAAAAAATAATGGCATAATCTTTATCTTTAACCTTGGCTTCGGGCAGTTTATCTGCGCCTTTAGCCAGCAATTTTTCAAAAGATAAAAATGGCTCTATTATTTCGTGACAAACGATAACCTCTTCTAAGGTAGGGCATATTTCTTTAAGGCCGGATAGGGAAATATTTGCCTTGGGAGCAGTAATTAATATTTTTGCCTCGGAATGCCTTAGGCAAGAGGCAAGCTCATCTTCGGTTAACATAAAATCCAAAGGCACAGCGGTTGCCCCGCAACACCAGATAGCCAAATAACTATAAATGTATTCTGGCCAGTTAGGTAAGTATATGACTACTTTATCGGATTTCTTAATGCCTAAACTTATTAAACTGTGGGCAAGGCGAAAGGAAAAATCTCGTAGCTGTCTAAAGGTTATGGGCTCATCTTTAAAGATAATGGCAGGCTTATCTAGATAGGTTTTGGGGTTAGATTCTAACAGACTAATCACATCCATGTCAATCCAGAGAAGATAGTAAAATTTTACTATTTAAATTTAAGTATATTATACAAAAGAGATTATTTCTGTCAAGGTAATTTTTTAACAGGGATTAAACTAATAGAAACTATTAAAGTTACGGCAGGAAAGCTTCTTTTATTTTTTTAAGCTCTCGAACAATTCATATGCCTTTTTGGCTGAGGCTTTATCATGCACGATACTGCGTATCGCTGAGATCATAGGCTTGGGCCATTTTGACTGCCAGATGTTTCTGCCCATATCCACGCCTTTTGCGCCGGCAGCAATAGCATTATGGGCAATCTCCAAAACATCCAGTTCGCTTTTCATTTTTGGGCCACCGGCAATAACTAAAGGAACGGGACATGACTCCACTACCTTATGAAAATCTTCGCAATAGTAAGTTTTGACGATATGCGCGCCTAACTCCGCAGCAATCCGGCAGGATAAAGTAAGGTATTTAGCATCGCGCTTTCCCAATTCTTTGCCGACCGCGGTCACCGCTAATACCGGCATACCATAATTTTCTGCTTCGTTAATAAGTTTGCCGAGGTTTGTCAGGGTCTGGTGCTCATGCGGGCTTCCTACATAAATAGACAAAGCCACGGCACAGACATTTAGCCGAAGCGCATCTTGTATTGAGACCGTAATTCCTTCGTTAGATAAATCCTCGTCTAAAATACTATTACCACCAGAGGCCCGCAACACGATGGGAATATTGTATTTGGCATCAATGCAGTTGCGCAACGCCCCTCGCGTAAGCATCAGCGCATCGGTATAAGGAATAAGTGGCTCAATGGTCTTACGCAGGTCTTCTAACCTGCTTACCGGGCCCAAAAAATATCCGTGGTCACAAGCCAACATTACGGTGCGGCCGTCCTCTTTAAATATCCTGCTCATCCGATTTTTCATTCCCCAGTCCATCTTAACCCTCCTTGCGCAGAAAGCGCATACCAAACCATCAATTTGGTTTGGGTATTAGCACAGTAAGTGCACACACCTCGCCCAATTGGATGGGCGAGTGTCCGCTTTCTGCGTTACCGGCCTATCCCGCCGCAGAGGCGGCGTACCCGACACTCCGATATGTCGGGGTAGGTATAAGGCCGGGTGTTATTTTTGCGGATAGATAATTACTTTTAATGACTCTTTAGCTTCGGCTACCAGCTTAAAACCCAGACCCGTCTGGTCTAAGATTAAACCGTGGGTAATCATTTGCGCAAGGTTAATCTTTTTATCGGCAATTAAATCCAGCGCTGCTTGATAATCAGCCGGGCTTCCCGCATAAGCGCTGGTAAGCGTAATCTCCTGACGCCAGAATAACTGGTTAAAGGGAATAGGGATTTGCGTATCTTTTTCTGTCGGAGCAAAGAAAAGCACTGTTCCGCCGCGCTCTACTGAAGCTAAGGCCTGGGCAATGGCCGAAGGCTGACCAACACAAACAATCACCAAATCCGCCAACCGATTTTGATTTAATTTGCGTAATATTTCCGGCGAATATTCTTGGGCATTGACAGTTAAGCTTGCGCCCAATTTTTTCGCTATCTTTAATCTATATTCTACTATATCCGTGGCCACAATACCAGCCGCTCCTGAATACCTTGCCAATATGATCTGCAAAATTCCGGCTATTCCGCTACCGATAACTAATACGCATTTATCTTTTACTCCGCCGGCTAAGCGCTGGCCGCGCAAGACACAAGCAAGTGGCTCAACAAAGGTGGCCTCTTCAAAAGAGACATCCTTAGGCAAAAGATAAGTGCCTTTTTCGACATTAATGGCAGGGAGCCGCAAGAATTCGCAAAAACCTCCAGGATCAAAATTAGTCTTACGCAAAGTATCGCAGACCGTCTCATGTCCGCTCAAACAATAATGACATTTCCCGCAAGGGACATGGTGCGCGCAGGTTACTCTATCGCCTTTTTTATAATTTTTAACACCTGCGCTTACTTCTTCTATCACGCCAGCAATTTCATGGCCTAAGGTTAAAGGAACTTTGTCCTTGCGGTACCATTCCATTACATCGCTACCGCAAATTCCCGCTGCCTCCACCCGAATTAAAAGCTCACCTGAGCCCATCTTCGGCCGAGGCCGCTCTTCAGTTCGGACATCGTGATTACTATAATAAACCGCCGCGCGCATAATATTTGTATTATAACACCAGTCGCTGATTTTACAACCAAAAAACTATTAAGCCTGCGCCCATATTAATTTAATTTGTCTTACTAAACTCAAAAATCCCTATACTTAGCATGATAAGGGCAAAAATTACCAGAAACAGCAAATCTATATAAAGGGCAAATGTCTTTATACCCAGAGTATTCCACCTCAAAAGATCTACGCCGTAAGTTAAAGGGTTAAGCCTGATAATAAAACTTATCCAATGAGGAAGGTTATCTATGGGAAACATCGCGCCGCTTAAGAAAAACATGGGCATAATCACAAAGTTAGAGATTACGCCGAAACCTTCGAAAGAAGTCATCCGCGCAGCAATCACAATTCCCATGCTGGTACAAACAAAGGCGATAAGGAACATTATTGGTAAAAGTAAGAATAGATTAACTAAGGGAATGTTTATTTTTATAAGGGGCGCGAAGGCTAAAACAAACAGACCCTCAATAAAAGCCACGGTTGAGCCACTTAAGGCTTTACCAAGGACTATCGAGCTACGCGGTATAGGCGCTACCAGAATCTCTCGCAAGAAACCAAATTCCCTATCCCAGATAATACTGATGGTTGAGATCATTGCCGCAAAGATAAGATTCATCGCAATAATCCCCGGAAAGATAAAGTGAGTATATGATATCCCGTGCACGTTAAATGCAGCCCTTAAACCAGTCCCCATAATCAAAAGCCAGAGCACTGGCCGGGTGATAGAACCCAAAAGTCTTACTTTATCCCGAAAATGACGGATAAGGTCTCTTAGCCAAATCATCCGTATAGCATCAAAATCCATAAGTTTATCTTAAGCTCCTTCTGGCGCGCAAAAAATGGCCTAAATATTCTTTACTATCCGATTTTTCTTCTCGGATATCGCGTCCGGTGACTTCTAAAAAAACATCGTTGAGGGAAGACGTAGTATATTTATTTTTTAATGCAGCAGGCCTGTCCAGGGCAACAATTTTACCGTGGTCAATAATTCCTACGCGTTGGCATATCTCCGCCTCATCCATGTAGTGTGTAGTGAGAAATATGGTTATTTTTTCTCTTTGCGAAAGATTTACTATATAATCCCAGATATATTGCCTGGTCTGTGGGTCTAATCCCAAGGTAGGCTCATCTAAAAATAAAATTTTAGGCATATGCATCAGGCCCCGGGCAATTTCTAGCCTTCTCTTCATCCCGCCCGAGAATGTGCGCACAATATAATCTTTCTTTGGATACAATTCTACCATATTCAATACCTCTTCTATGCGCGCCTCTCTGACCTTAGAAGATAAATGGTAAATCATTCCATGAAAATTTAAATTTTCGTAAGCAGTGAGCCGCTCATCAAGGCTGGGGTCCTGAAAAATAATACCGATAGATTTTCTTACCTCATTGGGAGAAGTTACTACATTAAATCCGTTCACCATCGCCTCTCCGGCCGTAGGCATCAGCAGGGTGCAAAGAATATTTATAGTTGTGGTTTTACCCGCACCGTTAGGACCTAAAAAACCAAAGATTTCGGCCCTTCCTATTTCAAAAGAAATGTTGTCAACGGCGATAACGCAAGCAAAATGTTTGGATAAATTTTTTACGCTGATGGCTATTTCATTCATATCTTAACGCCTCAATGGGGTCGAGTTTAGAGGCTTTTTGGGCAGGCCAAAGCCCAAAGACTATGCCGACAATTAACGAGAATACTGTAGCCAGAATTAGGGAAAACGAAGAAACCTTTACTGTCCATCCGGCAAAAAGAGTGATGAGCACAGATACGCCGCTTCCTAGCAAAATACCAACTATGCCGCCGATAAATGACATTAATATTGCCTCAATCAAAAACTGAACCATAATGTCCTTGTTGGTGGCTCCAATGGCTTTACGCAGGCCGATTTCGCGCGTGCGCTCGGTTACCGAAACGAGCATAATATTCATAATGCCGATCCCGCCGACTAAAAGTGAAATACCGGCAATGGAGCCTAACAATAAAGTCATGGTTTCAGTGGTGCTTTCCAGCGCATTCTTAATATCCGCCATATTGCGAATCTGAAATGAGCCCTCTTCATCTTTATTCAAATGGTGCTCTTTGATGATTACCTGGGATATGGCTTCTTGCGCTGCATCAATTAAATTCGGCCCTTTGGCCTCTACATAAAGAGAATCAATATATTCTTTGCCCAGAACCCGATACATAGCGGTAGTCACGGGAATAAGTACGGTGTCGTCTTGGTCGTGGAAACCACCCCCTCCTTTCGCCGGTAAGACTCCGATGACTTTGAAGTTCAGCAGATTTATCTTGATGGTTTCGCCCACAGGATTAGCCTCTCCAAAGAGCTCCCTTGCCACCGTTGGGCCAAGCAACGCCACCTTCTCTCTCATTTTTACTTCGCCTGCATCAAAAAACCTGCCCACCGCCGGTTCAGAAGCGCGGATAGAAGCATAATCTACTCCTACTCCTTCAACCTGGGTATTCCAGTTTTTATTCGCATAGACCAACTGCACCCTGCCGTTCACCGAAGGGCTGACGCTTTTTACGGTATCGCTCAAGTCTTCTATAGCTGCCACATCCTGAAAAGTAAGACGTGTTACAGTGCCGGCCTCTAAAGCCACGCCCATCATTCTGGATGAGCCAGGCCGGACTAATAAAAGATTAGAGCCCAAAGATGCCAACTGTCTCTCAATTGATTCTTTTGCGCCCTGGCCCACGGCAAGCATAGCAATAACCGCGGCCACCCCGATTAATATACCCAGAATAGATAAAAAGGAACGCATTTTATGCGAGACCATTGCTCCGCTTGCCTGACGCAGATAATCAAAAAATTCGGTTTCCCTGGCCTTTCTCTCGGCTTTGGATAAAACCAGATCAATTATTTCATCTACCCGGATTTCTTCGGAAAATTTATCCGGAATTGCGGATTTCTCGTCAGCAATAATCCGGCCGTCGAGCATGCGGATAATCCGCTGGCTACAGGCAGCGATATCTTTTTCGTGGGTGACAATGATAACGGTCTTACCTTTTTGATTTAAACTTTTTAGGATGGAGATTATTTCTTCCTGGCTTTTGGAATCCAGGTTGCCAGTCGGTTCATCTGCTAAAATAATCAAAGGTTCATTAACTAAGGCACGGGCAATGGCTACGCGCTGTTGCTGGCCTCCGGAAAGTTCATTCGGCCGATGTTTTATCCTTCCAGAAAGCCCTACTTCTTCAAGTTTTCGTTGGGCTACATCTTTCAAATGTCTTTTTCCGGCGTAAACTAAAGGCAATTCCGCATTTTCCAAGGCGGTCATCCTCGGCAAGAGATGAAACTGCTGAAAGACAAAACCCGCCAGGCGATTGCGGATTGCGGATAATTCTTCATCTGAAAGTTCGTGAATCTTCTTTTTTCCTAAATAATATTCTCCTGCATCCGGCCTATCGAGTAAACCCAGAATATGCATGAGCGTGGATTTGCCTGAACCCGAAGGCCCCATAATCGCCACAAACTCTCCGGAGGCAATCTTCAAAGAAACATCCTCTAAGGCCTTTACTTCTACTTTACCCATTTGATATGTCTTGTAGATATTTTTTAACTCAATCATTATCTTTTAGTGCCGCGGCATAAAGGGATTGCCGCCGGTTGTTTTTTGGGGTAGAGCATATTTTCTTGTCTTTAGTATTATCCTATCTTTAGGATTAACCCCGGAAATAACCTCCACATTCTTATCATCCGAAGCCCCCGCCTCAAGGCGCGTCTTTAAAGGTTCTTTGCCACTACCCTGGCTAAGCAGCACATAATTTTCTCCATTTTCTTTATATACCGCCTCCGCAGGGATGAGTAAAATGTTCGCCTTGTCCTGCTGGATAAAATCTACAGATGCGTTCATGCCAGAGCGGAAAAATGCCGGCACCTCTTCGGGCTTTAAATCCACCTCATAGATAGTGACATTATTGACGGTTTTTGATTCATAATATATGTGCTCAACCGAGGCCGTTATTTTTGTATCCGGATAGGCATCGAGAGTGATGGCTGCCTTCATATTAGGTGTAATTTTGCCGATATCGGTCTCATCCACCTGTGCGCGGACAATCAGCTGGTCGGATAATACCACCGCGGCATCACTGGTGGTGACTGTCTGTCCGGGTTGAGCTTTCGCCACAATCACTTCTGCGTCAATAGGCGCAGGTAGCGGTATGGGTTTATAGGCCTCTTCCCAATATTTTAAAGACTCTTCTCCCTTGCCTCTAGCAGCATCCAGTAAAGCCGCCCTTTCCGTAGAACTCATCCAGGCCAAGATTTGACCAGTGGTTACCTTATCTCCTTCCTGGACTAAAATTTTTTCAATTCTGCCGTTTACCGGAGGTTTTAATTCCAGCCGGTTTTTGGGCAGGACTGTGCCAGTAGAGGAGATAAAAGTTCTGATGGAGCCAATAGTCGGCGTAATCTCTTTTACCATCTCATCAGAAGATTTATTTTGCTTCATTCGGCTTATCGCCACGCCAGCAATTACTAAAATGACTACCATAATAAAAAATAATTTTAGTTTATTTTTGCGCATATTCTAATGTCTCTCCTTTCGCCTGAATCCAATTTGCCTCAGCCAATAAGGCATTAGCTTGGGCATTGAGATATGCTTTTTTGGCGCTGACCAAATCATTCTCAATAATAATCCAATTATCAAAGGTAATAAAACCCGTGGAATACTGCGCCTCGGCAATTTTTGAGCGCTCTTGGGCAGCATTCAGCGACTTGCGCTGCACCTCTACAGTTTCAATAGCATCTTGTAAGGCCACCCAATTTTGCTCGAGGCTGACCACCACGCTGTCCCCGGTACTTCTGGCATCTGCCTCGGCCTGATTGTAGGCAGCTTGGGCTTTGGACACCTGCGCCAACCTTAACCCGCCTTCAAATATCGGCATGGTCAAACTTAATCCTAAATTCCAATTGTCATTTTGCGGCGGCCAGTGGGAACTCTTTTTATTAGCCCCGGCTTCACCGGAAAGCGCGGGAGCAAATTCAGCATACGCGGATTTTATATCAAAGGCCGCGGCATTTCTTTTGGTAAAGGCCTCTAACAAAGACGGATTATTTTTAGCCAATGTTTCCAAATCTGGTTTTTCGGCAGCTGTATCGCGCAGGCTAAAATCTCCCTTGACCGATATCGGTTTAAATTCCTGGCGGCCCATTTCTTTAGTCAGTTGCCGCTGTGACAGGCCAATATCTCTTTTTGCCTGCGCCAGTTCAAAAGTTGCTTCAGCGAGATTTGCTTCTGCCGTCAATAAAGCGCCTTTGTGCTCTAACCCTGATGCATAACGCAGGGTAATTAATTCTAAACTGTCTCTTCGGATTTTAGTAATCTCTCCTGCCACGCGGATTAATTCCTGCGCCTTTAACAAATTAATAAATGCCGTGCGTAAATTCAGCCTGACCTCGGTGGAAGTAAAACGGTAATTCTGTTCGCTCGCTTTGATATTTTCTGCCGCGGTTTTCACTTTATTTATCGTCTTGAAGCCGTCAAAGATAAGCTGTGTCCCGGAGACGCCGTAGGTGTAACTATCCGTAGTGGTCTTTGTGGTTACACCCGTAGCCGAACTGGTCGTGCTCGTGCCAGCCGTAGAGGCACCCAGATTACTGTCAATTTGCGGATACAGGCCACTGGCAGTGATGAGTTTGCTTGCTTTTTGCTGGTTGACGCTTTCTTCTGCAGAAATCAAATCCGGATGGTTTTTCTTTGCCTCTATAATACAATCTTCCCAAATCAAAACTTCCTCAGCTTTAGCCTGTGCCAGAAGAAAACAGAAAAATAATAAAATAATAGAAATAGGCTTAATCATAGACTAGGTAACTTCTTCAACCGGCAAAACAAAGGCCTTGATGCCCTCTTTGCCTAATTTTTTTCTCAACCCTCTTACGCAGGTAAGTATTTCCTGGGCCTGTTTTTCTTCGCAGGCCACATAGAGGATACTATTTCTTCCTGGCCAGATGTCGTTTCCTAAATGTGTGCCTGAAGTTGCGCCCTTACCAAAAGCCGACATAATCTTGGTGTAATTCTCTACACCGCAATTTTCTAAAACTTCGGTTACTTCTGCATCTATGGCTTCATTATAGGCAATCATTACCATTTTCATCATCTAAAAATCCTCCGCTTATTTTGCTTTTCGATGAAATACCGCATACAGCGTCGGCACAAAGAGCATGGTAATTAAGGTGGAGACCAGTAATCCGCCGAACATAGTGATACCCAAAGGTTGCCAGGTCTCTGACCCCACGCCGGTGGATATGGCTAAAGGTAACAATCCCACCAGGGTGGTGATGGTAGTCATTAATACCGGCCTTAACCTGTCTTTGCCGGCATTAGTCACTGCCTCATACATAGTCTGTCCGCGGCCGCGCAGGATAATGATATAGCTGATTAAGACAATGGCATTGTTGACCACAATTCCCATGAGCATAATCGCGCCTAAGTAACTGACGATATTTAAGGAGGTATGGGTAAAAAGAAATCCTAAGATCACCCCGATAAAAGTAAAGGGCATGGCAAACATAATAATAAATGGATCCAACAATGACTCAAACTGGCCGGCCATAATCATATATACCAGGGCAATGCCTAACATTAATAAAAGCGCGAGGTCGCGGAAGGCCTTTTTCTGCTCTTCTGCCTCTCCGCCAATATTTACCAGCACATCCGCAGGCAAGACCATCTTTTGTAGTTCTTTCCGGATATCCTCAACCACCTTTCCCGATGAACGTTTATAGGTATTGCACTCCACCCGCGCTACCCGCTCGCGATTCTGACGTTCAATGGCTAAAGGCCCAAAGGCCTCATAAATGCGGGCGATATTGGAAAGCTTCACCTGGGTTTGTGTCAGCGGCGAGACAATGGATAAATTCTCAATGTCCTCTATTTTTTGCCGCGAGGCCTCTTCTAATCTGACATAGATATCATAAGTCTCTCCCTTTTCCCGGTATTTGGTCGCGGTTGAGCCCTGAATATAGGCCTTCAGGCTGCTGGCAATAATATTCATATTCAAACCCAGGCTGGCGGCTTTTTCTCGGTTGATTTCTATCTTTAATTCCGGACGGCGTAACTCCCGAGAAACTGAGACATCAACCGCACCGGGAATTTTCTCCATAACCTCTTTTGTTTTTTGGGCAATTTTATCCGTTTCTGTAAAGTCATGACCAATGATTTCTATTTGCACTGCCTTGCCGCCCATGCCGGTAATCATCCGGCCAATAGGATTGCCGGTGGAGACATCTATTTTCAAGACCCCGGGGATTTGTTTTATCTTCTGGCGTAACACCTGGGCCACTTCCCAAACCGAACGTTTTCTCTGGGTCTTGACCACTAGTCTTGCTCCGGCGGTAATAATATTCGTGCCGGAGACCTGGCCCATGCCCCGGCCTTGGCCCGGAACTTCGCCAGTGCGGCTATAATAAAACTGCGCTTCAGGAACATCGTTTTTCAGCATCCCCTCGATCCTCTTGGCTACCTTGTCGCTTTCTTCAAGCCGAGTTCCTAAAGACAGCTCGATGGTCAAGCGCACATCTCCGGTATCTTCCTCAGGGGCAAACTCATTCTCCACCAAAGGCAATAAGAGCAAGGTGGCAAAAAATGCGGCGGTAAACCCAACAAGCACTAATTTTTTATGCTGCAAACAAAAACCTAAAGCGCGACTATAGAATTCCTCCCAAGATTTAAACATATTTTCCGAAAAGGTATAAAACCGGGCAAACCACTTTGAACTTTTTTCCGGAGTATAGGTAGTCCTCATCCACTGAGAGCAAAGCATCGGGCTAAAGGTAGCGGCAGTAAATAATGAACCTAAAAGCGTGACGGTGACGATGACCGCCAGCTCGCCGAAGAAGATACCGATGACACCGGGGATAAAGAGCATTGGTAAGAAGACTACGACAGTGGTAAAGGTTGAGGCAGCAATGGCTAAAAACATCTCCTGGGTCCCGAAAATCGCTGCCTCGGTAGGACGATTACCTCTTTCTAATTTGCGGTACACATTATCCACCACCACAATGGCATTATCCACAACCATTCCTGCGGCAATGGCCAAGGAAGAAAGACTGATGGTATTGATGGTGCGGCCGCTTAAGAAAATATAGATAAAGGAAATGAGCAGCGAAAAAGGAATAGTCAGGGCGATAATCAAACTGGGGAGAAATTGCCTTAAGAAAAACCAGACCACCAGTATGACCAAAACAATCCCTAAGTATACCGCGGATTTCAGAGAATTAAGGGAATCAATGATGTCTTGTGAGGTATCAAAAATAGCGAACATCTGCACATCAGGAGGTAATAAATTCTTTAATTCTTTGAGCTTTTTCTTGACGCGGTTGGCCACCTCCACGGTATTAGTATCAGCCTGCTTTTGAATCATCAGCATTAACCCTGAGCGGCCATTGATACGCACATTCAAGGTTATCTCTTTAAAACTATCCTCTACCTTGGCCACATCCTTAAGATAGACAAATTTTCCGTCCCGCTTACCCAGAATGAGCGTATTAATTTCTTCGGGAGAGGCGAATTCGCCGGGCAGACGGATGAGGTAATCGGTTAATCCGCTTTTTAATTTTCCTAAAGGCTGGGTGATATTTTCCTGGCTTAAGGTATTCTGGATATCGAGTATGGAAAACCTGTATCCTTCCAGGCGCTGCCTGTCCAGCCAGATATTAATCTGGCGCTCTAGTCCTCCGAAAAGCTGCACCGTGCCTACGCCTGGCAACTGCCGTAAAGCATCGCCTACCCTTTTATCAATCAAATCATAGAGCTCGGTATATGAGCGTTGGGCAGTGACCCCCAAAAAGAGAATAGGAATGCTGGCAGTATTAAATTTAAAAATAAAGGGGTTATCCATTTCATCAGGAATATCCGGCAGCAGGCGTTTGGCCAATTCAATGCGGTCGCGCACATCATTTGAGGCTGCATCTAAATTAGTTCCCCAGATAAATTTCAGCGAAATTAAAGAAGTGCCCTCTGAAGATTGCGAGGTTATTTTTTCCAGGCCCGGGGCAGTAGCCAGCTGGTTCTCTAAGGGTTCAGTGACCTTGGTCTCTACATCTTCGGGGCTGGCACCCGGATAGGCGGAAATCACCGTGATCACCGGCGGCTCAATCTTAGGCATGCTATCAATGCCGATACGGGTAAGACTATACATCGCAATAATGATGATGGAAGAAAAAATCATTAAATTGGTAACCGGTTTTCTTACCCCGAATTCAGGCAGTTTCATTGAATATCCACTCCTGTATTGCCATTACCTATTTCCACCACCACTGGCGCATTATCATAGAGCCGCTGCTGACCCACGATGACCACCAAATCTGCCTCTTTTATACCTTCACGCACTTCGTAGTAAGGCCCGGAATGTATCCCCAGGGTTATTTTTTTCATTACTGCTTTATTCTTCTCAATTAAATAAACATAAGTATCCGGAACTTTCCCCAGGATCGCTTCTTTAAGAATTACCAAAGCAGAAGGATGCTTCTCAATAATTAAAGAAACTTTAGCAAACATCCCGGATTTTAAACGCTGATCCTGATTATCCAGAGTAATTTCTATAGGTGCAGCACGATTCTCCAGGCTAACCACTGGACTGATCTTGGTCGCCTTGCCGATAAATGTTTCTTGGGGATAGGCATCAATCTTAATTTCTGCCTCCTGCCCCAAAGAAACCTTAGGGAGATATTTCTCGGGGATATCTAAATTTATCTTCACCTTAGCTATATCCACTACCAAGGCAATGGGTGTCTGGGCATTCACATTCTCGCCTATATCCACATAAACCCTACCAATTATGCCTTTCAAAGGACTCTCTACCGGAGCCTTTTCAAACTTTAAACCCACCTCATCGCGGTCAATATAGGCAAGGGTTTCGCCTTTATTTACCTGTTCGCCGTCAACCTTTACTTTTTGCGTAATCTTTCCGCTGACCTTAGGATAGACGATTACCTCATCCTGGGCCTTGATATTACCCACGTATTCTAAGACCTCCTTCAGTTCCCTGAGTTCAACCCGGGAAACCTTCACTGGAATTTCCTCCTGAACTTCTTTTTTTTCTACTTTTTTCGCTTGACACCCCGCGATTAATAAAACAGTGGATATCAAAACCGATGCGATGTACGATGTACGATGTACGATGTGCGATTTCATCATAAACCTCCTGTAGCTTTATCGAAGCTTGCTTTGGCTAAAACATAATCGTAGGTTGCTTCTTTCTGGTTAAATAGGGAAACTGCGTAGCCCAACGTAGCATCGCTTAAATCTAAAGAGCTTACTATACCAGCTTTGTATTTTGCTTGTGTCACCGAAAGTGTATCCTGGTATAAATTAACCTCGGCCTGGGTAGATTTTATTTTCGCCAAGGCATTTTTTAAATCTAAATAAGCGCTCTTTAATTCTAAGGCAATGTCTTTAATGGTTTTTTCTTTAGTAAGTTGTGTTTCTTTTAAATCCACAATTGCCTGTTCTACTTTGGCTTTAGTGGCCCAGCCGTCAAATACCGGCCAGGAAAAAGTCAGGCCAATAACATTATAATCATTCCAACCCCTGGTGGTAGTAGCAGCGGTATGCGAACGACTGTAATAATCCCAAGAGGCATAGATACTGGGACGATTATCAGCTTTGGCAATTTCAATTGCCTTTTTATCTACTCTTTCCTGCGCCTCATATTGTTTTATCTCTGGGCGCGAATTCAGCGCCTTTAAAAAGGCCTCATCATAAGCGAGCTCTTTGGGCTCATAATTAAATTTTTCATCCGGCTTTATCTTCACCGCCTCATCTAGATATAATAAATTCCTTAAAAGGGCTGTGCTTACTTCTGCCTGATTTATTGACGCCTCGCAGGCTTGTTGAATCGCAGATTGAGATTCTTCAATGGCTAAAACATCTGATGCTGATGCCTGGCCATTGGCGTAACGCGCCTGTTGTGTCTTGAGATGCTCTTGAGTATTCTCTAATATGCCTTTATTTAAGTTAGAAAACTCATTAGCCAAAAGCAAAGTATAAAATGCCTTTTTTACATTTAAGACCGCTTCTAATTTTGTCTTGTCTAATAGGCTTTTAGTCACCTCAAAATTATCTTGTTTCTGCTTTATGGTATTGATGGTCTTGCCGCCTTTATAGAGGTATTGCTTTAAGCTGGTCTGGGTGGTAGATTGGGTTAAGTCTTTAGCATAAAGCCCGCGGGTATCTGTCCAGCTAGCGGTAAAACTTACAGCAGGGAAAAGACTAGCTTGAGCCTCTGCAATCTTTAATTTTGCTTTTTTAAGATCTTCTACTTTTAATAAGACATCCCGGTTATCCCGCAAGGCAAGAGAAATTGCCTCATCTAAGGTTAACGAGAATTCTTGCGCCCTAAGAATAAAGGGGAAGATAAAAATAAATAGTATTAAAAATAATATCGTTATTTTCATTTTCGTTGTGTCTGCTTAGTCCGTTATGTCCGTTTTGGTCGTTAATATCTCCCTTATCTGCATCAGAATGCGCAGATATTCGCGACGGTCTGCTTCAGAAATCTTACCAAATATCCTAATCACCATCTGGCATCTCTGCTGGTTAATCTTCTTTACTAAATCTATGCCCTGGGCGGTAAGTTTTACCTTAATTATCCTCCTATCTTGGACCTCGTAAGTCCTAACTACATAACCTGCCCTGACCAACCTCTCCACAATACCGGTCATTGCCGCAGTAGTCACATTCATAAAATGCGCCAGGGCGGTCATCTTAGATTCGCCTTCACGGTGCAAAAATTCCAAAAGCAAAAACTGGGGCAGGGTAATCTTACCTTTATATAGCTCATTTATCAGACGCCGGCCAAACTCCCTCATAATCACCGGCATAACCTCATTCATTTTTCTGGCAAAATCAGATAAGGAAAGCCCAGGCATATTTAACTCCCTTAATATTTAACTATATTAACTATCAACATAATTAAGTATATTACATAAAATAACCCTTGTCAAGCAAAATTGATTTTCTACTATAATAGGCGTAATGCGCTCAGGGTTAAATTTTGAATAGATAATATGGGGGGGATTTAACTGGCTTGGGTTGTTTTGATGAGTAATGTAGACGTGCCAGGGCATAGGATTTTCATAGCATAGCGGACTTCAATGTTTTTATCTCTTCATCAATCTGCGCCATTAATTTCCCTATCCCTTTAATGCGCCTGCCGTAAACCTTAGCTGTCTCCTCATCGCGCCGCCGGTAGATGCGCGGATCCGAGAGGGCGCGCGACTTAGCGAACATTTCAAGATGAAGGTCCTCTTTTTTCCTTTTTAACCTGGCAATCTTTTCTCCGGACGCGGCATTGTGGGCTCGCCGCCTCTTCTCCTCTTCAAGGGGCCTTTTCTCCTCTTCTTTTAGGCGCAATTCTCGCGCATCTTCTTTTTTTGGCTCCTCCCGCTCTTTACTGACAGCCCGATAGGTTAGAAAACAATGGTTTGGCTTCCGATTGGCCACAAGGCCATGGTTTGGCCTCCGATGGCCAAAGCCATAGCCAAAACCATAGGGTTCTTCGGATGATAATTCCCCCTTTAGCTTCTTTTCCAGATAATAATCAAAATCTCCGGGGATCTTCCTCACTTTTCCGGATTGAACATCAAAAACTACGTTGGCAACGCAGCGCACAAAATAGATGTCGTG
>CAYHAI010000112.1:0-3524 GCA_964354585.1 uncultured Planctomycetales bacterium
CACGCTGGCCACCTGGCGCAGCAGCTCGCGCATCAGACGCAGAGCTGGCTCACCGATCAGAAAAGAGGAGCCGGCGAAAAAAGCAGCTCCCGCGGCAGCAGCAGCTAAGCCGGCGGCAAAAAAGTAAATATTCTTAAGTGAGGCCATAAGTTATGGAGCAAGCTATTAGTTAGCTTTTAGCGACATAACTTATGCGGCCGAACTTACCCCGCCGCATTCTTGCAGAATGCAAGAGGCGGGGTTAATTCGCACTTATAACTTACGTCGTAGCGAGCGTAAGCGAGCACTCCGTAAGTTATGTGCTCATTAAAGGAGGATAAAAACTGTGCCTTCAGAATTAATTAAACAACTTTTAGAAGCAGGAGTGCATTTTGGACACCAGACTAAGCGCTGGAATCCCAAGATGAAAAGGTTTATCTTTGGGCAAAGAAGCGGCATTTACATCATTGACTTAGAAAAGACTGAAGAATGCCTCAATGCGGCGCGGGATTATCTACTGGAGATTACCTCAAAGGGCGAATATGTGCTATTTGTAGGAACCAAGAAACAAGCGCAAGAGGCGGTGCAGCAGGAGGCAATTCGCTGCGGTATGTATTATGTTACTGAGCGTTGGCCAGGCGGCCTACTGACTAATTACGCCACCATAAAAAAGAGCATCAATCGCCTCAAAGACATAGAAAAAATGAAAGAGGACGGCACCTTCCAGAAACTGACTAAAAAGGAAATAGCGCATTTAGAGAAAGAGTTGGGCAAATTAAAGAAGAATTTTTCGGGGATCGTCCAGATGGAACGCATGCCCAAGGCCATATTTATTGTGGATACCAAGAAGGAAGAGACCGCGGTGCGCGAGGCTAAACGTTTAGGCATACCGGTCATCGGCCTTATTGACACTAATTCTAATCCGGATCCGCTTACCTATCCCATTGCCGGTAACGATGATGCCACTAAAGCCATACGCATGGTGGCCACTTTTATCGCGGATGCGGTAATTGAAGGAAGAAAAAAATTCTTATCCTATCTTTCTCAGGAAGGCGTGGCCATAAAGGAAGAAAAGAAAGAGGAAGAGCCGGTATTGCTGCCTGAAGAAGAAATAAAGATAAAAGAAATAGAAGAAATAGTAGAGACTACCGAACCTGTTGCGGAAGAAATTAAATCGGCCAAAAGAGCGCGGGTAAGTAAAACTGCAGAAGAAAAACTAAAGACCAGAAGAAAGGCGTGAGTAGGAAATGGGAATATCTGTAAACTCAATCAAAGAATTAAGGAATTTAACCTCTGCCGGCATTGCGCATTGTAAGCAGGCGCTTGAAGAAGCCAAAGGAGATATGCCTAAGGCAATGGAATTATTGCGTAAGCGCGGCTTAAAGATTGCGGCGGAAAAACAAGGCCGCATCGCTAAAGAAGGCAGGATTGAGGCATACGTGCATTTAGGCAGTAAAATTGGCGTGTTGTTAGAAGTGGATTGCGAGACAGATTTTGTGGCCAAAAATAGCGATTTCTGCCAGTTTACTAAAGATATCGCCATGCAGATAGCCGCCTCTAACCCTTTATATATAAAAAGAGAAGATGTGCCTGGTGAAGTTATGAAGAAAGAGAAAGACAAAGAACTTTTTTTGAAGGAAAATTGTTTATTAGAGCAGGCGTTTGTTAAAGACCTCAATATTACGGTAAAAGATTATTTAGCAAGCCTGATCGCCAAGATTGGCGAGAATGTGGTAATTCGTAGATTCGTACGTTATAGAGTTGGCGAATAAATGAGTCGGCCTGTCTATAAAAGAATAGTGCTGAAGCTTAGTGGCGAGGCCCTGCAAGGCAAAAAATCCCACGGTATAGACCATACGGTATTAGTCTCTCTTTCCCGTCAGATCAAAGAAATCAGAAGCCTGAATGTAGATGTAGCCATTGTCCTGGGCGCAGGCAATATCTTTCGCGGACAGGAAAACGTTGCCTCGCGGGGGTTAGGGATGGACCGCTCTGTGGCTGATTATATGGGGATGCTGGCCACGGTAATAAATGGTTTAGCCTTACAGGATGTCTTGGAGAAAATGAATATGCCTACGCGCGTAATGACGGCTATAGAAATTCAGAAGATTGCCGAACCCTATATCCGCAGGCGCGCCATCAGGCACTTAGAAAAAGGCCGCGTGGTCATATTTGTGGCAGGAACGGGCAATCCTTATTTTACTACCGATACTGCTGCCGCGCTTCGGGCAATGGAGATAAATGCCGATGCGATATTAAAGGCCACTAAAGTAGACGGAGTTTATTCTGCCGACCCGCTGAAGGTAAAAGGGGCAAAGAAGTTTGGCAAGTTAAAGTACATTGATGTATTAAATAAAGGCCTCAAGGTGATGGATGCCACGGCCGTGAGCCTGTGTATGGATAATAAATTACCCATTGTGGTATTTAATCTTACTAAAGAAGGCAATATTAAACGCGTGGTGCTGGGTGAAAAAATCGGCACCATTGTGCAATAAACAGGGAGACAGGCCATGACTACCAAAGAAATTTTGCATAATACCGAAGAGAAAATGAAAAAGGCAGTGGAGTCAGTAATAAGGGAATTCTCTGAAATAAGGACAGGACGGGCAAGCCCCAGTCTGGTAGAGGGCTTACACATTGATTACTATGGAACGCCTACTCTTTTAAAGCAATTAGCCTCTATCTCTGTGCCGGATGTGCATTTGGTGGTGATACAACCCTGGGATCCCACGGCAATTGCAGAAATTGAGAAGGCGATTATGAAATCCAATTTAGGCATTACTCCTTCCAATGATGGAAAATTAGTCAGACTTTCTATTCCGCCTTTGTCTAAAGAAAGACGTCAGGAACTTGCCAAGGTGGTACATAAAATGACCGAAGAGGGCAGGGTGTCATTGCGCACCATCAGGCGGGAGGCAAAAGAGGCTTTAGAAAAGTTAGAAAAAGATAAAGTTATACCTGAAGACGATAAATTTAGGGGCATTGACGAACTGCAGAAACTCGTAGATAAATATATCGCTAAGATTGACGAAATCCTAAAGAATAAAGAAAAAGAAATATTAGAGTTTTAAATTCGGGCCTCTAGCTCATCTGGTAGAGCAGCGGCTTTTTAAGCCGCCTGTGCCGAGTTCGAGTCTCGGGAGGCTCAGGAATTTGCTATTTGTGAAGTAGCGGGTCCTGTCTTGGGTATCCCGCCTTTAGCGGGACACCCAAGCCACCCGCTACAGAGAAGTTTTGTCAAAAATTTCTCACACGCGTTCATAAATACGTCAGTTATTTGTGTTGGGTAGTGACGCGGACGTGGCGGAATTGGCAGACGCGTATGGCTTAGGACCATATGGGGCAACCCTTGGGGGTTCAACTCCCTCCGTCCGCATTTACGGTGTTATAGTGAGCGACGCGGCGGTAATTCAGCGGTAGAATGCCTGCTTGCCAAGCAGGATGGCACGGGTTCAAATCCCGTCCGCCGCTCCATTAAGTTTTTCATTAATGAAAAACTTAATGGATGCCGAAATAATGTATTTCGGCGCCATTCTCATAGTTTC
>CAYHAI010000113.1:0-8813 GCA_964354585.1 uncultured Planctomycetales bacterium
GGGCGAGGTAATCTCATCTACCTTTGATGAGCCACCGGAGAGGCATGTGCAGGTAGCAGAGATTGTTCTGGAAAAAGCCAAAAGATTAGTCGAGCACAAGAGGGATGTGGTCATTCTTCTGGATAGTATCACGCGCTTGGCCAGGGCCTACAACTCTGTTATCCCGCACAGTGGCAAAGTTCTTTCTGGCGGTATAGACTCCAATGCCCTTCAAAAACCCAAGCGGTTCTTTGGCGCTGCCCGGGCAGTGGAGGAAGGCGGCAGCCTGACTATAATTGCCACGGCATTAGTAGAAACAGGCAGCCGTATGGATGATGTTATTTTTGAAGAATTCAAGGGCACAGGCAATATGGAATTACAGCTCGATAGAAATCTCTTTCAACGCCGGATTTACCCGGCTATGGATATAAAACGCTCCAATACCCGGCACGAGGAGTTGTTGGTGAAACAAGAACAATTGCAGAAGATATGGATATTAAGAAAGGTTTTGAATGAATTGAATAATGTGGAGGCCATGGAGTTGTTGATTGAGAAACTCTCCAAGACCAAGAATAACGAAGAATTTTTAAACAGTATGAACCAGTAATAAAGCGGGAGGAAATAAAAATGAAAGACAAGATACATCCCAATTACAAAGAGAGCACAATTGTTTGCGCCTGCGGCGAGACTATCCATACGCGCTCTACCAAGCAAAATATCAGAGTGGAGATTTGCTCGAAGTGCCATCCATTCTTTACCGGCAAACAGAAGTTTGTGGATTCTGCCGGTAGGGTGGATAAATTCATGAGAAAATACGGTAAAAAGTAATTAAATATGTTTGAACAATTAGAGAAAATAGAAAACCGTTATCAGGAATTAGAGCATCTCTTGGCCTCATACGGGATTATTTCCGATAAGGAGCAATACAATAAGTATGCCAAGGAGTTATCGGATTTAAAAGAGCCCGTATCTTTGTTTCGCGAGCATAAAAAACTAACCAAGGAAATAGAAGAATTGGAGATTGTGCTTGGCGAAAAACACGACCAGCAGTTTTTAGAATTAGCCAAGAATGAACTTGGTGACCTAAAGGATAAAAAAGTAGATTTAGAACAAAAACTTAAAGATATTTTAGCCGGCGAAGATAAAGAATTAGGCCGGGATATAATCGTCGAGATACGCCCAGGCACAGGCGGCCTGGAGGCGAGTTTATTTGCCGCAGACCTTTATCGGATGTATACCAAATATGCTGCCAGGAAGAACTGGGTCATAGAGCCAATGTCAGTGCACGCCAATGAACTCGGGGGTTTTAAAGAAATAATCTTTAGCGTAAAAGGTAAAGATGCCTATAAGAGACTTCGGTTTGAAAGCGGCGTGCATCGGGTGCAGCGTGTGCCTACTACGGAGGCGCAGGGCCGTATTCATACTTCCACGGCTACAGTTGTAATTTTAGTCGAACCTGAAGATATAGATTTTGTGATTGAGCCAAAAGATTTAAGAATAGATACCTATAGGTCTTCCGGGCCCGGAGGCCAACATATGCAGAAGACTGATTCTGCGGTGAGGATTACGCATCTACCTACAGGCATTGCGGTTGCCTGTCAGGATGAACGCTCGCAATTAAAAAATAAAACCAAGGCGATGAGGATTTTAGGGGCTCGTTTGCTGGATATGAGACAACAGGCAGAAGTTAAAAAAATCTCCGAGGCGAGAAAATCTCAAATTGGTTCGGGAGACCGCAGTGAAAAAATACGCACTTATAATTTTCCTGACCGCCGTATCACCGATCATCGCATAAATTTAACCCTGCATAAATTAGAGGCAGCACTGGAGGGAGATTTAGATGAACTTTCTAATACTCTGATAAAAGCAGCGCAAGGAAAAGTTAAATGATTGAAGCGGAATTACTGTTTACGCAAATTTTCAATTGCGATAGGGCGTCTTTATATTTGGATAAAGACAGAGTTTTAGATAAAGATAAATCTTATTTAATCTCTTCGGTATTAAAGAGAAGAATTACTGGCGAGCCTATAGATTATATATTAGGCAAGACCGAATTTATGGGATTAGAGTTTAAGGTAAATAAAAATGTGTTTATACCTAGGCCAGAAACTGAGATTTTAGTTGAGACAGCTATAAAATATGTCACCAGGTCACCAGGTCACCAGGTCACCAGTTTTAATATTTTAGATTTGGGCACCGGTTCTGGTTGTATTGCGGTAAGTTTAGCCAAATATTTATCTAGATGTGGCATAACCGCAACGGATATATCGCAGGAAGCTTTAGAAATGGCCAAAGATAATGCTAATTTGCACAATGTTAATAAAAAAATTAGGTTTATTAACAGTGATTTATTTACGCAATACGCAATACGCAATACGCAATACGATATAACCGCATGCAACCCTCCTTATATCCCTACTGCCGAGATCGAGAAATTACAGCCCGAGATAAGCTATGAGCCGCGGGTTGCCTTGGATGGCGGCAGAGATGGGCTAGATTTTTATCGTAAGATAATTAAACAGGCGCCTGACTATTTAAGAGAAGGCGGGTTTTTAATTATGGAGATAGGGTTTAACCAGATGGGGGAGGTAAAAAATATTTTTCAAAAATACGGAAATTTTGAGATAATAGAGGTGGTTAAGGATTATAATAATATAGACAGAGTAGTTGTAGCGCAAAAAAAATAAGGCGATGGATAAACTAATTATTGAAGGTGGAGCAAGATTAAAGGGCGAGGTAGAAATATCAGGCGCCAAGAACGCGGTATTGCCGATATTAGCAGCAACATTATTAACCGATGAGCCTTGCGTAATTAAAGGCGTGCCCAATTTAGCCGATGTCAACACCATGCTTAAAATCTTGCGTTCTTTGGGTAAGAATGCCGAACTGAATAAGGGCATAGTAACTGTTAACTCCACCAGACACAAAAACTTCGTCGCTGATTATAAACTGGTTTCTACGATGCGCGCCTCTTTCTGCGTTTTAGGGCCGCTTCTGGGTAAGTTTAAAAAGGCAAAGGTATCTTTGCCGGGAGGCTGCGTTATCGGCATCAGGCCGGTAGATTTACACCTTAAGGGAATAAAGGCCCTGGGCGCCCAGATTAATATAGAGTCAGGTTATGTCGTCGTCAAGGCGCCTCGACTAAAGGGTAATAATATATATTTAGGGGGTGTTTACGGCTCATCGGTCTTGGCTACAGATAATGTAATGATGGCAGCAGTTTTAGCCCAAGGTAAGACCATTATTGAGTCTGCTGCCTGCGAGCCAGAGGTAGTAGATTTAGCCGAGTTTTTACTGAAGATGGGCGCCAAGATCAAGGGCCACGGTACTCCGATAATAGAGATAGAAGGGGTAAGGCATTTAAACGGCGCAACACACCATATCATACCTGATCGTATAGAAGCAGGAACATTTATGGTTGCCTCTTTAATTACTAAAGGCGACATCCTCATCAGAAATGTTTTTTATCAGCATCTCGGTGCGCTGATTGATAAATTAGAAGAGGCAGGCGCTTCTATAACCAAGACCGATAGTTCTGTGCGTGTGCATATTAAAAGGAAACTAAGCCCCATAAACGTGACTACCCTGCCCTATCCGGGTTTTCCTACTGATATGCAGGCGCAGATAATGAGCCTGATGACGGTAACGCCGGGCATCAGCGTGATTACCGAGAAGATTTATCCGGATAGATTTATGCATGTGGCTGAACTTAATCGTATGGGCGCGCATATCCAAAGGGAAGGTCCGCATGCGATTGTGGAAGGCGTAAAGCATCTTTCAGGCGCACCGGTAATGGCTTCAGACTTACGCGCTTCTGCCTGTTTGGTATTGGCAGGTTTAATCGCTCGTGGCAAAACTTCGGTTTCCAGGATTTATCATTTAGAACGCGGGTATGAGAATTTGGAAAAAAAGTTACAAATATTAGGGGCTAAGATTTGGAGAGAGAAGGAATAAAAATATGATTTTAATGATCGATAACTACGATTCCTTTACCTATAATCTGGTGCAGTATTTCGGCGCATTAGGCGCAAATATCAAGGTATTTAGGAATGATAAGATCAGCATAGAGAGAATTAAGCAGTTAAAACCGAAAAAAATTGTGATTTCGCCCGGGCCCGGCAGGCCAGAGGATGCCGGTATTTCTTGCGCTGTAATCAGAAAATTTGCCGGTTTAATTCCCATATTAGGGGTCTGTCTTGGTCATCAATGCTTGGGTTATGTCTACGGAGGCCGGATTATCGGCGCAAAGAAACTGATGCACGGCAAGACTTCGCTTATTTATCATAATAAACAAACTATCTTTCAAGGCATTCCCAATCCCTTTATAGGCACGCGTTATCATTCTTTGATAGTGGAAAGAAAAAGTTTACCCGAGGATTTAGAAATCATTGCCTGGACAAAAGATAAAGAGATTATGGGCTTAAAACATAAAAATTATCCTTTATGGGGAGTGCAGTTTCATCCGGAGTCAATATTAACTAAAGTAGGCAAGGATATTCTTGGTAATTTTTTGGGGTATAGGAAAGTATAAAAATCACCCACTGCGAAAATCGCAGTAAGTTATCGCGAAGCGATTTTCTTGAATTTATGATAGAAGAAGCAATTGAAATTATCTCCAAACATAGCGATTTATCTGCTGAGCAAATGCAAGCAGTGATGGAAGAGATTATGACCGGGAAAGTAGAGACGCCGCAGATAGTTTCTTTCTTGTTGGCCTTAAGCAATAAAGGAGAAACAACAGAAGAATTAACTGCCGCAGTATCGGTTATGCGCCGTTATGTGACCAAAATAAATACCCGGCAGGAACTTATTCTGGATACCTGTGGCACAGGCGGGGATAAATCAGGCACTTTTAATGTTTCCACTATTGTTGCCTTTGTCGCTTCGGGATGCGGAATTACTGTGGCCAAACACGGCAATCGTTCTGTTTCAAGTTGCTGTGGAAGCGCGGATATATTAGAGAAATTAGGTATAAATATCAATTTACCGCCAGAAAAATTAGAGCGCTGTCTGGATGAAATTGGCATAGCCTTTCTCTTTGCCCCTAATCTGCATCCGGCAATGAAGTATGCAATGCCGGCAAGAAAACAAATTGGTAAACGCACGATGTTTAATCTTTTAGGCCCTTTAAGCAACCCCGCAGGCGCCAGGCATCAATTGGTGGGCGTATACGATAAGCATTGGGTAGAAATTTTAGCCCAGGTATTAAATAAGCTAGGCACGGTGCATGCCTTGGTTGTTCATGGAGAGGACGGCTTAGATGAGATAACTACTACTGCCAAAACCTATATTTGCGAAGCCGAGCAAGGTAAAATCAAGAGTTCTTACATAGGCCCTGAAGATTTCGGCTTCAAGCGGGCTAAATTAGAAGATTTAAGCGGCGGCGATGCTCTTGGCAATAGCCAGATTTTATTTGATATTCTAAATGGAAAAGCAGGCCCTCGGCGCGATATCGTTTTATTAAATGCTGCCGCTGCCATATATATCGCAGATAAAGCCAAATCAATAAAGGAAGCAATAAACCTAGCTACCGAATCCATAGATTCTGGTAAGGCACTTAAAAAATTAGAATTATTAAAAGAATATTCAAATCAATGAAAAAGCCCGACGTTCTCGAAGAAATTATTCAGAAAAAGAAAGAAAAGATCCTTTTGGCTAAACAACAGTTTAGCGAAGAAAACTTAAAAGCCAAGGTTGGAGGTCTTGCGCCGACGCGGCCATTTAGAGAAGCAATCACTAAGCGCGGCCAGATTTCTTTGATTGCCGAGATAAAAAAAACCTCGCCTTCGCAGGGCGTAATTCGCGAAAATTTTAATCTTACGGAAATAGTCTCGGCCTATAAAGAAGCAGCGGTTCAGGCAATCTCAGTTTTAACTGAAGAAGATTATTTTTCCGGCAATATTACATACATAAATGAAGTTAAGAATTTAATTGATGCGCCGATCTTAAGAAAGGACTTTATCTTAGAACCATATCAAATTTATGAGTCGCGCTATTTTGGCGCAGATGCCATTCTTTTAATTGCGGATTTATTGACGCAGGAGAAATTACTGGAATTAATGCAGATCGCTTCGGAATTGGGCTTAAGTTATTTAGTGGAGGTACACACCGAGAAAGAATTAAAAAAAGTATTAAAATTAAAATCCGTAAATCTGATCGGCATAAATAACCGTGATTTACACACGCTGGAAGTAAACTTTAAAACTACAGAGAAATTGTTCCCTTTAATTCCAAAAGATAAAGTGGTAGTAGTGGAAAGCGGCATTAAGACTTATCAGGACGTATTATTCTTAAAAATTTTAGGCGTAAGTGCGGTTTTAATCGGCGAGGCCTTTATGCAGGCGCAGGATATGAAGAAAAAAGTGGAAGAGTTGATGGGGTGGTAAATGAGGCCATAACTTACGGAGTGCTCGTTTTGTTCGCAGCGACGTAAGTTATATGGCCGAATTTATCCCGACGTATCTTACGAGTCGGGATGGAGTTTTCAGTTAATTGATAGTGACAAAAATTAAGATATGCGGAATTACAAATTTAAAAGATGCAAGCGCCGCGGTAGGGGCGGGCGCGGATGCCTTGGGGTTTGTATTTTATCCAAAGAGTCCGCGTTATATTGCGCCGCAGAAAGCCGCAGCGATAATCCGGCAATTGCCGAAACAGGTGGCAGGAGTCGGTGTATTTGTTAATGCGGGAGAAAAAACCATAAAAGATATTGCTAAATTGTGCAGACTTGATATATTGCAATTTCATGGAGACGAATCGCCAGGATTTTGCAAAAAGTTCGGAGATTATAAAATAATCAAGGCCTTTAGGGTAAAGGATGGCATAGGATTAAAGAATATGTCAAGATATAAAACCTTTGCCTATCTTTTTGATACCTTCCTAAATTCTAAAGTAGGCGGCACAGGGAGAAGATTTGACTGGCAGATAATCAGACGTATAATAGATAAGATAGACCGGCCAATATTCTTATCCGGCGGCTTGACTAAAGATAATGTGAGAGAGGCAATAAAGATTCTTCGGCCGACGTGGGTAGATGTTTCCAGTTCAGTAGAAATTAAACCGGGCAAGAAAGACCATAAGAAGGTAAAAGAGTTCATTGAGGAAATAAAAAGTTATGAAAAAATGCCCCTATTGCGCGGAAGAGATACAGGATGATGCCATAAAATGCCGCTTCTGCGGCGAGTTCTTGAAGAAAAAGAAGAAATGGCTCAACTGTCTTTTAGGCTGCTTCCTCGCAATTATTGTGTTCATTCTAGCGATAATTTTATTTATCTACCTAAGTTTTTTTCTGCTTAAGTTAATGATAAGCAAAATATTTTTTGCCGGGTCAACTTTACCCTATTCTTCTCCTCCTTTCATCGGTCAAGGTATAGAAGGAATATTGAGAGAATTTGGCGAGATATTTAGAGCATTATGGGAGAGATTGCGGGATTTTTTACATCTTGGTCCGCAGAATTATAAGATTACCTTTTAAGAGAGGTCAATATGTTACCAGATAAGAGAGGGCATTTTAATGGTTTTGGCGGCAGGTTTGTTTCTGAGACGCTGATTTATGCTTTAGATGAGTTAGAAAGAGAATATAAAAAAGCAAGGCAAGATAAAAGATTTATCCAACAGCTCGATTATTATCTCAAGGAATATGCAGGCCGCCCCACACCATTATATCTTGCGCAGAATTTAAGTAAATATTTAGGTATAAATAAAATATACCTAAAAAGAGAAGACCTGTTGCATACCGGTGCGCATAAGATAAATAATACCTTGGGCCAGATATTGCTTGCCTTGAGGATGAAAAAGAGCCGCATTATTGCCGAGACCGGCGCAGGCCAACACGGTGTAGCCACTGCTACTGTGGCCGCGATGTTTGGGCTGAAATGCGATATTTATATGGGCGAGGAAGATATTGTCCGGCAAAGATTAAATGTCTTTCGCATGAAGTTATTGGGTGCCCGGGTGATTCCGGTAAGCAGCGGTTCGAAAACATTAAAGGATGCTACGACCGAGGCCTTAAGGGATTGGGTGACTAATGTGCGCAATACATATTATATTATTGGTTCTGTTGTTGGGCCACATCCCTATCCGATGATGGTCAGGGATTTCCAATCGGTAATTGGCCGCGAGGCAAAACAGCAGATTCTTAAAAAAGAAAAGAGATTGCCGGATTATTTAGTGGCCTGCGTCGGTGGCGGTAGTAATGCCATGGGGCTATTTCATCCTTTTTTTAAGGATAGAAGAGTAAAATTTATCGGCGTAGAAGCAGCCGGCCTGGGTTTGGCTTCAGGTAGACACGCCGCTACTTTAGTCGCAGGCTCACCCGGTGTTTTGCACGGTTCAAAATCCGACCTTTTAGAAGATAAATTTGGTCAGGTAAAAGTGGCCCACTCTATTGCTGCGGGCTTAGATTATCCGGGGGTAGGCCCGGAACATGCCTATTATAAAAAGATAGGTAGAGCTTGTTATGTGGCGGTTAACGACAAAGAGGCATTAGCAGGTTTTAAATTGTTATCAGAAACAGAAGGAATAATCCCCGCGCTTGAGCCAGCGCATGCAATTTTTTATTTAAAGAAAATGAAGAGAAAAATAAGAAAAGATTCCATTATTATTATTTGTCTTTCGGGAAGGGGCGATAAAGATACAGATATAGTGGCGCAAAAGTTAAAGTTAGGATAAGACTATGAATAGAATTGATGCTAAATTCAGAGAATTAAAAAAACACAATCAAAAGGCATTTATTGCTTTTATTACTGCCGGGTATCCTAATTTAAGCATTAGCGAAAAACTGATTTTTGAATTTAGCAAAATTGGCGTGGATATTATTGAGTTAGGAGTTCCTT
>CAYHAI010000114.1:0-8768 GCA_964354585.1 uncultured Planctomycetales bacterium
CGCAACATGTCACATACCATTATTATTGCTGAAAGTGGGGAGTGTTTTAACGGAAGCCTTGCTACTGCCAAGGAGATGATGCGGCTAGCAAAAGAGTCCGGGTGTGATTTTGCAAAATTCCAGACTCTCGATTATGAAACAATCTCTGAGGATGACCCGGAGAAAGACTGGTTTAAAAAGATCTCCCTCACTCCTGGTAAAATAGATTATTTGATTAAAACTGCAAAGGAAATAGGTGTAAATATTCTTTTTTCTCCGGAGAATGAAAAAACGTGCCGTTGGCTCGTAGATTTTAAGTGTAAACATGTGAAAATTGCAAGCAGTTCAGTCGCCGACTTAAAACTCGTTAAGTTTGTTAATCAGAATTTCAAGCAGGTTTTTATCTCAACGGGGATGGCTGCCCTTAATGAAGTGAAACGGGTAGTTAAACATCTGAATAAAATCAAGGATTTATATATCATGCATTGTATATCGGAATATCCTACCGGGCCGCTCCTTGAAAAGAGAGGCTTGAAGGCTTTACCTATAGAGAATGCGCGGTTGAATATGATGCGGATACTCATGAAGACCTTTCCGCAGCACAAAATCGGCTATTCAGATCATACGTGTGAGATTTTACCACCGGTTGTGGCAGTTGCGATGGGTGCGCATGTTATTGAGAAACATTTTACGCTAAATAGAAAGATACCTATAGAGCTTTTTAAATCTGGAAAGGGATATCTGGGTACAGATCACGTTCTTTCGTTGGAGCCCAAAGAATTGAAAGAAATGGTCAGGCAAATAAGAGATGTGGAGAAGATAATAGGCAGATGGGCATGGAAAAGAACCGATGGCGAGAAGATTCTTCGGGACTTTTTGCGCGGCAGGTTTAGCAAATGAACAAAGTACGTGTATTATTCAAGACCAAAGGCAGCCACGAGCAGGGTATAGGTGATGTCACCTCGAGCATTGCTTTGGCCGAAAAATTCAGAAGCCAGGGCTACGATATCCATTTTATTATAAATAATAATAAAAACGTTATCGATTTTGTTTCTGGGTGTGGTTTTAAAAGTAATCTTGCCCAAAAGGTTTCAGAGATAGACAGTATTGTCAGGGAGGTAAAATTTGATATTGCGATTTTGAACCAGCTTAACACGCCGGAAATTGAAGCAGATATTTTTAGAAGACACGTAAAGCTACTCGTAACTATAGAAGATACCGGCAGCAGCGCAAGAATGGCAGATTTACGGTTTAATGTGCTTTACCCCATTTCTGAAGCATATACTGACTTATCGTTTATCCCTTTAGCCGATACATTTCAGAGGAAACATGTTTTAGAAAAAAGGGTGACTAATACAGCAGGCGTTATCCTTATTATCCAAGGAGGCAGCGATACTTATGGATTTACGCCCAAGATTATAAAGGCGTTATATTCTCTGCCGGACAGTATAGCAGTTGATGTTATTATCGGGCCAAATTTCTCTCACTATGCAGAGCTTGATCAGGCATTAAAATCTGCTCCGCGTGCATTCACCATTGTAAAAGATAGAGATGACCTTTCGGATATCATGCTTAAGGCTGATTTGGCAGTCAGTGCCGGAGGTTATACTCTTTTTGAGCTCGCATGTTTAGGTATTCCTACTATCGTTGTTTGCGGAGATACTTTTGAAGAACCGACTGCACAAAGAATGCAGAAAGAAGGATTTGGAATAAATTTAGGTTTCGGGAAAAACGTCACTTCCGAAGAGATACTAAAATCGTTAGTTAAACTCATGAATAACGTAGATTTGAGAAGAAAAATGAGCTCAGCAGGTAAGCGGTTGATAGATGGAAGAGGGGCTACGCGGATAGCTGCAGCTATAACAGAACGAATTCTT
This sequence comes from uncultured Planctomycetales bacterium, assembly GCA_964354585.1. Classification (GTDB taxonomy): domain Bacteria; phylum Omnitrophota; class Gorgyraeia; order Gygaellales; family Profunditerraquicolaceae; genus CAYHAI01. The sequence goes on from CAYHAI010000114.1 coordinate 1,857, forward strand.
TAAACGAACGGGTTCATTCAATTTTTTAGATGGGGAAAACGTATTAATATATGCCATGAAGCCATATTTAACCACAACTGGTATGTCGGAAATTTGGGATTTAGACAGCAACCTTCTGCTTTTAGGTCCATGGTGTTTCACTTCTGAAAAAAATAAAAAACTACTTGAGGGCAAGAGTTATACTTTAGTTCCTTCTCCATGGAAACCAACTACAAAAATAAAAGAAGCTGCGGATTATTGCAATAGTATCTATGAAAATTTACTTCTTCAATTAACGGATATTTTAAACTCTATACATCAATCAACTTACCCTGTCAGGTATTGGCGAATACTCATTGGACCTTGGTTATTACATTTCATTGGAGTTTTTTATGAGAGATATATGAGAATAAAAAACGTCCTTGAGATGTTTCCGGATTTCTATATGCATGTACTTCCAAAAGAACGATGTAATCTAACATCTATAGACACGTTTGATTTTCTTGCTGGCGCAACCGCCAAGGTAAACGATGATTATTATAATCTTAAACTATTCAGTCTTATAGCTCATGAATTATGTCCACAAAAGATAATAGAAATAAAGAAAGAATTAAAATTCGGTTCTAAGATAAAACATACCAATACCTGCGAATATGGCTGGAAATTCAAGATATTCTATAGGCTCTTACGAAGGATAGATTCTTTTTTAAAATGCCCCTTGATTTTAACCGATATGTATCATCTGGGCTTTTATGACTTCTTGCGGCTTAAATTAAAAACAGGATTTAATAAGATATCTTTTATAATTTTTGAATATTCCGAAGAAGAAACTTCTTTAGAAAACAATTACTCTAGCGAGTTGAGACAAAAAGTTAAGCTGAAGAATGCCCCCGATGTGTTTCAATCGCTGCTTTATAGGATAATTCATGAAGCCATGCCAATGATTTATATGGAAAATTATAAATTTTATAAAGATGATATCGTAAATTCAGGGCGTATAAAGATAATCGGTTCTGCTGTAGGATGGTATTTTAATGAAAGGTTTAAATTTTTTGCTGCAGAGGCGGTAGCAAAAGGAGCTTATTCCATAGATTTCCAACACGGCAGTAGTTATGGCAATTTATTGGCTTTACCTTCAGAAAACATTAGTTGTGAAAAAGACAAATTTTATGTCTGGGGATGGGAATCCCAGCATCATGAGAACAAAAAGCTTAAAAATCTTCCATCGCCGCGTCTTTCTAAAATCAAAGATACATATTTTTGCACAAAGGAACAGATTCTTTTCATATCGACAGGACAGGTAAGATATTACTATCGTTTTTTTACAGTTCCACAATCTGAGGAATTTGCATCGTACCTGAGTGACCAGATTAAGTTATTTGATAGCATTCCAGATAAAATTAGAAAGAATGTTATATATAGACCTTATGCGTACCACAATTTTGGTTGGGGCGAAAAAGAAAGATTGTTAAAAAAATACCCTGCTATTAACCTTCTTGATAAAGGTGGTATTATTGAATATATGCAGACTATAAAACTTACAATAATTGATCATCCGGGAACTTCATTTATTGAAGCATTGGCTATTAATGTTCCTTCTATTTTATATTGGGACGATAATGTTTGGTTGATGCGCCCAGAAGCAGAAAAATATTTTGAGAAGCTAAGAAATGCCGGGATACTCCATAAAACTCCCGTAGGAGCGGCAAAAAAAATTATTGATATATTTGACCAGCCCCTAACGTGGTGGCAATCGAAAGAGGTTCAGGATGCCAGGAATGCTTTTTTAGCCCAATATGGATACTCAAGAAAAGATTGGATCGACGTTTGGGCAAAGGAAATTTGTTCCCTGGTGTCATCGGTCAGAAAAAATTGAAATGTATAACGTTGTGACTAAAAAAGAATTATGAATATACTTTTGATTAATGTGCCTTCGAGAAAAGGCAGGGGCGGTTTTATGTTGCCCATAGCCTTGTTATACGTAGGCGGGATTATTGAAAGATGCGGCCATAAAGCTGAAGTGTTAGACCTTTATCTAGATGACGTTGAATTAAAAGATTTTGATTCTCATAACTTTAATAAAATATTCAAAGCCATAGAAAATTTTAAACCTTCAATTGTTGGATATGGAGGTATTGCCACTTCGTATGGAAGAACGAAGAAACTTTCTATGAGCATAAAGGAAAAATATCCTGAAATTTTTCAGATTGCCGGAGGCGCTCTTTCATCTGTTTATGAGTTGTTACTTACTAAAACAGGAGTAGATTTGGTTTTTCATGGGGAAACAGAGGTTAAGTTGCCTAATTTTCTTATTAGGTTTAAACAGAAAGAATTATTTTATGATTTGCCCGGAATATCTTATTTGCTTAACGGCGAGGTCGTAAAAAATAATCCCGCGAGCCAAATAGAAGACCTCGATATGGTTCCTGTTCCTGCATACCATCTTGTTGAAGTAGAGAAATATTTGGAGAAAAATATAGGAAATGGACAATATTATTTGCCCATTATGACTTCAAGAGGCTGCACCCATAGATGCCTCTTTTGCTATAGACACCTTCACGGTATTAGGCAGCATAGCGTTACGTATGTCATGAGACATATAAAGTTTCTTAGGGAAACTTATAATATTAAAGGATTTTTATTCTGCGACGAATTGTTTAATTCGCAGCCTGAATGGGTTACTGAATTTTGTGATGCATTAGAAGATGAAAATCTGAATATTTTTTATATAGTGGGTGGGGCAAGGATTGATAAAATTAATGAAACAATATTATGTCGATTAAAAGAAACCGGTTGCATTGAAATTGGCTATGGCCATGAGTCAGGATCGGATATGATCTTAAAAGAATATAGAAAAGGAGTTACTAGTAAATTAAATAAAGATATAAGCTTATTAACTAAGAAAATAGGAATAAATTGTCCAGTTCAACTGGTTATCGGTTCTCACAGCGAGACCTTGAGTACCATCTATGAAACAATTCAGTTGTTAAAGGATCTTGACGCATATCAGTACTCTTTAAATTATTTGATACCTTTACCCGAAACACCCATTTGGGAATATGTTAAAAAAAATAGATTAGTTGAAGACGTGGAAATGTATCTTGATAAAGTCGCTGAGCTTGGCGGAAAGCCGATTTTAAATTTGACTAAGATGCCCGAGAGGATATGGAAGAATTTACATAGGCTTATATATAAAGAAGTAAGATTACATTATTATAGAAAAAAATATCAAAAGTTTAAGTTATTGTTTGCGTACGTGTTTATAGTTACATATAAAATTTCACCCTTCATTTATAAAATTTCTCCCCACATTCCATCGCGGCTGAAAAGAATATTTATACCAAAATGGATAAAATTGCGGATTGCAAAATTTTTATTTTAGGATCGATAGTTAATGTAAATTAATATGTCCAAGGCCAGAATAATAGGAAGAAATATTAGTTTTCTAGCCATAAATCAAATTATAACAATAGTTATTTCCTTTTTCCTTTTCCCTTTTATTGTAAAAAGTGTAGGGAAAGAGGTCTATGGAGTTTATTTAATCGTAGGAACCATAACCGGCTATTTTGGTCTTTTTGATTTTGGTGTAATGTCAGCATTAACTAAATATGTTTCAGAATATAATGGCAAGGGAGACCGCGAAGGGGTGAATAGAATAATAAATGCTTCTTTTTCGTTTTATGGTTTGATTGGTATAATTGTTGCGCTAATATTATTTACCTGTTCAATTTATTTCTATCATTTTTTTAAAATAGATATATCCAAAATAGAAATGGCTAAGCACTTGTTCATAGTTGGTGGTTTATCAGCGCTTTTTATTTGGCCGCTTAGCACATTTCGTGGTACAATCCAGGGCTTAAATTTATGGAATATAGACGCTATTATTACTATTATTAAGCAGATCGTGACCGTATTAGCAGCAATATTCTTGTTCTCCTTAGGATATGGCATTGTACAGTTCTTTATAACTATTCAGTTTCTTATGATTTTAGGATATCTTATTGCTTATCTTGTAGTAAAGAATAGGATTAATTTTAAAATAGTATTCCCATATATAGATTTAGGGACCTTTAAATTTATGTTTAACTTTAGCATCTTTATGTTTCTTGGTTCCCTTCTGAATATGCTAATATTTAATCTACATAATATAATAATCGGTCATTTTGTTTCTGTGGCTGCTGTTACTGTTTACGCGGTAGCTTATAATATCCAAAATTATTTCCGTAATATTAATTCAACAATAGGTGCTCCTCCTTGGACTATTGCTTCAGAGATGGAGGGAAGAAAAGATTTTGAAGGGCAGAGGAAACTTTTATTTAAAGGGACTAAATATATGTCTGCAGTATTTTTGCCTATTGTTTTAATAATGTTCTTTTTTGTTGAACCATTTATTAATTATTGGATGGGGCCGAGTTTTCGCGAAAGCATTCTTCCCGCCAGAATCATAATATTATTCTGGCTTTTTAATGGGACTCTGGAGCTAGCAGGCGGCATGCTTTCAGCAAAAGGAATAGTTAGAAGGCCGCTTTTTATTCAAACGGGAATAGGTATTTTAAATGTCTTGATAAGTTTTTCTTTAATTAGAGTTTTAGGAATAAATGCTATAGCCATTGGATTAACTGTTTCTATGATAGTAGGGGTTCCTTTCATTTTAAGATTGTCTCTAAGAAGCCTTAATGTAAGATTTAAGGAGTATTTTAATAAAGCAATAAAAAGGAATTTTTGGTTATATGCGTTTGTAGTAGTTCTGTGTCCTATAGTTTTAAAGTATTTCTATCCAGTAAATCTATATTTTACCCTATTAGAGATGGCAGCAATATATTTAGTTTCCCTTGGCCTATATTATTTATTCAATCTAAATAAATATGAGAGATCCGAAATAATAAAATTAATTGGTGTTGAAAATATTTACAATAAACTGTTTTTGATTAAGGCAAAGTTTGAGGCATAGTAAAATGGCGCAAAATGTTGAAATATTGGACTGTACTATAAGAGACGGCGGTTATATCAATAACTGGAATTTCGATAAGAAGGTAGTCAGAGAGCTCTATCGGTCTATTTCTAAAGCAGGGGTGGATTATATAGAGCTCGGTTATCGTGGAACGGAAAAATATTTTGCGCGGGCAAAATACGGAATTTGGAGATTTACCGAAGAAGGAGACTTAAGAGAAGTAACGGAGAATATAGCAGGTGCCAAGATAGCGCTAATGATAGACTACGGGAAGTTTGATTTTAGCGATCTTAGCCCGCAAAAAGAAAACCTCGCCGAAATGATTCGGGTTGCCGTACATAAAGCAAAGGTACAGGAAGCGGTTAAGTTTTGCGAAAAAATAAAAGAAAAAGGCTATCAGGTTTCACTCAACCTGATGGGTTATTCTAATTATACCCCTGTTGAACGTAAAGAATTTGCCTGTTTACTTAAAGATGCGGATATTGATTATATTTATGTGGCGGACAGCTATGGCTCTATTCTGCCCAGCCAGATCGAAGGCTTCCTGAAGCCGTTATTGGAAGTAACCGGAAAGAAAATCGGGTTTCATTCGCATAATAATCTACAGATGGCCTTTGCCAATACGCTTGAAGCGATCCGTTGTGGCGTGGGTATCGTAGATGCCTCGGTTTACGGAATGGGAAGATGTGCCGGAAATTTACCCTTAGAAGCTATCTTGTCCCACATGGAATTGTTAAATCACGATAGATATAATGTAATTCCTGTTTTGAATCTAATCGATCGTTATTTTATTGAATTCCAACGTCAGGCGCATTGGGGGTATCAGTTGCCTTATATGCTCTCCGGAATATTCAAATGCCACCCCAATTATGCCAGAGATTTAGTTGAACGCCGGGAATATACTATCGAAGATATCTGGCATATTCTTGAGATAATCAAGAAGATTTCCCCGTCTGAATTTTCGAAAAATACATTGGAAGATGTATTAAAAAAGGGAATATTCGGGAGTGAGCGTAAAAGTATTATACTTGAGAATAATAAAAAGAAAGCGAAAATAAAAACACAAAAAGTAAAGGTATCTTATTTAGGAAGACACCAGGGTAGGGATTTTCTGGTTTTAGCCAATGGCCCAACTTTAAAAACATATAAAGAGCAGATCGATAAATTTATTAAAAAACACAACCCTATTATTTTAGGGGCTAATTACTTAGGGGGCATGTTTGTGCCTCATTATCACGCCTTTAATAATAAACGAAGATTTATAGATTATATAGAACAGGTTGCGCAGGGATCAAAGTTGCTTATTGGTCAGTATATCCCGCAGAACATGGTCAAGGAATATACCAGAAGGGACTATGAAGTTTTATATTATCTGGATGAGATGGATAACGAATTCGGGATAGAGGATGGCGTAATTCAGACAAATTGCCGGACTATTTCGGTTCTTTTGTTAGGCGTGGCTATTGCTATGGGGGCAAGACAGATATTTATCACCGGGATGGATGGTTATCTTGCCTCGGATAGCGAAGGTAAATTCCATTTTTATAAAGAGGAAGAAGCCAATGATCGAGAGCTAATCCTAGAGAAGCACGAATGGAATTTAAGATTTTTAGGACAGATAGACCAGTATCTTACCGTTGGCGGAAAAGAGGGGATCCATATCCTCACCCCTACCAGTTACAAGAGATTTTATAAAGGTATAAATAATTATATATGAGCAGGTACCAAGAGTTAAAAAAGATACTGAACGAACGCCGCTATTTCAAAATAGTTTGCGGAGCCGGGAATGAAGATTGCGACGAGGTATACAAGTTGTCGTTAATATATACGCTTGCCGGCGCATTAGGTATAGATGTTTCTGCGAATGTAGAGGTAGCAAAGAGCGCTATGCGGGGAATCGATAGAGCCTTTGAACTTTCTGGCCAAGCGGGAAAAGAGATTAAAGAAAGGCCATTTGTAAATGTCAGCATCGGAATGAGAGG
>CAYHAI010000115.1:0-6506 GCA_964354585.1 uncultured Planctomycetales bacterium
TTATTTCAAAAATTAAATTTTCAGATACTTGATTGGCTGCTCACAAAATTATTTGCGATATCAATAATTACCATATTAATTATCTTTCACCCTGAGATAAGGCAGGCTCTGGCGCAGCTAGGCCAACGTCACCTCTTTAGCGCAACTTTAAGAAAAGAAGAGTGGGATTATCTCTTAAAAGAAATAATCAGCGCGGCTGAGAATCTCTGTAAAGACAAGATCGGCGCGCTCATTGTTATAGAGAAAAATGATCCCTTAACCGATTATATTAAAAGCGGGGTTCTTGTTGATGCGCGTGTATCCAGTGATTTGCTTCAGGCAATATTTACGCCTAATAATCCTTTGCATGACGGCGGGGTGGTTGTCCAGCACGGCCGGATTATGGCGGCAGGTTGCCTTTTTCCACTAACACAGAATCCCGATTTAAGCCGCATATTTGGTACCCGGCACCGGGCAGCCTTAGGTTTAAGCGAAGAAACAGACGCTATAATTATTATCGTTTCCGAAGAAAGGCAAGATGTGTCTTTGGTCTATCGAGGTAAATTATATAAAGATTTAAGCCGAGAGGACCTAATTTTTAAGATTAAAGAAATTATAAAAATTAAGAAAGAAAATGCCTAAAGAGAAAGTCAGTCTCGGTTATCGGATTATACATTTTTTTACCTATCATCCTTGGTTAAAAATTATTGCGCTGGCATTGGCAATTATCGTTTGGTTTTATGTCCAGGGCGAGATAAGCAGATTCAATTACTAATGTGAAATTAGGCGTAAATATTGACCACCTGGCTACATTAAGAGAGATTCGGCACGGCATAGAACCGGAGCCTGTATTTGCAGCTTTAGTCTGTGAGGCCAGCGGCGCAGATAGCATTGTGGTGCATTTAAGAGAAGACCGCCGGCACATTAAAGATAGAGACCTTTATCTTTTAAAAGAGTCGGTGAAGACAAGATTAAATTTAGAGATGTCCGTGGCTAGTGATATTGTGGAAATTGCTTGTAAGGTAAGGCCGGATCAGGCGACTTTGGTGCCTGAGAAAAGGCAGGAGATTACCACTGAGGGCGGATTAGATGTGTTAACCCATTTTAAAAAGATAAAACAAGTTTTATCTCGCTTAGAAAAACAGGGGATTGTGGTGAGTTTATTTATTGACCCGGATAAAAGACAAATTGATGCGGCAGGAAAAGTAGGTATAGGAATGATTGAATTGCATACCGGGCGCTATGCCGATGCTAGAAATAAAAAAGAGCAGGAAAAATATTTTAAAGAATTAGCAATGGCGGTGGATTATGCTAAGGATAAAGGCTTAATTGTCAATGCAGGCCACGGTTTGAATTATTATAATGTTGCCAGGGTAGCAAAAATAAAAGATATTGAAGAGTTAAATATTGGTTACTCTATTGTCTGTCGGGCAGCATTAGTAGGTTTACAGCGGGCAGTTCGCGAGATGAAAGTATTGATAAGATGATTATCGGAACCGGCGTGGATATAACGGAAGTCAGGCGTCTGCGGCAGGCAGTAGAAAAATGGGGTGAAGTTTTTTTAAATCGCGTATTTACCAAAGAAGAATTAGCGAATGCCAAGACCAGGGGTAGCCTCTATCAGCATCTGGCGGGTAGGTTCGCGGCTAAAGAAGCAGTGTTTAAGGCCATGGGAGACCCGAAATTGAATTTGAAGGATGTTCAAATTTTAAATGATAAAGAAGGTAAGCCCTCCTGCGCGATTTTAAATAACAGAAGTAAAAAAATAGATGTGCATATATCAATATCCCATGTGAAGACTTATGCGGTTGCCAGCGCAATTATTACAGAGAAGGCTTAATGCCCACAAAGGTGACTTTGGGCATATTTTTATTTTAGCCGGTTCAGCGAGATTTTCCGGGGCAGCAGTTTTGTGTACGCAAGCGGCAATGCGCGCAGGCGCTGGTTTAGTTACCTTAGGCATACCTGGAAGCTTAAACTCCGCAATCATAAAAATAAAGCCTAAGGAGGTAATGACGCTACCTTTGCCCCAGACAAAAGAAAGTACCTTAAGCATTAGTAGTTATAAAAAGATAAAAGATTTTGCCAAAGATATTGATGTCTTAGTAGTTGGCCCGGGCCTTTCTTGGAATAAGTCAACCCAGGCATTAGTAAGAAAAATAATTAGTAAAATAAATAAGCCTACGGTTATCGATGCCGATGGCCTTAATGCCTTAGTTGGTCATTTAAATATTTTACGATGTACGATGTACGATGTACGATGTACGATATTAACGCCCCATCCCGGCGAGATGGCTAGACTCTTAGGCGTAAGTATAAATAAAGTTCAGAACAATAGAAAAGAAGTTGCAAGAGAATTCGCTAAAGATTATAAAATTACAGTTGTTTTAAAAGGTCACAATACAGTTGTTGCAGACTATCAAGGTAATTCTTACACAAATAGAACCGGCAATCCCGGAATGGCGACAGCAGGAAGCGGCGATGTTTTAACCGGAATGATTGCGGCATTTTCAGGCCAAGGCTTAAGCGCTTTTAATGCGGCAAAATATGCGGTTTATCTTCATGGTTTAGCCGGCGATTTAGCCGCCAAAGAAAAAACGCAAATAAGTTTAATTGCCTCTGATATAATAGAGAAGATTCCAGAGGCGATAAAAAAGCGCAGTTGATGCCGACGTAGCTCAATGGTAGAGCAGATGTTTTGTAAACATCAGGTTGGGGGTTCAATTCCCTTCGTCGGCTTTGAAAATATGGGCAGGTGGCGGAGTGGCCAATCGCACCAGACTGTAAATCTGGCGGACTTGTCCTTCGTAGGTTCGAATCCTACCCTGCCCACCATAATGCGGGAGTAGTTCAGTGGTAGAACAATAGCCTTCTCCCGCCGTATTGAAGGCTTTTGCGGGTGTAGTTCAATGGCAGAACAATAGCCTTCCAAGCTATATATGTCGGTTCGATTCCGATCACCCGCTCCAGAGAAAATATGGATCTTAATACCAAAGAAACAGAAAATTCGCTTTCTAGGTTAATTGATAGCACTAATTTACTTGTGCTTTATTCAGATATGAATGGCAATATAGTTATAGGTAATAAAAAGATAGAAGAGGTAACCGGCAAGATAAAAAAAGACATCATTGGTAAGCACTGGTTAGCCGTTCTATTCCATGAGGATAATACGGCGATGAAGCAACAGATGTTCAAGGCAGTTATGGATGATTCCATTACCTATAAAAGGTCGAATAATTTCGAAGGCGTAATTGTTGACGTCAACAATAATGAACGGCTTATTTCCTGGAGCATAAGCCCTATCTTGTCAGAATCTAAAGAATTAGAAGGGATTTTCCTTGTCGGTAATGATATTACAGAGTTAAAGGAAAGGGATGCCTCCCTTAAAAAGATAGACGAGACACTCAAGAATATCCTTTCCAGCATAAAAGAATACGCCTTATATGTGATTAATTTGGATGGAAATATCACCTATTTTGGTATGGGCGCTGAAGTGATGTTGGGTTGGCAGAAAAACGAGATTATTTTTAAACATATAACTATTCTGCATACAGATGAAGATGCAAAATCTAATTTACCTTTTATATTAGAGCGGGTAAGAGAGGCCGGAGAATATGAAGCAGAGATAGAACTTGTTAAAAAAGACGGCCAGAGGTTTCCAGTGATGTTAACCGCGGGTAAATTCTTAGATACAGAAGGTAAGATCATCGGATACATATTTATGGCCAAAGATATTACAGAAAGAAAAAAGTTGGAATATCAGATATTCCAAGCAGAGAAATTAGCCGCGATTGGCCAGTTAGCCGCAGGTATGGCGCACGAGATAAATAATCCTTTATTTGTTATATCTGGAAGGCTAGAGATGATATTAGAACAAAAAGGGTTATTTCATAACTTAAGGAAGGATCTGGTTATAATCAATGCGCAGGCAGATAGAATTAGAAAATTAGTAGACCGCCTGCTTAAGTTTGCCCGTCAGACTCCCCCTAAGTTAGAAACCATAAATATAAATGACGCTATTGAGGGGGTGTTGCCATTTCTATCTTATCATAAGTCGCTCACATCTAAAATAGCTATAGTGAAAGATTTAGCTACTGACCTGCGCTCGGTTAAAGGAGACCTAAACCAATTGCAGGAAGTTTTTATGAATTTATTTATTAATGCCTATCAGGCAATACCAGAGGGCGGAAAATTACATATAAAAACCGGCAACTTTATGGACAGGTTTGTCGAGATTAGAATAAGCGATACTGGTTGTGGTATTTCGCCGTATAATTTAAAGAATATATTTATGCCATTTTTCTCTACAAAAAAAGATGGCACAGGCTTAGGTTTATCCATTTGTTATAATATCATCAAGAGCCATAATGGGTCTATAGATATAGAAAGTCAGGTAGATAAAGGCACAACATTTATTATAAAATTACCCTTGGCCTAAGTGAGCGCATAAGTTATGGAGTGCTCGCTTGCGCTCGCTACGAACATAAGTTGTCTGGCCGAACTTATCCCCCACCACTTTTTGTAGATGGCGTGGATTTTAAAATTTGGGCTTGATAACAAAATTTACCTTTTGACTTAATCTAAAAGTGCATTTTCAAAAAGTGGTGGGGGGTTAATTCGCAGACGCAGGAGACAATTAAGAGCAGCTGCTATGAGTTACGTCGCTCATTCTTCGCTCCGTAACTCATCTGCTCATTAAAGGAGAGTAAAGATGTTCTATAAAGTATTGGTAGTTGATGATGAGGCGCCGGTGAGAGACCTATTCAGCGATTTGCTAAAAAAAGAAAAATGCACTGTGGGATGTGTTTCTAGCGGCGAGGAGGCATTAGAGATAATTGATAAGGAAGATTTTGATGTTGTGCTTTTAGATATAAAACTAACGGGCATGTCGGGGCTGGAGGCCTTGAAAAAGATAAAAGATATAAAACCCAATTTGATAGTGATTATGATTACGGGGTTTGGCTATGATGAAGAATTAGTTGCCAAGTCTCAAGAACTGGGTTGTTCTGGCTATATCGGCAAGAATATGCCAATTTCACAGATAATGAGTAGTTTTAAGTTGTTTGTGAAGACAGCCCAGGAAAAAACTAAAAAGTAACTAGATTATATTATGACCGAAGAACTTTTAAAGCCAGTTTTCATTGACGCCTTTGATTTAGACGATGCCTGGTTTCAGTGCTTGTCAGAGATTCTTGAAAAAGGCCATGTCTATACTATTACCAAGGGCAGTTATGAAGGCCAAAGACGCCTGGAGTTTGATTTTGTGGTAGTCAAGGTAAGCAAGCCGGCGCATCAGATTATCCCGATAATTCCCGAAGGCATGAGTATCCCTGTGCCTACAGATATGGAATATATTCAGGGTTATTTAAGTTATCTTCTCACTGGCGCAAAGACTAAAGAAGAAGATTATACTTACGGAGAAAGGCTGGTTGAGCCAAAGGTAAAAATAAAGGAGACTATCGACAGCAAGGAAATGATTAAAGAAATGCCTTTAAATGTAAATCAGATAGAAGAAGTAATCAAGATTTATAAAGAAAAAGGATTTGGCACAAACCAGGCAATTATGGAAATTGGTATGCCGTCTGATATTAAGCTGGTTGACCCGCCCTGCCTAAGGCTTATCGATACCAGGGTGCGTTATGGCAGGTTACATTTTATTTTATATTTTCGCTCTTGGGACCTCTGGGGCGGATTTCCTTCTAACCTAGGAGGATTGCAGTTAGTAAAACAATATATGGCAGAAGAGATTGGCGTCAGCGACGGAGAAATTATCGCGGCGAGTAAGGGCCTGCACCTTTACGAATACGCCTGGGAATTGGCCAAGCTAAGAACTAATAAGCTTAATCCTTTTGCCTTGCGGGAGGATGCCGATGCAAAAAAAATATAAAGGGCCAGAACGTCGACAATTTATAAGATTAGATTATACCGCGCCGCTTGCCTGTAAGGTATGTAAACAAAAGACGATTTCAAATTTACTTAAAGGTTATACTACAGATATAAGCCAGGCAGGATTGCTCTGCAATATAAAAGATAAGGTGAAAATTAATGATATATTATGGGTTTCTTTTGACCGGACTACCTTAAGTATCTGCAAAGATTTAGAGAAAAGAATTCTAATTTATCAAAATGGTATTATTGGCAAAGTTGTGAGAATAGAACATAAAAAAAACAATAGTTACAATGTAGGCATTCAATTTGTTACTCGAGAAGAGAAGAATTTAACCAATATATATCCCAAGATTCATTTTCTTAAAGAATTAAAAGAATAATTCTAAAAAATCTTTATTAATGGATAAACTTAATATTGCTATTTTAGGCGATGGCGGATGGGGCACTACCCTGGCGATTCTATTGCAGCGTAAAGGTTTTTCGGTGACCCTCTGGGGCGCATTTTCCGATTACGTCGCGTATTTAAATAAAAAAAGAATAAATACTAAATTTTTACCGGGTATTCTGATACCCAAAGAGATAGGAATCACGCATGATTTAAAAGAAGGGGTCTTGGATAAACAATTGATAATTTTGGC
>CAYHAI010000116.1:0-9267 GCA_964354585.1 uncultured Planctomycetales bacterium
TTGCTGCGGCTATCGGAGTAGGCCTCCCGATTCAGGAGCCTATAGGCAATATGGTGATAGATATAGGCGGGGGTACGACTGAAATTGCGGTAATTTCTTTGGCAGGAATCGTCTTTTCCAAGTCCATACGCATTGGCGGAGATGAAATGGACGAAGCAGTTATTGAATATCTAAAGAAGACATATAATCTGATGGTTGGCGAACGCACTGCTGAGGATATAAAAATAAAGATCGGCTCTGCTTACCCGCAAGATGAAGAGATGAGTTTAGAGGTGAAAGGAAGGGATTTAGTAGCCGGCCTTCCCAAGAGTGTCACTATAACTTCTGAAGAAATCAGAGAGGCGTTACAGGAACCCTTACGGGCTATTCTGGAAATAACCAAGATATCATTAGAAAGGACCCCTCCGGAATTAGCCGCAGATTTAATAGAGCGTGGCATTGTCATGGCCGGCGGCGGATCATTGTTAAAAGGTTTAGATAAATTAATCTCTGAGGAAACAGGCCTACCTGTGCATATCGCAGAAGACCCTTTAACTGCCGTGGCTCAGGGCACGGGTAAGGTTTTGAATGAGATACGTTATTTAAAAAAAGTTACTGTCCCGATAAAATCTGAGATACGCACTTAATAAGATGTGTTTAAATTCAAAAAGAAAAGCATAGCCTATTCTCTCTCTTGTGTTTTTCTGCTCGTATTTCTTTCCAGTCTAATCCCCGTTTTAAGGACCCCTTTATTAAATACCTTCAAATATCCCCTTAATTTATTGACCTTATTGAGACGCGAAGCCAGGGGGATTATCTTTTATCATCGTAATCTCGTCCAGGGCGAAAGATTAAAAAAAGAAATAGATTTCTTAAAGTACAAACTAAATACCCTGGATGAGATTTCACTTGAAAATACGCGCCTTGCAGAACTCCTTTCTCTTAAACAAAAATCTCCTTATAAAGTAATCGCAGCCAGGATTATCGGCCGTTCTGTGGACAGTTGGTCTTCTTTGATTATTATTGATAAGGGAAGATACCATGGGATAAATAAAGGTATGATCGCCATTAATTATTTGGGCCTCGTAGGCCGTGTTATCGAAACTGCAAAGTCTACCAGTAAGATAATGCTGCTCAATGACCCCAATTTTGCAGTCTCAAGCATAGTCAAGCGTAGCCGTCAAGAAGGATTAGTCTGCGGGACTTTAGGAAGTTCTTTGATGATGAAGTATTTGTCTTATGAGGCGGATATCGCCTCTGGCGATACAATTATAACTTCGGGTTTGACTGATCTATATCCCAAGGGCCTGTTTATTGGTACGGTAATAGATGTAGGCGAGGAATTTTCTGGATTGAGCCGTTACGCAATCATAAAACCCGCGGTGAATCTTTCTAGTATCGAGGAAGTCCTGATAATCGTGCAATGAATATAAGAAAAATAATTTATTTATTTATTATTCTTATTATGGGCATACTTCAAGTAACACTTTTGGATTCCCTCAAGATATTTAATGTAAAACCGGACCTCCTTTTAATCAGCGTAATTTTAGCCAGTCTTATTTTTGAGCTAAAGTGGGCTTTATCTTTAGGCATAGTTGCCGCTATCTTAAAAGATTCCCTGGGCGCAAGTTCACTTGGCGTAAATACCATATTATTTCCTCTCTGGGTTTTTCTGGTTATGAAAATATCCAGAAAGATCCCCCTTGATAATAATCTCATACGTATGGCGCTGGTATTTATTATTGTCATATCGCATAGTATTATCACGAGGATTATATTTTTTGTTTCAGGTAATTCCCTTGCCCCTTTAGCAATTTTTTTCTGGGTCACATTTCTGGAATCGCTCTACACTACAGCCATTCTGCCGCTGGTGCTTAAGATTTTTAAATTCTTACCTTACCCCATAGAAATAGAATGATAAGAGCAAGGGCCATCGGCTTTATAATAATTTTCATTTTTTTATTTTTATTTTTGAATATTTTTTATCTTGAGTTCATCAGCGGTAAAAAATTTAGAGAGTTAGGCAATAAAAACTGTATCCGTCTCCTGCCCCAAGAAGGCAGCCGCGGGAGAATCTTTGACCGTTACGGCAATATCATCGTAGATAATAAGCTCTGTTATGATGTAATAATCATGCCCCAAGATAAAAGGCAAATTAATAAAACATTGATGGATATATCCAAAATTTTAGGCACAGATTTTGAGGATTCAAAAAATACCTCTAAAAATAATTTTATTGCCTCATCCGCGGCCCTTGCTATTGCTAAAGATATAGATATTAAAAAGGCAATTATCCTTGAAGAGACAAAATCAGATATTGATGGGTTGGTCATACAACCACGACCGCAGAGGAGGTATCCTTATGGAAGGCTCGCCGCTCATGTCTTGGGCTATCTTAATGAGATCGACCGTTGGCGTCTGACAAAATTATCAGATTACGGTTATAAAACCAAGGATACTGTGGGTTTCGGCGGTGTAGAAGAAAAATATGATTATTATCTGCGCCAAGAAGAAGGCGGCCTAAGTTTAGAGGTAGACAGCCGGGGCAGGTTTGTGCGCGCCTTGGGTTTTCGCCCCCCTAAAAACGGCAAAGATATCCAACTAACCTTAGATTTAAAAATACAAAAAATAGCAGAAGAGAATCTTGCTGATAGAAAGGGTTGCGTCATCCTGATGGAACCTTATGGCGGCCAGATTATGGCTATGGCCAGTTGCCCGAATTTTAATCCTGTAGTATTTGTTAAAAAATCAAGTTCTTCAATAACCAACCTTTTTGATAGCTCGGATGCGCCATTGATAAATCGCGCTATTGGCGCCTCATATCCTGCAGGCTCAGTATTTAAACTAATCGTCGCCACAGCAGCCCTGGAAACAGGTAAGATTAATTCCGCTACCACCTTTTTTTGCCCGGGGAGCATCCGTATCGGAAGAGAGGAATTTTCTTGCTGGGATGCGCATCATCAGCAAAATTTGTTGGCGGCAATTACGCATTCCTGCAATGTTTTCTTCTATAGGACCGGTTTGCTTTTAGGCGCTCAAACAATATATGAATATGCGCTTAAATTTGGTTTCGCTAGAATTACCTCTTTTGATTTACCTTACGAAACAGGCGGCTTCGTGCCTCATCCGTTATGGAAGAAAATTTACCGACTTAGAAATTGGCTTGATGGCGACACAGTAAATCTCTCTATCGGTCAAGGAGAACTTTTGGTTACTCCCCTGCAGATTGCCAGGATGATGGCGGCATTTGCTAATCGAGGCTTACTGGTAACTCCTTATATAGTTAAAGCGATAGATGGTCGGGATAGAGCCGCTATTTATCAAAAGAGAATATTGCCTCTTCCCATAAAGGAAGGCACCATAGATTATATTAGAAAAAGTTTAAGGAATGCGGTTGCTGATCCTTCTGGCACCGCTAATATATTATCGACTCTTTCTGTTGCGGTTGCTGGTAAAACCGGCACTGCCCAGGCTCCTCCCGGACAGCCACATGCCTGGTTTGTAGGTTTTTTCCCTTTTAAAAATCCTAAATTTGTAATCTGCGTATTATTAGAACACGGCGGTTCTGGTCACTATGCAGCGGCGATAGCGAGACAAATAATAGAGGAGATGATTCAGGAAGGATTAGCGCAATGAATTCTCAGATCAGGATAATGCTGATTGCTCTTTTAATTGCCACGCTGGGTATTTTATCTATTTATAGTAGCACTTATCAAAAAGGAATCCATCTTTGGCAATCACAGATAATCTGGGTTATATTAGGGATAGCCTCCTTTTTTATCATGTCTAATTTTAATTATCGTCGTCTCTGGGATGGGACCTATTTTTTATATACCTTTGCCCTGATATTATTATTATTCGTATTTCTTAGCGGGGCCGTACGCTTAGGCGCTCAGCGTTGGCTTAAGTTCGCTTGGTTTAATTTTCAGCCTTCAGAGTTAGTCAAATTAATTATGGCTATAGTTTTATCCAGATATTTTAGCAAGAAATCAGTTGAGGATGTGTCGTTACTTTCCGGTAAATTTGGAATATTTCGCGGGCTCATAATACCATTTGTCTTTGTGGTTATACCGATGGGTTTAATAATTGAGCAGCCGGATTTAGGTAGTGGCGCGATAATATTTCTTATATTTATCGTGATGTTTTATCTTTCCGGAGTAAAGTTCAGATATATCCTTATCTTTTTATTAATGATTGCGTTATCCCTGCCATTATTCTGGCAAGTTTTACGGGATTACCAGAAGGAAAGGTTAATGGTATTTCTAAATCCCAATATTGACCCTTTAGGTGCAGGGTATACGCTGCTTCAGTCTAAGATTGCTATTGGCTCAGGCGGTCTTTTTGGGAAAGGTTGGCTTTCTGGAACGCAGAGCCAGTTGCATTTTTTACCTGAGTCTCACACTGATTTTATTTTTGCTACCTTTGCTGAAGAATGGGGCCTCTTCGGTAGCGGCATAATATTGATCTTATATTATTTGTTAGTCAGGGAAGGTTTTTTAATTGGCCAAAGGACCGGCGACCATTTTGGCAGGTTATTATCCTGGGGTATTTCTTTGCTGTTAAGCATCCAGGTTTTTATTAATATTGCCATGACTATGGGGTTAATGCCGGTGGTGGGTTTACCTTTACCTTTGATGAGTTACGGCGGCTCATCAATGGTGGTAACTTTTATTGCCTTAGGGATATTGGTTAATATTGATAAGAGAAGGGCAGTGTTTTAATGAGCAGATAACTTATGGAATCCGCCGAAGGCGGAGACATAAGTTATAGCGAAGCGTCTGCGAATTAATCCCGCACCTTTGGACATATTCAAAAATAGTAAAAAATGAATACAACAAAGGTGCGGGATAAGTTCGTGCAGACTCACTTATGTTAGATGACATCTTATTACAAGTCAACAAGCCCGGCCGCTACATTGGCGAAGAATGGAATACGCCTAAGAAAGATTTCGATAAGGCCAAGATAAAATTTGCCTTATGCTTTCCAGACTTATATGAAGTAGGAATGAGTAATTTGGGCATGAGGATTATATATGGCATATTGAATAACCTTGACGATGTCTCTTGCGAACGATTCTTCTCGCCCGATATAGATATGGAGGGGATATTACGCACAAAACAAATAGAAATTTTTTCTTTAGAATCAAAAAGGAAACTTAGGAGTTTTGATATCATCGGATTTTCTTTGGGATGCGAGTTAGATTATACGAATGTTTTAAATATTCTAGAATTAGGCTCAATTCCCATAAGGGCTTCTTTGCGTAACCATACCCATCCTTTAGTCATAGGCGGCGGGCCATGCGTATTAAACCCTGAACCGATGCATGAGTTTTTTGATTTATTTGTCTTAGGGGAAGCAGAAGAGGTAATCTTAGAGATAATCGATCTTTATCGAAAGTATAAGGAAGGATTGATGGCCCCCAAAATAAGCAGGCAGGATTTATTAGTTATGCTTTCCAGTATTGAAGGAATATACGTGCCTTCTTTGTATGAAGTTATATACGGCAGCTTAGGAAAAATAGAGGAATTTAAGCCGAAAATTGCAGGCATCCCTACTAAAATAAAGAAACGCTTTATCCGGGATTTAAATAAAGCATTTTTCCCTTCAAACTGGTTAATACCCCACGTGCAGATAGTTCATGACCGTATCAGTTTGGAGATTATGCGGGGTTGTCCCAATAGATGCAGATTTTGTCAAGCGCGCGCTCAATATTTTCCCGCCAGGGCCAGAGACCTAAATTGCATATTAAATCTCGCCAGCAATATTTATAAGAATACAGGCTATGAAGAGATATCTTTGGGTGGCCTCTCGGTAAGCGACTACCCAGATATAGAAGAACTTTTAAAAACCCTCGTTGATTTATTTAAAGAAAAAGCGGTGAGCGTATCTCTGCCTTCAATAAAACCAAAGACTTATATTGGGGGCTTATCTTCATTGATCGCTACGATTAAAAAGACAGGCCTGACCTTTGCTCCGGAGGCTGCTACCCAAAGGCTGCGTAATATTCTGGCTAAAGATTTTGATGAAGAAGTTTTTTTAAATGCGATAGAAAAGGCCTACGCCTCGGGTTATCAGCGCGTAAAACTTTATTTTATGATTGGTCTACCTTCTGAGGAGCAGGCAGATTTAGATGCCATTGTGAATTTTATTACTTCTGTTTCGAAATTGAAGCAAAAGATAAACAAATCCCCCGCTTATGTTAATATCAGCATTAATACCTTGATTCCTAAGCCGCATACGCCATTTCAGTGGCTGAAGATGCAAGATTTAGATACTATAAAATATAAACAGGACTACCTTAAAAGCAAAATAAGAAAACACCAGCCTAGCGGTAGGCAGGAAAAATTAAAATTAAGTTTTCATGAGTCTTATATGAGCCTTTTGGAGGGGGTGCTTTCCCGCGGCGACAGAAGGTTAAGTGAGGTTATAACTTGCGCCTTTAAGCGGGGGGCAAGGTTTGACAGCTGGCAGAATCATTTTAGGTTTGACAAATGGCTTGCAGCCTTTTCAGAATCTAACATAGACCCCAATTTTTATTTACAAGAAAAGTCAACCCAGGAGTGCCTGCCTTGGGATTTCTTAGATATAGGTATAAGTAAAGAATCGTTAATCACAGAGTTTAATAAAGTTATTGCAATAAGATAAAATAGAGGATATAATAAAATATTGTTAATTTGAAAGGAATTTATATGGAGGTTAATTAAAATGATTAAGCATAAAAACCATTCCTTAGTTTCATTTAGTCTGGGGCGTAAGCTGAAAGTTTCCTTTGCCCTGATGTCTATTTTGCCTTTATTGGTTTTGATCTCAACTTATACACTATCAACAATAGGTTGGAAGGTCGACATAATTACTGTGCCGATAATTATATTTATTGCGATTATCGGTTTTTTTGTCATCAAGGAAGTATTTGACCGTATCATCTCTGTCAGCGCAGAAGCCAGGCTAATCGCTGCCGGAGATATCAGCCGCAGATTAGAAATAGGGCATCCAGATGAAGTCGGTGATTTAAGCGAGGCATTGAATCAGATGACCCAGAATATTCGCAATAATATGGACGAATTAAAAACCTATAGTGAAAAGACCACAGAGATAAATCTTGAGATACAGAGACGCGTGTTGGTACTTTCCAGTTTATTACAGATAAGTTCCTTAATTTCTCAAGGCGCAAAATTAGAAGATATACTGAAGATCACCGTTGAGAAATCACGGCTCCTGGCTCATTCTGATGCTGCGTATTTACTCTTTAGAGAAGAAAAAGAAGAAACCTTTTCTATGAGGATTGCAGATGGCGTAAATTCACAGTACTTATTAAAAATTAAAGCGGAGCCCCAAGAATATTTGTTTGATAATGTTATCCATAAAATTAAACCATTAATATTAGATAAACATAATGTATTGCCTGGAAATTTGGCTGTATCTTTTTATGAAAAATTTAAATTAAAGAATACCTTGGCCTTACCTATATATTTGAGAGGAAGGGTAACGGGAATATTGGGTGTTGGAAACACTAGGGAAACCTTTCTCTATAGGAAAGACGATATAGAATTGCTGGATATCTTTGCCAAACAGGTAGCTATTGCCGTAGAGAATGATATATTGGTTCACCGCTTAGAGAAATTAGAGATAAAGGATGCCTTAACCGGTTTATATAATGAAGCATTTATCCATAATCGCCTAAAGGAAGAAATCAAGAGGGCGATTACCTATCAGAGACCCTGCGCGTTTGTGGTTCTTGATCTGGATAATTTTAAGAAATTCCATCAGAGTTTTGGTTCGCTACAGGCAGAGGCAACTTTAAAAAGGGTTGCCTCCTTGATTAGGGATTCGGTTAGCGATATTGACCGCGTGGCAAGGAGCGGAGATGATGATTTCGCTGTGGTCTTACCTGAGAAAAATAAACGTAAGGCGCAAGATATAGCCGAAGAAATCAGGAAAAAGATAGAGTTTACTTTTAGCGAAGAGCAGGATATCGCCAAAAGACTAACTCTTAGCGGAGGGGTTAGCGAGAATCCGCTTGATGGTATAGACGCTGAGGAATTAATTAGTAAGGCAAAAGAACGACTAAGGCTGGCTAAAACGCAAGGTAAAAATAAGATTATAGGATAAGATGGCCTTAAAAAAAATTATAAATAAACAATTAGGTGAGTTGCTCATTGAGCGCAGTATTATTAGCCAGCACCAATTGGAAAAAGCATTAAGTGTTCAAAAAGAAAAAGGCGGGCTTATTGGCGAGTTATTAGTAGAGTTAGGATTTGCCAAGGAAGAAGATATCGCCCAGGCCTTAACTGCCCAGTATGGTTTTCCCTATTTACCCTTAAGTAACTATGAGATTAATCCTAATGTGATAAATATTATTCCTGGCCGCGTTGCCCGGCAATACCTGCTTGTGCCTATAGACAGAATAGGAAATAATTTGACCCTGGCTATGTCTAATCCCTTGAATATCCAGGCAGTTGAAGATGTGGAATTGCTTTCTGGCTGTAGTGTCCAAACATTTGTCTCTACCTCTTCAGACATCAAAAAGGCAATTGCAAAATATTACAAAGACAAAGAATAAATTAGTTCTTAGTTCTTAGTTTTTAGTTGTTAGATAATTTTCTGACAACTAACAACTGACAACTAACAACTGAGGAAACATGGCTTCCTTAAAAGATCGCCTGAGAGAGATATTAATTAACAATAAACTTATCACGCAAGTTCAGCTTAATCAGGCCATAGAGGTCCAGAAAGAAAAAGGCGGCAGACTCAGTGATATTATTGTAGATTTGAAATTCATCAAAGAAAAAGACCTTATCCTAACCTTAAGCGAAGGCTTGGGTTTTCCTCTCATTGACTTAAAACGCCTCAGAATAGACCACGAAACAGTAAAACTTATTCCCGTAGAAGTTGCCCGCCATTATCAGATAGTCCCCATATCTAAAATGGGCGACACGATTACCTTGGCTATGGCCGACCCTTTAAATATATTTGCCATTGACCATGTCAAGACCCTCACCGGCTATAAGATAAATACAATTATTTCCTCTAGCCAGGATATCTTACAAACCATAGATTTATTTTATCCGGATACCACTGGCGGCATAATCGATGATTTAGTTAAAGAGATGTCTATGACCTCTCTTGAGCTGATCAAGGAGGAACGCGATATATTGCCTAGTGACCAAGAATTAAACCAAATGAGCCGCCAGGCGCCGCTAATTAAGATTGCCAATATGATCTTAGAAGAAGCGGTTAAGAAAAAGGCCTCGGATATACTGCTTGAACCGCTGGATAAGAAATTAAGGG
>CAYHAI010000117.1:0-5284 GCA_964354585.1 uncultured Planctomycetales bacterium
CAGAATAAAGATAACCTTTCATTAAAGAACGTTTATCTTCACTAATCTCATTGATTGTGTTATAGTTAAGTTCCTAAATTAAGGGAGGAAAAAATGAAAAATAGCATATTAAAAATAGGATTTATCGTATTTATCGGCATATCGTTAGCGGGATGTACGTTTATCTTTCAGAAAGGCAGGCGTTCAGATGTCCGCAAGATTGAAGAATTATCTAAGGCATTGGATGAATTAAATCAAACCAAAGGGCTTCTTCAAGACAGACTTTCACAGGAAATTCAAGATAAGCAGGTAAGGTTACAGATGATGGAAAAAGGCCTGGTGATTACCTTTGTGGCGGATGTTTTGTTTGATTCAGGTAAGGCCAAGGTAAGGTCTGAGGCATATCCAATACTGGATAAGGTCGTGGTTGTCCTTAAAGAAAATGTTCCAGAGTTAAATATAGGGATAGAAGGCCATACCGACAATGAAGCTATTAGATTTTCGGGCTGGAAATCGAATTGGGAGTTATCTAGCGCGCGCGCCTTAAGCGTCTTACATTATCTCGTTGATGAAAAGGGCATCGTCCCTGAGCGCGTATCCGCAGCAGGTTATGGCGAGTATCAACCGGTGGCTTCCAATGATACAAAAGAAGGCCGTCAGTTAAACCGCCGCGTAGAAATTGTAATATTGCCTCAGGCAACTAAGGTAAAAGAAGCTACCAAGGCCGAACTACGAGAACCGACAGAAAATCTTAAGTAAATAAACCAGGGGGAGTTATGGAGGAGAGTTTGAAGAATAGGCTCATTTTAATCTTGGTGCTATTAACCTTAATATTCTTTATCGCAGCCATCGGTTCCTGTACTAATGTTAATCGCCTGAAGTCTAGCCGCGATAAGGAGATGGCCACAAGATTAGATTTGGAAGAAAAGATGAGCAAGTTTACGCAGGAAAAAGCCGCTACAGAAGAGAAATTAAAAAGCGCCAGCCAGGAATTAGAGGAAGAAAAGGCCGCGCATCAAGCCACTAAGAAGGCATTGCTACAGGAACAATTGGTAAATCAGAGTTTGAAGGAAGAGTTACAGAAAGTAGTTAAACTTAAAGAGGCCTTAGAGGAAGATCTCAAGGAAGCATTAGTGGCTACTAAGTCAAGCAAAAGTAAACAAATGAAATAGGGGGTTCAATTAAGAAACGCAGTTTGCGCAAAAAAAAAGGGGGATAATTTCCCCTTTTTTATTGGAGGAGGGTGGGTGTTATGAAGGTGAAAACTCTATCAGTTAAGAGGCAACGCAGGAAGATAACAAAAGTTGTCCCTGGACTTCCCAAAAAAGAAGTTTTAGGGGCGCAACAGGTGGCAATAGAGCAGACGAAGTTTTATACGCCTCAACAAGCGCCTCGGTCAGGCAGGGTAATGCCTCAGGAATTGCCTTTTGGATATGGCCGGGATAAAATTGTATTACAGGTGCGCGACCCCTACTGGATACACGCTTATTGGGAAGTGCGCAGTCAAACTTTAGATAGATTAAAAGATGAACTGAGAGATGAATTTTATAAAGCCAGGCGTATCTTGCGCGTTTACGATGTCAGTCACATTATCTTCAACGGTAAAAATGCCCACCGTTTTTTTGATACCCAGCTCAATGAACATGCCAACAACTGGTATATTGATACCGGCGGACCGGGCAGGTCTTGGTGCGTAGATTTGGGGCTCTTGTTAGCCGACGGTAGATTTATCACTATTGTGCGCTCAAATACGGTATATACCCCCTTAGAAGGCCCGTCATGGATTACTGACGAAGAATGGATGATTCCTGAAGATATGTTCGCCCGGCTTTATGGTATGGGCTTTGGTTTTGGCCGTAGTTCACCGGTGGGAAAAGCCTGGCAAGAGCGGATGAAGAAAGCGCTTTTCTCAGGGGCCCTGGCTTCTCCCGGGATGGCTAGTCCGGTAAAAAAACTCCCCAAGGAGAAGAAATTCTGGTTAATGGTGAACACGGAATTAATTGTTTATGGCGCCACTGAACCCGATGCCAAAGTTACGGTTCAAGGCAAGGAAATTAAATTAAGGCCTGATGGGACTTTTAGTTTGCGTTTTGCCCTTCCGGACGCAAAACAGGTCATACCCGTAAAAGCAGTATCTTCTGACAGCCAAGAAGAACGCAACATTACCTCGGTAGTAAACAAAGAAACCAAATAATTAGTTGGTTAGGCCTAACAAACTAACAAACCAACAAACTAAATGAATAAGGGATATCTTTGCCTAGTATTACACTGCCATCTTCCTTATGTTCGGCATCCTGAACATGAGGATTTCCTGGAAGAAGACTGGCTCTATGAAGGCATCACCGAGACCTATATTCCTTTAATTTTGCTCTTTGAGCGGTTATTAAATGACAGGGTCAACTTTCGCCTCACTATGTCTTTATCGCCTACCTTAATCTCTATGTTTGCGGATGGCCTGTTGCAAGAGAGATACCTGAAGCATATAAATAGGCTCATTGAATTAGCGCATAAGGAAGTTGAGCGGACGCGTTGGCAGGCCGAGTTTCAGCATCTGGCAAATATGTATTTGAGCCGTTTTTATGAAGCCAGGAATGTATTTGAAAGATATAACCGTAATTTGACGGCTGCGTTCAAAGGGTTTCAGGACGCCGGAAAATTAGAGATAATTACCTGCGGCGCAACCCACGGTTACCTTCCTTTAATGGAGATTGTGCGGCCTTCCGTAAGGGCGCAGGTTAAAGTAGCGGTAAGCCACTATGAGAAAACATTTGGTTTAAAACCTAAAGGCATATGGCTTCCGGAATGCGGCTATCATCCTAGTTATGATGAAATATTCAAAGAGGCGGGCCTGAAATATTTCTTTACCGATGCCCACGGCGTTTTGCACGCCAGCCCACGGCCAAAATACGGCGTGTTTGCGCCGGTTTACTGTCGGGGCAGCCAGGTGGCTTGCTTTGGCAGAGACCTGGAATCTTCCAAACAGGTCTGGTCTTCTATTGAGGGCTATCCGGGTGATTACTGTTATCGTGAATTCTATCGGGATATCGGTTTTGATTTAGATTACGAATATATCCGTCCCTACATCCATCCGGATGGAGTGCGCATTAACACCGGGATAAAATATTACCGTATCAGCGGCAGTGAAGATAAACAGCCCTATAATCCTTATTTAGCCCAAGAAAAAGCTACCCAACAGGCAGGCAACTTTATGTTCAACCGCCAGAAGCAGGTGGAATACCTTTTTGATTTTATGCAAAAAAAACCCCTCATTGTTTCTCCTTATGATGCAGAATTATTCGGCCATTGGTGGTACGAGGGCGTGATGTGGCTGGAAATTCTGATTAGAAAAATTGTCTTTGATCAGGATGAAATACGTTTAATTACGCCTTGCGAATATTTAGCCGAAAATCCGCGCAATCAGGTGACCACGCCTTCTTTATCAAGCTGGGGCTGGAAGGGATATAGCGAGATGTGGTTACAGGGCGCAAATGATTGGATTTATCGGCATCTGCATGCCGCCTCGGAGAGGATGACCGAATTAGCCAAAAGTTATCCTCATACCAATGGGTTATTAAAACGAGCGTTAAATCAGGCCTTAAGAGAGTTACTGCTTGCCCAAAGTTCAGATTGGGCATTTATTATGGGGACCGGTACGCACACCAGTTATGCTCTAAAGCGCACCAAAGACCACATTTTGAGATTTACGCGCCTCTATGAAGATATAAAGTCGGATTCTATTGATGAAGGCTGGCTTTCTGATATTGAATATAAGGACAATTTATTTCCCGATATAGATTATAGGGTACATCAATGATCGATAAAAATAATATTCCTAAGCATGTGGCGATAATTATGGACGGCAATGGCCGCTGGGCAAAAGAAAGAGGGCTTCCGCGCACTGCCGGCCATCGCGCCGGAATTGATAGAATTAAAGAAATCATCAAGGCCGCGCGTGAATTAGACATTCAGGTAATTACATTTTTTGCTTTTTCCACGGAGAATTGGTCAAGGCCCAAGCCAGAAGTAAATATGCTGATGCGCTCTTTAGATAATTTTTTAGACCGCCAAATAAAGCAGTTAGATAAGGATAATGTCAGGTTTAGGGTTATTGGAAGAGAACAGCCTTTGCCAGGGTACCTTTTGCGCAAGATTAAAGAATCGGAAAATAAAACTAAAGGCAATACCGGCCTGGTGGTAGTTTTAGCCTTAAATTACGGAGCCAGGCAAGAGATAATTGATGCCGTAAAGAAATTTAGCGCTGGCCTGATTAATGGCAAAGTTAATTTAGAAGGTTTGGATATAGAAGAATTCAGCCGCTATCTTTATACAGCCGGATTACCCGACCCGGACCTTTTAATCCGCACCAGTGGCGAGATGCGCATCAGCAATTTTCTGCTCTGGCAACTTTCTTATACAGAGATGTATTTCCCCGAAATTTATTGGCCGGATTTTAAAGGAAAAGATTTAGAAGAGGCGATAGAGGTTTATCAAAAGAGGAAACGCCGCTTTGGAGGCATAAATGTTAATCAAAAGGATAATTAGCACCGCAGCGCTTGCCTTTATTGTATCGGCGACCATATTTATTGACTGGCTGTGCGGTTTATTAGTAACCTTATTTATTATCATCGGGCTTTATGAATTTTTTACCATGCTGAAGAACAAGGGAATAAGCGTATATAGATACTTCGGTATCGGTATGGGGGCGGTAATACCCTTATCAATAGTGTTTCGTTTTGCACTTACCAAGAATTGGGAATTGCTTTTTATTGTTTTGACTTTATTGTTTTTAATTATTATGCAATTTAGGCGCCGCGAAAATTCGGGTGTAATTGTGGGAATTTCTACCACGATATTCGGCATACTTTACATTTCTTGGTTTTTTAGTTTCTTAATTAAGATACGCTATCTGCCGCAAGGTATAGGGCTTTTGACCAGCGTAATACTGATGACAAAATTAGGAGATATCGGCGCATATCTAGTTGGCAGCCGCTTTGGCAAGACTCCTTTTATGCCCCGTATTAGCCCCAAGAAATCTGTGGAGGGCGCCATAGGCGGTTTGTTTTTTAGCGCCTTAGGTGCATTGCTAAGTAAGCCGTTTTTACCATTTTGCAATTTACATCTTATCCTTATGGGGGTAGCGTTAGGTATTTTAGGCCAATTAGGAGATTTATCCGAGTCTTTGATGAAGCGGGACTGCCAGGTAAAAGATTCAGGCCGGGTCATCCCGGGCATGGGAGGGGTTCTGGATATAATCGATAGCCTGCTTTTTACCGCGCCGGTATTTTATTTTTATATGAGTACCGTA
>CAYHAI010000118.1:0-7678 GCA_964354585.1 uncultured Planctomycetales bacterium
GTGACCGCTTGCGTAGGGATGTAGCTCAGATCGACCGCACAGTTGAACGTCTTGCCGTTGCCGTTATTAATCGTGTTGGTGCTGTTCGACGTGGTGAGGTACTTGTCACCGCGATTGGACTGAACGTATTCGGTCGTCGCAATCTGAGTGGTGTTCGTACCGACTGCCGCCGTTGGCGCAGCGGGCGTGCCCGTGAACGTAGGCGAAGCCGACAAGACCGTGGAGCCGGTGCCCGTCGAGGTGGTGACGCCAGTGCCGCCATTGGCAACAGGAAGAGTGCCAGTGACGCCAGTCGTCAACGGCAGATTCGTGGCGTTGGTCAAGGTAACTGCCGAAGGCGTGTCGAGATTGGGCGTAACCAGTACTGGAGAATTGGCGAACACCAGATTGCCCGAACCCGTTTCATCCGTGACCATCGAGGACAGGTTGGCGCTCGTTGGAGTTTGCAGGAACGACGCAACGCCCGTGCCCAGACCCGTGACGCCCGTGACCGCGACGTTGGTCGCAGTGGCGGCGTTGCCCGTGGTGTTCTGATTGAGCGTCGGGAAGTCAGCGGCAACCGCGATGCTGGGGACGCCGGTGCCGGTCGTGTTCTTGAGGATACCCGTCGCCAGCGTCGCCAAAGCCTGACCGTTGATCTTGGTGACGGTAGAGGTTAAAGTGTTCTGCGAACCCGCCGCCGTAACGTCGCCAGTGATCGAGATTGTTTGGTCGCCGGTGTTGGTTCCTGAGAGATTCGTGCCGGTTACCGTGCCGGTTGCAGCGACGGATGACGGGGTGATGGCGCCGAGCGTTAGACTGATGGCCGGCGTCGTGGTCGAGGTGGCCACGGTGCCGCTCACGCCATTTGCGGTGGTTACGGAGACGCTCGTCACGGATCCCACGCCGGCCGCAGCCCATGACGTGGTCGATCCGTTGGTCGAAAGCACTTTGCCAGAGTTGCCGGCTTGGCTTGGCAGAAGATCGTTCGCATCAGGCGCGACCCATGTAGCGTCTGCGCGAAGAAATTTCTTGGCCGCAGCAGATCCTGACGTTGGCGCTGGCACTAGGCCATGCGTGCCACCAGATCCAGAGTCGCCCACCATGTCTGGCAGCATGCCATTAAGCGTGGACATGTCCAAATCACTCGGGGCGCCAGTTCCACTTGAGCGACCCTTGACCGTTGGGCCGGTCATGTCGGCCAGCTTCGCATTGCTCACTACGCCAGCCTGGATCGTGGTCGTGATCGACGACGTGCCAGATCCAGCAACGTCGGATGACAGCGAGATCGTCTGGTCGCCGGTATTCGTGCCGCTCAGATTAGATCCGCTGACCGCTCCAACAGCCGTGACGGCATCTGGCGTGATCGAGCCGAGCGCCAGGGTGATGGATCCAGCCGACGTGATCGGGCTGTCGGTTACAGTAATTCCATCCGTGCCAGTAATGCCAATTGAGGTGACCGTGCCGCCGCCAGATGCCGCAAGAATTTGCGCGACCGTGGCCCTCTTGTTGGTCGAGGTGTTACCGTCCACCATGACGGTGTAGTCCGTGGTGTTTACGGTTGTGGCTACTGGTAGCTGAGAGATTTTTTTATCAACACTCATTCAACGATAATTCGCCCGCCATCCTCCAACAAGATTTGCCTGTTGGACTCCTCGAGATTGAGGTAGGCCAACAGTTGGTGAACTTTGCGCAGCCGATTTAACAGCGCACGCATCGATTAGTCCGTAAACGGAGAAGCGACAACGCGAGCGGCGGCGCTAACATAAATAAATTTAGCGGCCTGAGCGGTCTGCCGGCTGACCATCTCGCGGTAGCCCGAGGCGAGCACATGTCCATTGGTCGCGCTCGGGGTGCTGTTGTCAAAAGTGACGTAGACGCTCGCGGTCTTGACCTCGAGCAAGACGTAGTGGGTCTGGAGGTCGAAGGCGGTGAGTTGAACGACGCTGGCGGCGACTGCAATTTCTTGCAGCGTTTGACCGACGTGTGGTTTTGGATAAAGATTAACGGCTTTTGTGAGTTGCATGGTGGTATTAGTAATTGAAGAAATTCATTCTGCGAACTTGGCCTTCGCTGAGTAGAATGCGTTCGACTTCTTTTTGACGAGCTTGTTCAGCATCGTTTTCAGCCATCTGAGCTTGGTCGTATTGACCTTCAGCTCGCAGGTAATCAGACAGTGCGGCACGCGCCACATAGTCACCAAGAAAATATGGGATTTCGACTTTCTGCCAGCTTGACGCATTGCTCGACGGAGACTGATTGGCTGACGTTGCGACGA
This sequence comes from uncultured Planctomycetales bacterium, assembly GCA_964354585.1. Lineage (GTDB taxonomy): Bacteria > Omnitrophota > Gorgyraeia > Gygaellales > Profunditerraquicolaceae > CAYHAI01. The sequence goes on from CAYHAI010000118.1 coordinate 2,258, forward strand.
TGCAGTTATAGAGATTGCCTTTGGGTTGCTTGCCGGCGCCGGGAGTAAACGATCCGGTGTTGGTGCTTGGATCAAAGTAAGCCTGGGCGCCAACAGAGTAGGCCACAGTCGAACTCCATGCATCGCCAAACAACTCTGGGTTACCGATACGGTACTCAATCCAGACCGGACTCACGTTCTCCATCAGGTTGACGAAGCTGTTGGTGCCGTCCTCGTACAGAAAATATTTAACGAGATGCGCTCGAGTAGTGAGCCGCGGATCTGCGTTGTAGACATTCAAAACCTCACCAACGTCATCGCCCAGAGTTACCGTGCGGATGCCCTCGGCATCAGTAGTAACAGGATCGCCTGGCGTTGTGGTTACGCGAATGAGATCTGGCCAGACATCGCTCTTCCAGACGCCGTCGAGACGGCCATTCGCAAAGTCGCGAAATTGTGCGAACATCTGCGCGGTGATGTTCGAGCGGTCAAGACCCGCAAGCTGAAGATAGCGATAGAAAACAGTGCTGAGATCTATTGTGCGCATGAAATGCTTCTTCCAAATTGATCGAGGATGCCAATCTTGCTGCCGTCGCTAGTAGACTTACCGTAGCCAACCTGCAGCTTGGTAGCACCGCCCTTTGTTTCCAGACCAGGGTTATCCCTTAAAAATTCTTTGATAAATGCATCATTCTTCCAGCAGTCGTAGCCAAGTTTTTGGCCCCAAAAGTGAAAAGAGGAGGCAGGAATCCGAGCGCGTAGACGGCCTAAACCATCTACGCCTCGGTGATAGTTCTGGTTAATGGCCGAGGCTTTTTTGGCCTCGATCATTCCCAAAACCTTTTCCTTGTGCCAGCCCCGACGAAACTCGTCCAGTAGTGGCTTATAGAGATCGTCGGGGACAGCGACCATGATTAGCTCGAGAAGTCGAATTTACCGAACGCGAGCGGGTTCTTGACGACAAGACCGGCGACGGCCTCGATCAAGCGGGCTGGGCCACCGCCGTAGTCAGGGAGATCCTTGACTTCTGGGAGGCTGGAGTAACGGATTTCGCAGAGATCCATTGGGATGACGTAGCCTTTGTAAGCCGCGGGCATGAACGCATCAGGATGGAGACGAATGCGACCGAAATCGCCCTCGAACACATCAACGCTCGAGAGGAAGGTCTCGGCATCGGCCTCACGATTGAACGTGCGGATCGAAGAAGCGGTGTTGGTGTTGGCGTTTTGGCTGGTCGTGAAGAGCAGGTTCGTGAAAGCGCGTTTGACCGAGCTGCCAACGATACCGTCGTAGTCACGGAAGGTGCCGGTCTGACCCCAGATGGAGGTCAGGAGACCTTGCACCATCGACTCATCAAGCGTCGTGGAGGCAGCGGAGCCACCAACGATGCTGGCGGAAGGCGTGCGGAAAGCAGAGGGGACAGCAGGGGTGCTGCCGCCGCTGGTGCTGATCCAGGTGCCCATCGCTTTGGTGAGGTAAGGATTGGTGCCGTTATCAGCCTGGCCATCGTTGGCCGAGAGGAAGGTGGCTTCCATATCGCGCTTCATCAGCGTGATGCCTTTGGCGACCATGCCAGCAAGTTCGTCCTTCAGACCGGCGACGATAGAGACATCGACGGAGAGAGGAGACACGCGCACGGGACGACGGAACACTTGGACGTAGTTGGTCAAGAGCGCACGGCCCGAGTTAAGATTTTGGTAATCACCGGAGGTGACATCCGTACCGTCGACGGTGCCGGTGGTGGCAGTCGCTGGGAAGTTGTCGGCCTGCCATTGGAGGTAGGTGTTGTTGGGCTTGGAGCCTTTTGGAGCCATCGCGACGAAGGGGGTGTCCTTCGCATCGACAAGCGAGATATAGTCAGCGAGGTCTTCGCGTTTACCGACCTGAGAGCGTTCGTAGAGTTGAGCCATGTTAGTAAGTCCTAGTTTTTATAAAAACTGCTGGAGGAGCACGTCCTTGAGGTTGCTGGCGTTGGCAGATTTTCTGAATTTTGCTTCAGCGTTTTTAGAGTCACGTTCTTTTGCCGTGACCGTCGCTGGAGCGGAGTTTGATCGAGTAGGTTGGACTGGCGCTTTCTTAACCACTGGCTTTGTAGCAGCAGTTTTTTGTTTAGCGTAATTGCTTTCGCGTTCAGCCGCCCCGCGGATGTAGTCACCGATCACCATCTTGTAGTCTGGGAACTTACGGATCTCGGGGAATGCCTTGAGCATGTTCTGCGCAATTGCATATTCCCGAGTCGTGCGATCCTTCCACCACTGGTATTCGGATTCTGCCATTGGATCGATCTGCGAGCGAGTATTTACATACTGAAGCTGCTTGGGCAGATGTTCCTCTAGAGCGTCGAGTGCGTTGAGCTTAATGCGTCGAACATCTTCTGCTGAATACTCGGTTTCTTTGCCCACCTTATCTTTTACGGTGGCACCGTCAGCATTTTCTTCGCACCAGCGACGAACCCTACGCGCTTCCGCGAATGCGGCATCGACCTCAACCTGCGACTGAAGGTGCAGGTAAGGATTGTCCGCTGTAGCTTTGACTGGCGCGTCCTCTGTGGCCGGCCGAGTGTTTAGCTTTAGCGTGAGATCCGCGATCTGAGCTTCCAATTGCGCCGCCTTTGCTTCGGCTTCCTTGCGGAGAGCGGTCAGCTTGTCGATTCGCTTTTGGGCGCCCTTGGGCAGTCCCTCTTCAACCGGAGCCTCAGTCTGTTCAACGTCTGCTTCCTTAGAAGTGTCTTCCACAGTTTCCTGTAGAGTGGTTGTGTCTTCGGTCGCCTCGGCATTTGCCGGGGTTTCCTCTGACGTGGTTTCCGCTTTGTTGTCAGGTGCTGGTGCCTGTGCCGGCTCGTCCGACAGTGATCGACGAAGCAAAGCACTGAGCCTCTCTTCGCTGATTTTACCGAGCTTATCTGCCACGGAGGTATTGAGAGGTTTGTCCGCGCTCGTTCCGTTGTCCGAGGGTGCGCTCTCTACTGTCGTTGTACTATCAGGCATGGTGTTTTGTGACCGTCCAAGAGGTCGTGCAGCGTTGCTCAGTGGCGCAACGCAGAAAGCCCTTGGCGCGGATCAGACACCAAGGGCTTATCTCAGTCTATAAATCAGTCAGGAAAGGTAAGGTCTACCCACCTTTCACGCTGATCATCCAGCTCCGTAACGCTTCTTGGCCTCGTCGCGCAGTTGGTGCAGCGAGATCAAGAAGTCGTTTAGAGCCTCGGCCCGGCCGGCGGCGTGGATGCGATACTCGCCGGTGGTTTCGCGGTTGATGGCGGTCTCTACCTCGTCCTGGATGCAGTCGCTGGCATGGGCCAAGATTGCATTCCAGAGTTTGTTCTCACCATCAAACGCGAAGGATTCTAATTGGTCTGGTTTCATTATTGTTGAGGAGCGGGCGGCGTGTTGCCTGGCGTGACACCAATCTTGCCGACCTGTTTATTTTGCTGCTGTTGCATCGAGAACTGGAGGTTCTTCATGTATTTTTGCAGCAGTTGTTGGAATTGCTGGTCAGTCTTTGCGGCCTGTTGAGCCTTCGGATTGCTCTGCAGCACTTGCTGCGTGTACTGCAGCTTGGAAGCCGCAGCGGGATCGTTCTCAACGTACAGCGCCTCGTTACCGAGCATCATCATGCCGATATCGTTCTGCACGTCCTTAAACATCTTTTGCGAGGCGCCCTTCTGATCGACAATCATGGTGCGAGCCGCATCTGGCGAGATGGCCATCATGATTTCTTGGATCAGTTGGTTGCGATCAATAACGCCGCCGGCATCGAGTGGCACAACGAACTGCGAGATCGATTGCAGCTTCTTCATAACGTACTCGTTGTCCATGTCGCGCACGTCGTACTTCAGAATGAAGTCAAACTGGCCGGCGATCTCGCTGATGTTTTGTGGCAGCGGCATGTTGATCACGCGCTGGATCTCCTCGGCCGGCATGTACTGCAGGCAGAGCTGGAAGGTCTGGCTGAAGATCTTGCTCCAGACGCCGAACCAGTTGTTGATCTCCTTCTGCACGATCACCTGCTGTTTTGCGGGCGGCACGCTCGGGTGCAGTAGGCCAAAGTAATTGGCGTGACGTGACTCGACCTGACCGATCACGGCCATCGCCTCAGAAATCGGCGAGCGTGGTGGATCCATAAACTGGTAGTCGTCGGACTGAGTAACCGGCAACTGCACGCCGGGGCCGATCTTGTTGACCATGCCGATACGTTTCTTGACGCGGATCGGAGGCAGCGTGGTGAACGCAGTGCGGTCACGCATCGAATCATGCTGCGCCTTGATCTCGTCTTGGTCGGTCATGGACAGCTCTGGAATGCCGCGGGAGTCGCAGATCGCCCGGCGCAGGCGCTCACGACGGTATTCGATGAACGGATACTCACCGTGCGCGTAGTCGAGCAGCTCATGCTTGCCGTACATGTCTTGGCCCAGCTCGGGACAGAACACGGTGTAGTAGATGGCTGGCGAACCGTTGTCGCTCAGTTGGCGGGTGTACGCATGCACGACCTCAATCAAGTGATCGTTGCGCACCGTGCCGGTGACATTGAGCGCCGTGGTAACGAGATTAGGATTGTTGTACCAGCTCTGGCGACCTTGGGTGACCGCGGCCTTCTGGCAGAACTCGCCATCCCAGCCGGCATTCTTCTCCATCGCCTTCAGCTCGACCTCAGTGAAGTACTCGCGGCGAAAAATCACGCGGGCGCGTTGCAGATCAATCGTCTCGGGTGGAAACGCGACCTCGTCAAACGGCTTGAGCGCGGTGATCGATGGCAGATTCTTTTGAATGTATTCTTCCTCGTACTCGCCGGTGCCGGTCTCGCGCAGTTCTTTCACAAACTTTTTCGCATCGCGAATCGTGAGATCGGGCAGGAAGGTCGTAACGATATCCGCGGCCTGCTGCTCGGCTTCGGGATTCGCGATTAGCGAAGGAAGCTGTGCGATGATGCTGTTGGGATTCTGCGCCGCAGCCTGAGCCGAGATCTGCATGACCTGTTGCATCGTGATCTTCTGCATGCGCGTGCCGGTCTTCTGATCCCAGGCAACGTGGGCCACGCTCCAGCCGTACTGCTGCGTGTACTGAGCGAGCAGCTCGGACTCGCGCTCGAGTTCGACCTTGAGTTTGTTCTGACGAATCCAAGTCATCAGCTCGCTGGCGGCGGCGGCGGTGCCACCATCGCTGATGTCGACGCCCGAGATATTCAACTGGCCGCGCACAAATGCGGTGGTCAGGTTGGCGACGATCTCGTTAATGGTCGAGTCGATCAGACGGATGCGGACATCGCTGGCGCCCTCGAATGGGAACACCTGCTCGCCGTCTGGCCGGGTGCTCGACCACTTTTTGCCGTCGTCGGTCTGGCCTGACCATTTGCAGAATCGGACGGCATCGTTGCTGTCGACTCGGCTTACGTTGTTGCCGGTGTAGAGCGAGCGTTTAAACTCGTAGTTCAGATAGTTGACGT
>CAYHAI010000119.1:0-7031 GCA_964354585.1 uncultured Planctomycetales bacterium
TGGCCTACGATATCTACGTTTTTATGCGTGTATTTAGGAACCAAAGAACTATTCATAATCAAAAGGCCCTTATTTCTTATCCGGTCTTTAAACTTCTCTAAAGAAGGGCTATTCATTATAATTAAGGTATCGGGCTGATTAACATAAGGCGAACCGATTTCTTGATCGGATATAACCACCATACAATGTGCGGTTCCGCCGCGCACCTCTGCTCCATAAGCAGGCAGCCAGGTTACGTATTTATTTTCTTCCATCGCTGCTTGCGCCAGAACCTTACCCAAAAGCATAATCCCCTGCCCACCTGCGCCGGCTATAATAATTTGCTCAATCATTTAATTCTACCCAATGGAAATTCCTTAGTCATAGTATCGCGAATCCAATCCAGTGATTCTTTAGGCGAAAGATTCCAATAAGTCGGACAAGGCGACAATATCTCTACTAAAGAAAATCCTATATTATCAATTTGATTTTGAAATGCCTGTTTTATGGCCCTTTTACTTTTAATCACTTCCTGGGGCGAGTGCAAAGATGTCCGTTCAATATATTTTACGCCGGCAAGGGGCGCTAACATCTCGGAAATCTTTAAAGGATATCCTTGAAGTTCTGCTTTTCTTCCTTGCGGAGTAGTGGCGGTCTTTTGGCCCAATAATGTAGTCGGCGCCATCTGACCGCCGGTCATGCCATAAACCGCATTGTTAATAAATATTACCGTAAGGTTCTCTCCTCGGTTGGCAACATGTATCGTTTCACTTGTCCCAATTGCCGCTAAATCTCCGTCTCCTTGATAAGTAAAAACAATGTTCTCGGGCCTTACTCTTTTTATTCCTGTGGCTACAGCCAAAGCCCGGCCATGCGCTGCCTCAGAACAATCAAAATCCCAATAGTCATAGGCAATCACCGCGCAACCCACCGGAGCAACGCCAATAACTCTTTCTCTGATATTTAACTCATCCACTACCTCAGCAATAAGCCTGTGGGCTATGCCATGGCCGCAACCCGCACAATAATGCGTAGATATATTTCGCAACGATTTAGGACGACTAAATATTCTTTGCATATTTTATAATTTCTTCTTCTGTCGGAACGCCGCCGCCTGAGCGGCCTAAAAATTCCACTTTTGCCTTACCATCAACCGATAACCTAACATCTTCCAACATCTGGCCGTAGGACATTTCGATTACTAGGTATTTGGTGTTAGGTTTTAGGTTTTTGGTAAAGACTTTAGAGGGAAAAGGCCATAAGGTTATAGGCTGAATCAAACCTATTTTCTTGCCTTTTTCTCTTAATTTATTCACCGCTGCCCGCACGATTCTGGCCATTGTCCCATAAGCAACAACGATAGTCTGGGCATCATCTAAAAATAAACCCTCATAGCGTTGTTCTTTTTCCTGTATGGCCCGATATTTCTTCTGTAAGCTAAGATTAAACTTCTCCAAATCCCCTTCTATCATGTAGAAAGATTTTACGATATTCGGCTCTCGGTCTTTACATCCGGTCAGCGCCCAAGGTTGTGTATTGTGTATTGCGTATTGCGTATTGCGTTTATCTTTTTTACGCACGACGCAAATCGGTTCCATCATCTGCCCTAATATCCCATCGCCTAAGATAATTACCGGATTCCTGTACTTATCCGCTAAATCAAAAGCCAGAGGCATAAAATCATACGCCTCTTGAACAGAAGAAGGCGCCAACACTAGGCAATGATAATCTCCGTGTCCACCGCTGCGGGTAGCCTGAAAATAATCGGATTGGGCAGGCCAAATGTTGCCTAAACCCGGGCCACCCCGCATCACATTGACAATCACCGCGGGTAATTCTGCGCCAGCAATATAGGAGATGCCTTCCTGCTTAGGGCTGATGCCCGGGCTAGAAGAGCTCGTCATGGCGCGAAAACCCGCGGCAGATGCGCCAAAGACCATATTTATGGCCGCCAGTTCCGACTCTGCCTGAATAAATACCCCGTTGGCTTGCGGCATACGTCTTGCCATATAGGCAGGAATTTCATTCTGCGGAGTAATGGGATACCCGGCATAGAAAGAACAGCCCGCTTGAATGGCTCCTTCGGCCATGGCTTCATTCCCGCTCATTAAAATTTTACTTTTATTCATTTAAAAACCTCAATGCAACAATCCGGACAGATAATCGCGCACATGGCGCAACCCGAACATTCATCCGTATGGGAAAATTCTACAGCATTAATTCCCCGTTTATTTAATCTGCCGCTTTCCTTAATTAATCCCTTGGGACAAAACCTAATACAGAGCAGGCAACCTTTACACTTATCTTTATCTATAGTTATTTTGGCCATACGGATTTAATCTTCTGCGCTATTTTCTCTGCCGTCAATCCATATTTCTCCAATAAAATTTCTCTTTTACCGTGGGGTATAAATTCGCCAGGCAGCCCTAATCTTATTATTGGCTTATCTATTGCTTCGCTAACTGCGCTACCAAAGCCGCCTTCTAGAATCCCCTCTTCAACCGTAAAAATAAATTTTATCTTTTCCGTCGTTGCCTTAAATAAATTTATATCTAATGGCTTGGCAAAGCGCGCATTAATTAAAGTGCCTGACAAGCCTTCTTTTCGCAATAGTTCTATTGCTTCTTGAGATGGCACTACCATTGAACCCAGCGCTATTATCGCAAAATCCTTCCCTTCGCTTAAAACTTCTGCTTTTCCTAATTTAATGTCTGGTGACCTGGTGACCTGGTGACCTGGTGACCTGTCTTTCGGATACCTTATCGCTATTGGTTTACCTAAACTAATTGCAAATTCAAGCATGGCTTCTAATTCCTCTGCGTCTTTGGGGGCCATAATCACCAAATTGGGGATACTTCTTAAAAAGACAAGGTCAAAAATACCCTGGTGGGTTACGCCGTCTTCTCCGACTATGCCCGCACGGTCAAGGGCAAAAATCACCGCTAAATTTTGTAAAGCCACCTCTTCTATAATCTGATCGTAAGCCCTTTGCAAAAAGGTAGAATAGACTGCCACTACCGGCTTAAGGCCTTCTTTGGCAAGGCCGGCGGAAAAACAAACAGCATGCTCTTCAGCAATGCCCACATCAAAAAATCTCTCCGGATATAAATCACGAAATTTATCTAGGCCAGTGCCTTCGGGCATAGCCGCAGTTATGGCCACGATTTTTTTATTATCCCGGGCTAACTCTGCTAATTTTTTGCTAAATATGTCGGTATAAGCAGGGCCTTGAGCCCTGTCTTTGGATAATGCTACCCCTGTGCTGACATCAAAAGGGCTGGCGCTATGAAATCTTACCGGGTCATTTTCTGCCGGCAGGTAACCTTTGCCTTTTTTGGTCACCACATGCAGTAATCGCGGCCCTTTAATATTCAAGATATTCTTTAAGGTCGGCAGCAAAAGGTCTAGGTCATGCCCGTTAATAGGCCCAAAATAACGGAATCCTAATTCTTCAAAAAACATTCCCGGGATAAATAGCCCTTTTAATCCCTCTTCAAATTTATTGGCGATTTTTATCAGGCGGCTTCCTTTAGGGATGCGCGATTTCACGAAACTATCCAAGGAACTGCGGAAACGATTATATATAGGTAAGGAGATAATTTTATTCAGGTAGGTGCTTAAGGCGCCTACATTTGGAGCAATGCTTAATTCATTGGTATTTAAGATAACCAATATATCTTTTTTAAAGTGCCCGGCATTATTTAACCCTTCAAAGCACAAGCCCCCGCTTAAAGAGCCATCGCCAATTACTGCCACCACTTTAAACTGTTCTTCTAAAGCAAGGTAATCCCTGGCGCAGGCCAGGCCGAGGGCCAAGGATACTGCAGTGGAACTGTGTCCGGTGGTAAAGGTATCGTAGACGGATTCATCTTGGCAGGGAAACCCGCTGATGCCCTGATATTGGCGAAGGGTGGGAAAATCCTTATTTCTCCCCGTTAAGATTTTGTGGCAATAGGCCTGATGGCCTACATCAAAGATTATTTTATCCTTAGGGCAATCTAAACAATAATGGAGAGCCACGGTTAATTCTACCGCGCCTAAACTTGAAGCCAGGTGCCCGCCGCGAGACGAAACCACCTCAATCAGCCTCTGTCTAATTTCGCTGGCTAATTGCGGTAATTCTTCGGGAGGGAGTTTTTTTAGGTCCTGAGGTGAATTTATTTTTTCTAATAGCATCTATTCTTCTATTTCTGCTTGATCTAACGGTTTTAATTCAAACTCGCCTTTCTTATTCTTTACCAAGATATCTATCTTCTTCTTGGCGCTCTCCAGCCTCTGAGAGCAAAGACGGGAAAGTTCTATGCCTTCCTGATATTTTTTTAGCGCCTCATCCAAAGACAAATCCCCTTTTTCCAAATCCTCGACGATTTTCTCTAATTTTTTTAGCGATTCCTCGAATTTCATCTCTGCCATTTTATTTGACCTCCCTAATTTGGCTTAAAATCTCGCCCTTATGCAGCCTGGTCTTAATCGTATCGCCTACTTTAATAAATTTTGCGTCTTTAACAATTTCTTCTTGTGGCATCTTAAAGGTAATGCTGTAACCGCGCGATAAAATATTCAACGGACTAAGGCCGGATAATTTCTCAATGGCCTTAGTAAGCTCTGCCTGCTTTAATTTAATAAAATGGTTTGTGCGCACATAAATCTGCCGGGCTAAATCAAGTATCTTTATTTTATACTGCTGAATTAAAGCACAAGGGGTTAGGCTTAAACGCCGCCTTAAATCATTTAATCCCTCTCTTAAATCTTCTTTTTTAGGGGCTACCAATTCCGCAGCCACTGAAGGCGTAGGCGCGCGCAAGTCAGCGACTAAGTCGGCGATAGTGACATCGCGCTCATGGCCTACTGCGGAAATTATAGGTATCTTAGAATTATATATTGCCTGCGCTACCATCTCTTCATTAAATGCCCAGAGGTCCTCTATGCTTCCGCCGCCGCGGCCGACAATCAATACCTCAACACGCTCCTGCGGCGATAATTCTTCGTTCAGGCGATTAAAGTCTTTTATGGCCTGGGCGATCTCTTCCTTGGCGCCCTCGCCTTGGACCCGCGCCGGATTAACGATAATGCGGATGTCGCTAAATCTTCTATCCAGGACTTTTAAAATATCCTTTATCGCTGCCCCAGACAAAGAAGTTACCACGCCGATGCAGGAAGGTAAATATGGTATGGGCCTTTTGTGCTCTTGTCTAAATAGGCCCTCTTTTTCTAACTTCTGCTTTAACTGCTCAAGGGCTAATTGCAGGCCTCCTATGCCCTTGGGCTCCATGCTCTCTACAATTAGTTGATATTTTCCGCGCGCAGCGTATACCCCAATCTTGCCAAAACAGATTATCTTCAATCCATTTTCAATTTTAAATTTAATCTCGCGATTAGCGCGGCTAAACATTACCGCAGATAATATCGCTTGTTCATCTTTTAAGCTAAAATAAAAATGCCCGGAGGGATGAGCCTTAAAATTAGAAACTTCGCCTTCCACCCAAACCTCGCCAAAGGTATTCTCCAGAATTATTTTTATGTCCTGGGTAATCTCAGAAACAGTATAGATGTGTCTGGTTTTTTTTGAATCTAAACTATTCTTTACTGGTGGTTGTGGTATTAGTGGCATTATCTGCAACAGGCGCATTCACCTGTGGTTCCTGAGGTTTTGGCTTTAAGATAACCAGATTAACCGAATAAGGGTTTAGGCTTAATTGCTCTTGGTATAAACCAGAGGGGCTGATTTCTTTCTCTTCAACAGGAGTAAATTTACACTCATTAATGCAAGAAGAGTCTACGGCGTATCTTTGGTAGAGATAATTTTCTTTAAGGTCTTTAATGCCTATCTTGATATTGCGGGGAGAAGACTTGAATTTTATTGCCTGATCATTTAATTCCTTGGCCTTTTTCAAAACAGTTTTTGTTTTATTGGTTAAGCGCAAATGAGAAATATCTAACTGGCCTTGCATAATCTTGGTTAATTTATCGGATTTAATCAAACTTAATAACGATTTCCTTTCTGCGCCATTTAGACTACCAATGGTTCTGGATAAATAATTTATTACTATGTCGGGGTCAATATAATTATAAACGAGCAGGGTAATGCTGTCTTTGCCTTTGGTGGCGATGAGGCCGACAAATTCATCCTTAAGTTTATCGAAAGATTGAAACATATTCTCTCCCAAAAGAGCCAACATCCGGAATGCATTATATATAGCTTTGGGCCCGCCCTTATATTCGGAAGATTCGGAATCAAACCAAAAAATACCCGTATTTCTTACTATGCCTTCCTTGTTGTTCTGGAAATCTTCTAAAGAAAAGTAAAGCTGGTAATCAAGGCCGGCCTCATACATATTTTTTAGACGGCCCGGAATATAACTGGCCGAGATGAAAGACTCTTCTTTTCTCTCCAGTAAAACATTAATGCCCCGGTCGTAATTCCATTCATCAACGATTAAGGGAATATTCTTATCAAAATGAAAGTACGTCAGCCAGTCCCGGATGAGATTTACCGAAACCTTATTATAAATAGTGGTTTGCTTCTCTGCCTGAGGGTCACTGGAAAAACCATGCCAAGTGAGGAAGTCTAAAGGCAGGCGATTTCGGTAACAGAAGTTAATCAATTCATAAATCAGGCTTTGTTCGGCGGTAGTTATCGCATTGCCATCGAAATTCTGGAACCACCAACTTACGCTCGGCCCTCCCAGAGGAATATGAATCTTCGTCTCTGCCTCTAATTCATTTATCGCCTCGGCAATTACGCGGTATAAATTAAGATATTCTTGTTTTCTGCCCAAAAAGAAGTCATCTAAATCCGGTGCGCTCCAGAGCTCATACCATATATTATACCTCTTATGGCAACTTAAGTTTCTGATATGGCTCTTGACCAATTCCTTAAATACCTTTAAATTCTGAGGGGGGATTCTTTTATCTAAAACCTTACCTAACCCTGCGGGCGTACCAAATATATCTAAAATAACTATTCCACCGGCATCGTTTATGTTCTTAATTATCTTTTCGTAATTATCTAATAAATTATTTTGTAAATTTTTATTTTTGACAAATTGATT
>CAYHAI010000120.1:0-2851 GCA_964354585.1 uncultured Planctomycetales bacterium
AGAACGGATTTAAAAACGTGGTATCCTGCAAATAGCTCATCACCGCCGTGTCCTGTTAGTACTACTTTTAAATATTTTGAAACAAGGCTGGAAACAAAATATTGAGCGAAATTACCGGAACTTGCTATCGGTTCATCTAAATGATATATTATTTTTGAAAAAGCCTGTTCTAAATCATTTGCTGATATAACTATTTCGTGGGAATCCATGCCGCATGTTTCTACGACTAAACGTGCCAATGGTCTTTCATCATAATATGGCCCTTCTTGGAAAGCACCGGTGAAACTTTTAATCCTTGTGTTAAATTGATTAGATGCAAAATAAGCTACGGAAGAAGAATCAAAACCACCGCTTAAATAGCAACCAACTTCAACATCGCCGATTAAATGTCTTTTAACTGAATTTTCAAAAATTATTCCGTACTCTGAAAGGAAATTTTCGTAATTTCCGTCATTTTTATGATTAAATTTAATTTGCCAAAAAGGACTCAAACAGAATTTGCCATCCATCGACAGAACGGCAAAATGAGCCGGTTTAATTTTGTAAATATCTTTGAAAAATGTTTCTTCATTTAATATATTTTGGAATTTTAGGTATTGGGCTAGCGCCCTAGGATTTATTTCTCTATGAATTTCATCGATATTAAGCAATGCCTTAATTTCACTTGCAAACGCAAATATATTTTTATTAAAAAAATAATATAATGGCTTAATCCCGACTCTGTCACGAGCTAAGATAAGCTTGCTTGCTTTTATATCAAATAGAGCAAAAGCAAACATTCCATTTAACTTAACAATAAAATCTACACCCCACTCTTCATATCCGTGAATTATAACCTCGGTATCACTCTTAGTTTTAAATTTATGCCCTCTTTGAATCAATTCATCCTTCAATTCTTCGAAATTATAAATTTCTCCATTATACACAATTACCACAGTTTTATTTTCATTGTACATCGGCTGAGCTCCGCTATGTATATCTATTATCGAAAGTCGGCAGTGACCAAGCTGAATTCTTCCATTAGTATAGAATCCTTGTCCATCCGGACCTCGATGTTTTATTGAATGAATCATAGAATAGATTAAGGTAGGATGTGTAAGATTTTCTTTTAAAGAGATAATTCCTGCAATTCCGCACATTTAATTCTTATTTTTTAAATGAGAATTTATCTTTGACAGCATTCTAAAGTTTTCTTCAAAATATCTTTTATTTTGAATAGCAAGAAAATACATGATAAAGAATTGAATTCCTATTATCAAACAAAACGAGGCAAACAAAAAACTATATTGTGTTTCATTATAAAATCTCCTTGAAGCCATTGACAAAGCTCTATTGAAATCAAACTGTCGATGGCTTTCAATGAATAACTTTATAAAGACGTTAATAAACTTAGAAGTTAAATAAATGCCGATGGAAAATAGGATAATGCCCGGTAAGGCAAAAATTATGCCGGGCCTAGCAAAAACCATTAAGACAAGATGACTATAGATGACCTTAAATAAATTAAATTTCCTCTCAGCAACACCGATTCTCTGATGCCCTTTATGCCAGATTAACGAAGCCGGGACTTCGCAAATATTCAACCCCAAATAATACGCCTTATCCAGAATTTCAATATGTACCTCCTTGCCGCATTCAAATAATTCTAGTTTTTCTAATGCCTCTCTTTTATATCCCCTCGCTATAGACGTATAAGTAGACAATTTAACAGGATGTATAATACTTAACAGTAAATTCCCTAACCTGCTATAAAATAATCTATTCAGCGGAACATTCTGAACAATGCCACCCTTCATATAGGGTGAGGCACACGCTATATCTGCATCTTGCTCCACAAGGGCATTTATTAATTTTTCTATATGCCAGGCCTCATAACTTAAGTCTGCATCGAGCGTTACAACGTAATCGCCTGTTGATTTTTCAAAACCAGTACGAATCCCTCGCCCCCTGCCCATATTATAAGAATGATTAAATTGAATTATTTTTCCGGGAAACTTATTGACCCATTCGCTTATAATCTTTGCTGTATTATCCGTACTACCATCACTAATTAAAACTAATTCATAGTCATATACCGAAAGCTTATCTTCCATGTATAAAACAAGTTTGTTTATAGTATCAGAAATAATCTTTTCTTCATTATAAGCCGTAATTATTACTGAAACTTTTAACCTTCTGGTTTCTCTATTATTCATGACTTGCCCCCTCCCCTAAGATATTTAGTATTTATAATTAATTTTAGATTTGTAAATCCAAACGTCGCCATAGCGGCTGTTCTTAACAACGTCTTTCAAAACAAATTCCTCTTTAAGTAATGTCTGAAATTTTTTACGTTGGTTAAATTTATCTTTTGTTTCTCCCCAGCGCTTCATTCTTTCTGTAAGAATTATATAATCCGGAGAAAGCGACTTCAGGAGGTCTTCATAACTGTAGTAATTTCTGAACCAATAATAAATTAAAATCGCAACAGAATATACCTTACGGCCACCCGTCGCACTCAAAAAAAGAACCGGATCCGTCACAATATTGGAACCTTTTTCTGTCTTTGTCTCTAATAATCCTGCGTAGTATCGTTTATCAAAGTTTAAAGATGGCCTATGCAAGAGTTGAAAGGTATTAAAAATAAAATAAGAATATACAAACCAGACCTCTCTTTATCACTTTGATATAATTATAAGAAAATTTAAAATTTTTACAGTTATTATTCTCAATGCAAATACCTGTTAAAATAGCGTAAACTGTTGGGCCGATCATTACAAGATAGCTTTCTGTTCTCAGCAAAAAAATAAGGGATATTAATGGTATAAATAAGAAGAAAAAATTATAGTAGTTTTCTCTAAATTTAAATATC
>CAYHAI010000121.1:0-2950 GCA_964354585.1 uncultured Planctomycetales bacterium
CCTTCTAATTTGGTTTACTCTTCCATCTACGATGAATCCAGCCCCACTGGCTGGGATATTTACGGATATAAGACTCAATTATATTGGTTAATCTCTGTATATTTATGAGCACTGTCTCCTGATTGGTTTTACCTTCCTCTAAATCTAAGGGTGGCTCGAAAATAATTTTATGCGTATCGTCTTTCTGCCTCACTATAAAACAGGGCAGTATCGTTGCCTTTGTGCGTTGCGCCAGAACTATCGGGCCCGTAGCCGTGGCTGCCTTCTTGCCAAAAAAATCCACAAATACACCGCCCGTGCCAAAATTCTGGTCTATCGGGATAAAAAGCAATTCGTTATTTCTTAAACTGCGCAGGGAATTCTCTACGCAAGCCTTGCGGGGCTGGCTATAGATTGTATTTACCTTGAGCCGGCTACGTTTTGCCAGAAATAATTTTTCTACCCGGCTATCCCGCATCTGCCGCATTATGCTTGCGGTTTTGTAACCCTCAAGGGCTAACCGGGCCAACATCAAGGGAAAATTACCAAAATGCCCGCTTACCAGGATTACACCTTTGCCTTTAGATAGCGCAGCGCTAAGTTTCTCTTTGCCGACTATCTGGATACGCTCCTTTAAGAGCGCGAACCTATCCAGAAGAAAAATCAACTCTGCCCCTGACTTGACCATAAAGGTAAAACAATCTTTGGCAATCCGTTCCAATTCCTCATCCGACTTTTCCCGGCCAAAGGCAATAGCCAAACCCTCTAAGGCAGTCTTTTTTTGTTTGCGGGCAATAGAATAACCAAGGGCGGCAATACCTTGTGCAAAACCATAGAGCCAACTGCCGGGGAGGACCTTGATTATCAAAGAACAAAAACTTAAGCCTAACCAACCAAAGAATCGACTTATGCCCTTACGTATCTTCTTAGAATCCATTAATATCGTGGAGTAAGAGAAATTATAACAAGAAAAACAAAAATTGCAAGCAAAAAATCAAGGGGAAGGTTTCCTGTCTAAATAATCGCGCATAAATTCTAAATCTTCTCTATCTATTTCTATAAATTCTGCCCCTGCGTCATAGTGTTCATCATCGAAAATTGCCTTTATCCAGATAAGCCTGGCTACGGCGCTAATTACCCTAGGCACATGCTTTAAGCTAATCTCTAGCTTTAAAACAGAACCCGCGGGTATAAAATGGCCAGAGATAAATTTTATGCCGCCCAAACTTAAATCGTGCGTAAGTTTGCGCTCGCTTTTATAATGGGGCATTATCCTGTAGCTGACGGCATCCTGTTCATTTATCCTGATAAATCTCCTTCTCTCTCGCATCGCGTTTCCTTTCGCAGTCCTTAAGAAAGAGCCAAACCCACAGCCACGGCAAGAAGATGGGAGTATTCACTTATCCCTTCAGGGGAAAGAGGGGAAGTTACCTTAAACCCCTGTATAGGATTCCAATGATGTATCTTTAAATCTCCGATGTTTCCTAGAGATTCTGATAAGAATTTAATCTTTGAGCCGCCTGCGCTTAAGCACAATTGGTCAACCTTTTTCCCCAAATCTCTTTCGCAATATTCAAAGGATAAAGAGAGTTCGCTTAATAGACTGTCTAAGGTAGGTTTCACTGATTCGGCTATCTCTTTGACTTTCTCCTCCTTAGGACGATAACTCAATTCCTTAGCCAGATTAAAATCTAAGTTCATTTTTTGCGAAATCATTTGAAAAATGTCGTATTCGCCAATTTCAATATCGCGGGAAAAATAGGGGACGTCGTATTCCAAAACCACTAATTTACTCAAACGATAACCTATGTCTAAAAGGGCGGTTACGCTTTTGGGCTTGGGCATAACGCCTAAAAAGGCCTCCATTAAAGCAAAGGCATCAACATTAATCGCCTGAGGCTCTAAACCCGCATCTTTAATTAATTTAATCCGCTCCTCTATTAAGCGGCGCTCTACCGCCACCAGCAAAACCAGCATTTGATTATTGGGCAGGTTAGCTAATATATGATAATCGATAACCGCGTCTTCCTTCTTAAAAGGCATATACCTTTCTAACTCAAATTCCAAAGATTTAGACAGGTCATTTTCTTTCATCAAGGGCAAGATAATATAGCGCATGATTATATTCGGGCCGCAGACAGAGATATTGACTTTCTTAGATTCTATCCTCGAGTCTTTGTAGGCCTGCTTAATTGCCTCAATTATTCTATCGGGCGAGCCGTCGTCTTTTATCGGGACAACCGCAAAAGAAAGCGACTTCTCTTTGCCTAAATTTATTTTTTTAATTTGGATTAACTTGACGCTAAAATTACCGATGTCTAACCCGACGGCGGCGGGGGCTTCAGAAAAAGAAATACCTTTCAAAAAGTTGCCTAATTGCATTTTACTTCCTTGAAATTGGTCATTCTATCTCCAAAAACTTTTGATAATATTCCTGTCCGGTCTGTATGTCCTTTAAGGCCATGGTATAAATAAGGGCTAAATTATAATAGGCCTCTTTGTCCTCTGGCAGGCCCTTAAGAGACTTTTCATATTCTGCGATTGCCTCTTGATATCTATGGACCTTGTTTAAAAGATGGCCTAAGTTATAATGGATATCTGCATCCTCAGGGTCGTATTTCAATGCCGTCTGGTATTCTGCAATTGCCTCTTTTATCTTTTGCTTCATTCCATAGGCATATCCTAAATTTAGATGGATAGCCTTATTTAAATTTTTCTCATCCGGCTTCACTAATTCAGGCTGCCTTAAGCCTTTGGATTGTATGCTCAGTATTGACTCTAAAATAGCATTTTCTTTTTTTAATTTGGCGATTTTTTCTTCTATAACCATCATCTGTAAGTTTAATTTTTCTTTATCTTTTAATTCAGGTTGGGTTTTTGCTTTTGTGGCCTTATAGTCAGCCAATCGACTTTCTCTCTCTTTGAGGTCAATAAGGGTTTTTTCGTTCTCTTTGGTTAATTCCCCTATCTC
>CAYHAI010000122.1:0-7981 GCA_964354585.1 uncultured Planctomycetales bacterium
GACTTCGCTCAGTGTCAATGGTAAGCGTAAGCGAACCATAGATAAAAATCCAGGTAGAAAGTGGTCGCCCGCCACGTTTTGTGGCGGGAGGAAAGTCCGAGCTCCAGAGGACAGCGTAGTGGGTAATGCCCACCTCCGCTACAAATCGTGGCGGAAGGATTAGAGCCACAGAGACGAATAACCGCAAAGGCGTAAAAACTTTTGCGGCGAGGTGAAACGCGGCAATCTCTACGCGGAGCAAGGTAAAATAGGAGACGAGTGCTGGTCCGGCGGGAAAAAGTCTCGGGTAAACTGCTTAAGTCCTGACATTAATGTTGGGATTGAGAGAAATGACTACTAAAGATGCGGATATTCGCATCAAGACAAAACTCGGCTTATTCTACCTGCCCCTTTTTAAGAATGCAAAAAATAGTTTGTCACCAAGTCACCATGTCACCACGTCACAGAGGAAAATTTTTTACTGGTGACCTTGTGACTTTGTGACCTGGTGACTATATTAATGGGAGGTAACGAAAATGTCTGGTCATTCGAAATGGAAAACAAATAAATCCAGGAAAAATGCAGCTGATGCTAAAAAGGGAGCTGCCTATACGAAAATTATCAAAGAAATTACCATAGTAGCTAGGGCAGGCGGCGGTAACCCGGATACCAATCCGAGCTTACGCACTGTCATAACCAGGGCGCGCGAATTAAATATGCCTTCTGATAATATCAAGATGGCGATAAAGCGCGGCACCGGAGAGCTGCCCGGCGTAGTTTACGAGACGGTAATGTATGAAGCCTATGGTCCGGCAGGCGTGGCAATTCTCATCGACGCCCTTACAGACAATAAAAATCGCACCACCGCAGAATTGCGCAACATTATGTCCAAAAAAAGCAGCAATATGGCCGGAGCCGGTTCAGTAAGCTGGATGTTTACTAAGAAGGGTTATCTTCTGATCGAAAAAAGTCAGATTCCCGAAGAAGAACTGATGTCCATTGCCTTAGATGCCGGCGCAGAAGATTTTAAATCCGACGATAAAAACTATGAGGTTATTACTTTAGCGCAAGACTTTGAAAAGGTAAAGCAGGCCATTGAGGCAAAAGGGCTAAAATGCCTGGATGCGGAAATTACCATGGTTCCTTCCTCAACCATTAAAGTTACCGGTAATGACGCCAAGCAGGTATTGGCGTTAATTGAGGCATTGGAAGAACATGATGACGTGCAACAGGTTTATGCTAATTTTGATATACCGGATGAGATTTTAGAACAGCTGGCCAGCGCTTAAGTGAAGCCCAAACTTATGGAGTGCTCGCTTGCGCTCGCTACGAACATAAGTTTGTTGGCTGAACTTATCCCGCCGCATTCTTGCAGAATGCAAGAATGCAAGAGGCGGGATTAATTCGCACAATAACTTACTCACACTACTGTGTTCGTAAGTTATGTGCTCATTAAATGAGAATTTTAGGGATTGATCCTGCTTTAAGTATAACCGGGTATGGACTTATTGATACCCAAAAATATAGATTATCTTTGATAGAGGCAGGAATAATAAAGACCTCCGCGAAAGAGAAAACGCCTCAGCGTTTAGATAAGTTATACCGCGGTATAGAAAAATTAATTAGCGATACCAAACCAGAGGTGCTGGTTCTGGAAAAATTATATGTCCATTACCGCCATCCTACCACGGCATATATTTTAGGCCAGGCGCGCGGAGTAATTTGCCTTGTTTGCGCGGAAAAAAAAATTCCTTTGGCGGAGTATGCGGCCACGCGGGTAAAGAAAGCGATATTGGGTTGCGGTTTAGCTTCCAAATATCAGGTCCAGAGAATGGTAGCAAGTTTGCTTAATTTAAATCAGTTACCTAAATATAATGATGTGACCGATGCCTTGGCCTTAGCCATCGCGCACAGTTATATCGCAAAGTGTAAGATATGATTTCCAGAATTTCAGGAAAGGTAGTTGAAAAGGGCGCAAATTATTTAAGCGTGGATGTGGGCGGCATTTGTTATGAGGTATTGCTTCCGGCAACGGTGAGAGAGCGCTTAGATGAAAATATGACCGATGATGGGACAGTTAGCCTCGTTACCTATCATTATTTTCAGGTTGAGCAGTCTAAGGGCACGCCGGTATTGATTGGTTTTTTAAATGAGGTAGAGAAAGAATTCTTCGAGGTTTTTATTACGGTTTCAGGTATTGGGCCGCGGGCAGCGCTAAAGGCGTTAAATAAACCGATATCGCAAATTGCCCAGGCCATTGATGAAGCCGACGCCAACTTTTTAAGATCCCTGCCCGGCATAGGCCAGCAGCGGGCAAGGGAGATTATTGCGAAACTCCAGAACAAGGTAGGTAAATTTTGCCTTATCCAGGATGCCGAGATAAAAGAACAGGCCACGAAAACCAAGGATATTGAGGAAGAGGCCGTAGCGGTTTTGGTACAGTTAGAATATAAAAAATCCGAAGCCCTGAATATGATTAAGAAAGCGCTCCAACGATCGCCAAATCTGGAAACCACCGAAGAGCTTTTGAATGAGGTTTACAAGCAAAGAAAATCAATATAACTATGTCAGAAGATAATGTAAAACCGGTAATCGAGGCACTGCTTTTTGCCAGCGAGAAACCTTTGACTTTAGAGCAGATAAAAAATGTCCTTGATAGTTTAGGCACAGATCAGATCCGCGGGGTCTTAGAGGAGTTAAGGTCTGAATACGAAAAGGCTAATCGCGGCATACGAATTCAGGAGGTAGCCGGCGGATTTCAGATGATTACCTCGCCTAATTTCGCGCCCTTTTTAAAGAAATTGTATAAAGAGCGCCGGCCAGAAAGGCTGTCCAAGCCGGCCCTAGAGACATTGGCTATTGTGGCCTATAAGCAACCGGTGAGCAGGCTGGAGATAGAGTCCTTAAGAAACGTCAATATTGACGGCGTGGTCAAACATCTTTTAGAAAGAAATCTTATCCGTATCGCCGGTAGAAGAAAAGCGCCCGGCAGGCCGTATGTATTTGGCACCACCCGGCAATTTTTAGAGTATTTTGGTTTAAAATCATTGGAAGAATTACCCAAGATGGAGGAATTTTCTAAAGTTATAACCACGGAGGCGAATAATGAGTCTAAAGAATCTACGCAGAAAAGTTGACAGTTTAGATAAAAAGATAATCCAGCTTTTGAATATGCGCACTAAAGTTGCCTTAAGCATCACCAACTTAAAACTAAAAGCGGGAAAGAGTATTTATTCTCCGGATCGCGAGAGAGAAGTATTAAAGAAAATATCTGCGTTTAACAGAGGCCCATTAACTGCGGATGCCTTGGAGGCAATCTATCGCGAGGTGATGTCTTCGAGTTTATCTTTGAAAAAGCCGCTTAAGGTTGCATATCTGGGGCCGCAGGCAAGTTTCACGCATCTGGCAGCTTTAAAGAGGTTTGGCTCGCAGGTAGAATATCTGCCCTTGGATAGCATTGCTGATGTCTTCTTAGAGGTAGAAAGGGATGCGGCAGATTACGCAGTTGTGCCCATAGAAAATTCTATTGAAGGAGCAGTGAGTCATACCCTAGATATGTTTGTGGATGCGGATTTGAGGATCTGCGCCCAGATAATCCTGGATGTTGCACATAACCTCTTGGCAAATTGCGCTAAAGATAAAATAAAACGGATTTACTCTAATCCCCAGGTCTTTGGCCAATGCCGCATCTGGCTGCGGGAAAACTTACCTCATGTGGAAAAAATTGAGGTATCCAGCACCACACGGGCGGCGCAGATTGCCGCCAAAGAGAAATATAGCGCCTGTATAGCTTCAACTTTAGCCGGCCGTGTCTATAAATTGAAGGTCTTGGCTGCTGATATCGAAGAT
Organism: uncultured Planctomycetales bacterium; assembly: GCA_964354585.1. Classification (GTDB taxonomy): domain Bacteria; phylum Omnitrophota; class Gorgyraeia; order Gygaellales; family Profunditerraquicolaceae; genus CAYHAI01. The sequence continues at coordinate 3,829 of CAYHAI010000122.1, forward strand.
TCGCCCCACAATATTACCCGGTTCTTGGTCATCGGTAAAACCGATGTCCCCAAGACCAATTGTGACAAGACCTCAATTATGTTCTCGATAAGAGACAGAGTGGGCGCCTTGCATGAGATGCTGCTGCCTTTTAAAAAATATAAAATCAATCTTACTAAGATTGAATCTCGGCCTTCCAAGAAAAAGGCCTGGGATTACTATTTCTTTGTGGACTTACAAGGGCATCGCGATGAGCCGCGGGTAAAAAAGGCACTTTTAGAATTAGAGAATAAATGTAATTTTTTGAAAATTTTAGGTTCGTATCCCATTGGAGAATAAATTCAATGAGTTTAGTCAGAAAAAATATACAAAATATAGCCCCTTACGAAGCTGGTAAGCCCATCGAGGAAACCAAGCGGCAATTAGGTTTGAGAGAGGTAATTAAGCTTGCCTCGAATGAGAACCCTCAAGGGCCTTCGCCTAAGGCACAGGAGGCGATAAGAAAGAATTTATCAGGAATCAATCGCTATCCTGACAGCCAAAGTTTTTATTTAAAAAGAAAACTGGCAAAGGTGTTAAATCTTCAATCTTCCAATATTGTCTTGGGTAATGGCTCGGATGAGTTAATTGATATTATTATCAAGACCTTTGTGGAAGACGATGAATTTATTATCACCGCCGATATCACCTTTTTAGAATACAAGATTATATCTTTGGTCAATGACCGCAAAATTATCACCGTACCGCTGCGCTATTTTAAGTATGATTTAGAGACGATGAAAAAAAAGATTAACGAGAAGACCAAGCTTATCTTTATCTCTAATCCCAATAATCCTACGGGCACCTATGTTACCAAATTAGAACTAGAAGATTTTATGCGTGGCTTACCCGAGAATATATTATTGGTTCTTGATGAGGCATACGATACCTTTATTGATGTAGATGATTTCCCCAATAGTTTAAATTATTTAGGCAACCAAAACATTATTATCCTGAAAACATTTTCTAAGGCCTATGGCCTGGCGGGAGTGAGGGTAGGCTATTGCTTAACGCGGCCAGAATTTGCCGTTTATATGGAGAGAGTCCGGCAGCCTTTTAATGTTAATTTATTAGCCCAGGTAGCAGCGACCGCTGCCTTAGATGATAAAAAGTTCTTGGGCAAAACGCGCAAGATAGTCTTAGAAGGCAAGAATTATCTTTATGATTGCCTAACCACGTTAGGCATAGCTTATGTGCCAAGCGTAGCTAATTTTATTCTCATTGATGTCGGTAAAGACGGCGTATCCGTATTTAAAGAGATGCTGAAATACGGAGTAATTGTCAGAGATATGAAGCAATATGGACTGAAAAATTTTATCCGCGTGACCATCGGAACCAAAAGAGAGAATGAGAAATTTATTAAGGTGTTGAAGAAACTTTTATAACAAAAAGGGGCCAGGCCCTTTTTTGAAGGGAGAAAAGGCGCCTGACCCCTTTTATTTAAGCAAAAGAGGGAAAAATGATTATCGTATTGAGGCCGGATGCGACTGAAGAACAAATAAATCATATTATTGAAAAGGTACAGAAGTTAGGACTTAAGCCGCATGTCTCCAAGGGCGCAGAGCGCACGATTATCGGCGTGATCGGCCCAGAAGATGTGCTCAGGGTTACGCCTTTAGAGGTTTTTCCCGGCGTAGAAAAGGTGATGCCGGTCCTTGCGCCTTATAAACTGGTCTCGCGGGAATTCAGGCGTGAAGATTCCGTAATTGATGTGGGCAAGAACGTCAAGATCGGTGGCAAAAAGATAGTGGTTATGGCTGGCCCTTGCGCAGTTGAGAATATGGAGACATTATCTGAAATTGCTGAAGCAGTCAAAAAAGCAGGAGCGACCGTTTTACGCGGCGGCGCGTTTAAACCGCGCACCTCGCCTTATAGTTTCCAGGGGTTAGGCGAGGAAGGCCTAAAATACTTAAAAGAGGCAGGAGATAAATTAGGCTTAGTTACGATTAGCGAAGTGATGGACCCGCGCGATGTAGAATTAGTGGCTCGCTATATAGATATTTTACAGATTGGTTGCCGCAATATGCAGAATTTTAATCTCTTAAAAGAAGTAGGCCTGACTAAAAAGCCAGTGTTATTGAAACGCGGTATGTCTTCCACGGTCAAAGAATTACTGATGTCCGCAGAATACATCTCATCCGCAGGCAACTTTAATGTTATATTGTGCGAACGCGGGATTCGTACTTTTGAAGATTCTACCCGCAATACCTTAGACATCAGCGCAGTGCCCGTGGCAAAAGGGCTATCGCATTTGCCGATAATTGTCGACCCCAGCCATGCCGCAGGTAAATGGGGGTTAGTAACTTCGCTTTCTAAGGCAGCATTGGCAGCCGGGGCAGATGGTTTAATTGTAGAAGTGCATACGCATCCTGAAGATGCTGTCTCTGATGGCGCGCAATCGCTATTGCCGGCTAATTTTAGCCAGATGATGGAGGAATTAAAAGTCTTAGCCAAGGCAATAGGAAGAGAGATTTGATGAGGCTATTTAATAAGGTCGCTATAATAGGCACAGGGTTAATTGGTGGATCTCTGGCTTTGGCCATAAAAAAGAAAGGCCTGGCTGGTGAGATAATCGGAGTTAGCCGCCATAGAAAGACCTTGCTCTTGGCCAAAAGGATAGGCGCGATAGATAAAGGCGCCCAGGACTTAAATATTATTCAGGACGCCGACTTAGTCATTTTGGCTACTCCAGTAAGCACAATCATAAAATTAGCAGTTAAAATTTCTAAAATTATTAAAAAAGAATGTCTAGTTACTGATGTAGGCAGCACCAAGCAGGCGATAGTTTCTAAATTAGAGAGGATTTTTCCTTGTTATGTCGGTAGCCACCCCTTAGCCGGCTCAGAAAAACGGGGCGTTCTCAATGCCGATGCGCGCCTATTTAAAGATTCTTTATGTATCTTAACTGCGACGAGAAATACCCATAAAGCCGCGCAAGAGAAGATAAAGAGATTATGGAATAATCTGGGGGCAAAAGTAATCTCTGTGGCTCCTGATGCCCACGATAAGATTTTATCTTTTGTTAGTCATCTGCCGCATCTGGTGGCTTTTTCTCTGATTGGCGCTGTGCCCGGTAATTATTTAAAATTTGCTTCCACAGGCCTAAGGGATACTACGCGCGTGGCTGCATCTAGTAGCGAGATATGGTCGGATATATTTTTTAGCAATCAAAAAAATGTCTTAAAATCAATAGGATTATTCCAAAATAATCTATCTCTGATAAAATCTGCGATTCAAAGAAAAGATAAAAAATTATTAAATAAAGTTCTAAAAAAGGCAAAAGAAAAAAGAGAAGCCTTGGGATGATTATTGCCATTGACGGCCCTGCAGGCGCAGGCAAGAGTACGGTTGCCAAAATAATAGCTAAAGAATTGGGCTTTCTTTATATCGACACCGGGGCAATGTATAGGGCATTAACCTTAAAGGCCATCAGAGAGAAAGTTGATATTAAAGATGTTGCCGGGCTTATTGAGATGGCGCGCAATAGCCACATTGATTTAAAGAATGCGCCGGATGGTTCTTTAAAAATATCCTTAGATGGCCGGGATGTAACCTTAGAGATTAGGCAACCCCAGATTACCAAATTAGTTTCAGATATTGCCAAGATAAAACAGGTAAGAGAAGTGATGTTAGGGCTACAAAGAAAATTGGGCAGGGCAAGAGATAGCGTTTTGGACGGCCGCGATATCGCAACCGTGGTTTTTCCGGATGCGGATAACAAATTCTATATTGATGCAAATTTTAAGGAGCGGGTAACGCGCCGTTACAAGGAATTAAAAGAATTAGGCCAAGACATAACCCCCCAGGACATAGAAGCCGACTTGCGCAATCGCGATACCATTGACTCTACCCGGGAATTCGCTCCCCTTAAAAAAGCCGCTGATGCGATTTATGTGGATACGACTGATATGACAATTGAGGAAGTAGTGAATAAATTGCTAAGTTTTATTAGCCATGGATAGATCCTTAATTCGCAATTTTTCGATTATTGCCCATATTGACCACGGCAAATCTACTCTCGCTGACAGGCTATTAGAATATACGCATACCATTGACATAAGAAAGATGCGAGCTCAGGTATTGGACACTATGGATTTGGAGCGGGAACGGGGAATTACCATCAAGGCTCATCCGA
>CAYHAI010000123.1:0-8122 GCA_964354585.1 uncultured Planctomycetales bacterium
AAAACAGAATTATTTTCGCGAAGAGGTTGTAGATTAAGCCGGCCTGCAGCCAGAACAGATACAGTTTTAGCTACTGAGCGATATAAAGAAGGGGGATATCCGCGCTGGAGGTCTGTGCCTTTTGATATAAGTTTGGCTTTCCAAGATTATGTGGCAAATATAAAAGCAGCGGTTAACTGTGCTGACATAGCGTGTTTTGTTGCCGCAGCCAATCTTGCCATCGCCGGAATGCCTTTGGAAAATGTGGTTCTTTTAGGCTCTCCAGGACACTATGTTACCTTCTTCAATGAAGATGGAGGATATTTATTTACTAATAAGAAGAGATTTCATAAGGAAAATATAGCAAAAATTAAACCATATTTATTTAGGGCTATGGGTATAGATAGAATAATAACTGCAGCGGGTGTATATAGGACAGATAAGAAGACTTCTGCAATTCCCAAGGAAGAATTAGAGGTTATATTAGCAGCCGTGAGAGAATTTCTTGAAGATACAAAATTCAAAATACGCGGTATTGCCGCAAGTAGTATTAGAAAAATAACCTTTAGTCCTAAAGAACAATTCCCGCAAGGGCGATTTTCGGATTTAAGAAGCGCAAAAGAAACGGAAGAAAGGGTACGTGGACTTGCAGAAAAATATCCTGGCTCTGTACATGATAAGGCGTTGTATGTTTACAGGTCTTTAAAAGTTCCGTATCCAGAAGTTTATCTACTTGCCGCGATAAGAGAGGCAAGAGCAAAGGAAGAAGCAGTAAGAATGAAAACAATAGAAGAGGCTATTGAGTTTGTAAGAGAGAAAATAACTGGCGATACATCTGTTTTAGGCACAACAGAAAGGATAGTTTTGCCAGATGAAACTTTAATTTTCAAAACCGGTAGCCATAGAGATAAGGCATTGCTGCTTTACGCGCTTCTTTATCATATGGGATTCGCTAAGAAAAATAATTTAGCTATTCATTTCACGAATAATGACAGTTATATTTTTTGTGATGGTTACTTCATAAGCACAAAAAATTGGAGAAGATATAGCGCATTACCAGCGCGGAAAATTAGAATTCTGCAATTAGCGCAGGAAGACGTATCTCATGAACAGCAATCAGGGACGTCTTTGGAGTCAATCGGAAGCCGTGTCCCACTGCAATCGGAAGACCGTCCCCTAACGAGCGAAGACTGTGGGGCGGGCGGGGGCGGCGTGCGCTATGGTTCATTAACGAGGCTTGCCGAAAAATTTGGATTTTCTAATTACTCGCCTTTTAAAGATGCGCCTCTATTTGAAGAGTTCTTCAAAACAGGAATACCTTGTGCTGTATTTTTGGTCTTGAGCATATTTAAGCCGGGTATGGCATTATTTAACATTATTATATTCACCATATTGTTTAATGTATTAAGCGCTTTATACATCGCCCTCCACATAACAAACGAGGTGACAATCCCGGAAGGCACTAAAGGAATAATGAATAAATTCAAGTTTTATTATAGTAAATTCAGGGTGCTTAGTCCTGAGGAAAAAGGATCCATATTTGCAGCTCCTGTCTTAGCAGCAATAATGCCTATGCTATTCGGAAACGTGGTTTGTCTTATCCTATGTCTTCCGCCTCCAATACTTGTTGGGCTTACCATGCTTTATGCTTCGGTACAGCATTATTTCATAAATATAATGATCGATAAAGAAAGAGCTATGGGCAGATATATGGGATACGCCAGCCTTGGGGGAACCAAAAACGGCGCTGGGGCGAGGGAGGGGGAAGGCAGCGCCGCGCCGGCGGCGCCAGGAAATGGCAAGAAGGGAAATAAAACTGACCCTATTTCTGGATTGAAAATTTATAACTCAGATGAGTTAATCGAGGCACAAAACATCCTTGTTGCTGAATTTATTGTAAGAGAAAGACTTGTCCTCGTCCCGGAGAATATAGGTAGCGAAACTCGTCCGGATCAAATTCGTATGGCATGCTTGAACAAATTAAAGGGCAATTATAATGGATTTTTTGTCGCTTTTGTAGATAGAACGCCTGTGGGGACCGTCGCTTATAGTGTTATTCCTTTACAGTTACGCGCAGAGAAAGGATATGACGCAACGATAGGTCCTGGTGTATATGTAATGTCTAACTACAGAAGAGGAGGTATTGCTAGACGTTTAGTTATATGTACTGCGACATATCTTAGGGCAAGAGGAGCTAGAAATTATTTTGTGCACGTAGATATGGCTTCGCCAGGACAAGAGTTCTGGAAGAGCGTTATTCCTCCAGAACATCAAATATGTGATAGTCACGGAACATGTTATGCCGCTATAGTGCCTTTAGCGGATAACTCGGTAGAAACGATATCTGGCGGCGCAGGAGAAACAGGCGCGCAGGGGTCAACGAACATCCACGGCTGGCGGATGCTGCCGCCTAGAAGATTAAATCCGGATAACGAGTATGTGCGCCTTTGCCGAGAGCGCTCACTTGCCCAAGCCGGCAATGCGTGGTTTAGCGGTGATGGCTTTAGCAAAATAGGACTTCCATTCATGTCGTTTGGTATGCAGCGCGCGTTTTGGCGGGAGGAGGGAAAAATTAGGCTGGGGAAGGTTAGGGAAGATAGAAATGCTCTCATTTCTGCAGAAACCCGACTTTTAGATAACATAATAGCTATCGGTGATACCAATAATAGGGATTCTCCAACTGATCATTATGAGAAAGCTGTGTTAGAGGCTTTATTACAACACACAGCAAAAGATGCTGATAGGGTAAATAAGTTCGCTATTAAGTTTAGTAGAATAACCAAGAAGCCGGTATTATTGATTGGTATCGCGCGTACTGGCGTCTTATATACTTATGCAGTGGATGACTGGCATATGCAATTAAAATGCCAGGGGGAAATAGACCAATTTGAGCAAGAGGTAGAAAAAAAGTTAGGTGTTAAAGGGGTAGACAGAAAAAAAGCTGAATTTATAGTGGCGCAGGAATGGCTGAATAGGGGCAAGATTAGTTGGTATATAGATGTTGCTATCGAGTTTATACCGTCATATGTAACATCTGAAGGGTTTGCTAAAGCATTCTTAGAGACATGGAGAAAAGTAGTTCAAGATACTTCTGTTAATTTACTAATGGTGGATGATTCTATCAGCAGAGATAACGATGATTTAAAATTAGATTTTAGCAATGTCGCACGACTCGGCAATCCATCATCATTTACTGTTGCCAGAAACTACATATTCTCAAAGATAAGAAGAGGCGGGATTAAAGCGAGATATTATTATTTTTCCGCAGAAGACCTAACAGACAATAAATTTAGCCCAAAGAGCAATGAATTTTCTATAGTCTTTTTGAGGCCGGGAACAACGCTCCCACAGGAATTAGTTGGGAGATTCCCGATTAAGCAGCGCAATATGCCCCGAAAAGATAAGAGCGAAATCCAGACCGCATGGTGGGACAATATTGATGAAATTTTTGGACGTGATATTAATGAAATAGGTTCTTGCGGTGGTTATTGTTTTTGCCGCGATAAAGAGGTATTCACTAATAAAGGTCCAATGTATTTACATGAATTCGTGCAATTAAAAATTAGGGAATTTACGGGTTGGTTTGATCGTAACAAAGGCAGTTCCTGGAAATCTGGCACCCTCAGCATTGGGCTTTTAGTGGTTTTGGCGAGTCTCTCAGCGGTTTTGTTAATTCTCTTCCACCGCGTAGGTGCAGTTGGTTTAGCGCAGGCGGCGTGCTTTTTGCCGCTGGTGGTGGGGATTCAATTGCAAAAATCTGAAAAAGCTAAAGCAAAACTGCTCGTAATGGACCAATTATATATTCAACTGGGAGGTAACCGTGAATTTGGTGTAAATGGTTTGGTCCAAAAGGGATTAAATAATACCGATATACTTATTGATTTAATTTTACCCAGAGAAAACAAAATCCTGTTTTTAGATGAATTACTTAATATAAAGTCAACGTTAATGACAAGTACTAGTTACCAATTCAATCAAGCATTTTTGGGTGCTACAAGTTTAACTCTTTGCCTAAAGGACGAGAAGTTATATTTAGATTCAGATGTGCCAGATGCCTCTTTTGAAATAAATGCAAATGATTGGAAAAGACTAAGGGATGCTATCAGCAAATTGGCGCATCAAAAATTGCCTAAGACAGTGGTGGAATTAAAAAGCTTTATTAGAGAAAAAGGAAGCATAGCTTTAGATTTGGACTGGGATATTATTTCTGTAGATAGTGATTTATTAATCTCTACAGAAAATTATTTGGCCAGAGTAAAAGCGGAAGCCGCAAAACAGGATGCCCAAGCCGCCTATGATTTGCACTATCATTCTGCATCAAAGGGGGATGAGTCTATCGAGGAAAAGCTAAGTTATACTGATACCGATATGAGAGGATGGATCTCTGATGGATTTAAGTGGGCGGAGATTAGAGCATTATCCTTAGAACCCCAAGCAAAGGAAGTTAAAGAAAAGCTTTATTACGTGCCTGATGAAGCAGAAAGAATACGGAACAAGTTGTTTGGCTTCGTTCCCTATTTCAAAAATAAAATCATGGAAGGACTGTTTAATTCTTACTCGCATATTATGGAATTATGGATGCTGGCGATACAAGTTTTTACAGAAGGCAATTATCCTTGCGAGGAACAAGACAAGGTTCGTATTATTGCCGAGATCAAAGAGGCAGTTAAATGCCTTTCGGATAATAAAGTTCTTGGCGAGCTAAAGAAATACCTTGATAAATCGGATGAGGAATATCTAAGGATATCTACGGATATGTCTAAACAAGAAGCCGCGTATTTATTTCGTAAAATGTTCCAACTTTTAGATGCATTTTTACTACAGGTGCAAAAAAAAGAAGATATGGCTATCCAGCACGCACATAATTTGATGCGCGAATTTATTCTCCTTAGCCGTTTTATTGCTATCCATTCGGAAAATTTTCCCTCTAATCCACCCACCACCCCCGGCCCAGGCAGCGGCGCAGGAAAACCGGGCGCGCAGGGGCGGGGGGAAGTTATCCACAGCGTAGAGACAGGTTTAAACGGTAGCCTACCTGTGGATAAGTCAGGAAACACGTCCGAAAATGGCAGGGCGGGCGGGGACGCAGGCGGCGTTACGGGTCGCTATCTTCACGCTCCTTTGTCTATGCGCGCACTGGCAAGGCTTGCTCCAAAGAATGGATACGCGCAAGCGGCATATCAACAGCGTTTGTTTGGGCAATTCTTGCCGCTACCAAGTAATCCTGCTTCGGGGATTGGTGCGGGCTTTTCATCTTGGCGCTATCGTGGGGGTGGAGAAGATAGAACTGGCCCCCTTTCTACATCGCTTTCATCAAAATCCCTTAAAATGTGGAGAAAATATTGGAGAGAGGCCAGGAAAGATGTATTTGAAAACCTATATGGATGGCATAAGCCTTTTACATTTGACACTGCGAAAAGAACATTTGAGATTGTATTAGAGACCGTTAGAAAGGCCCAAAAAGTTCTTTCAGGAAAAGTGCATATCTTGGATATAGGAGCCGCACCACTATATTATTCTCGGAATTTAAGAGGTGCCTTACCACCGAAGAACTTTCCCATCACCGCTGTAGATATTGCCAGATTGCCAAGGTGTGTATTGCAAAGTGCTAAAGTAAGATATAGGCGTACTCCCGCAGAGTTAATAGATGGACCGATGATTAGTCCACCAGCAAGATTTATTTTTAGTGTTTTTGGTTTAGATTATATGGATAAACCAACCGTTCTTAGGCAACTTAAAAAGGTCTCAACTGCAGATGCAAAATTTTTATTTATTCTACATCATCCTGATTCACAATTAATCAGATGTGCTGATGATGAGTTACGGATTTTAAAAGGAGATTCTTTGATTTATCAAGTGGCAATGGAATACCAAGAGGGATTAATCAGCGAGAAAAAGGCGAGAAGGCGCTACAAACAAGGAATGCACGTTTTAGGTTTAGCGCAGACTAAACTTAAAAATCATTTCTCTGATATGCTTCGGTGTGCCGAGCCTGATCCATACCAGCCCTATGATTTTCAGAGTTTACTGAAAGACACTGCGGAGGAATTAGAGTTAGAGAAATACACATCCCCAAATCCAGAATTTCTTTTTCCTTCAGAAAGAAAGGTGAGAGATTATTTTAAAAATCAAGGGTTTATCATTTTGGATTTAAAGATGCCCCGGTTCGAAAACAGACCTTGGTGCTATTTGGTATACCTTGAGAAACAGAAAGAATCCGCCGAAGAGAAATCTACCTTGAGAGCGTGCGTTACGGGAGGAACAGACGCGCAGGGGCCGGAAATACGTGGAGCAAATTATATAAATATAAACGTCCCTGAATCTCACCAATTATCTGGGAATAAGGTAAGGGTTAAAACGCCTGTAATGACTGCTAAGAGAGTGTGGCAGGGTAAGCCACCAAGGCCTCTTAAGGAGTTGACGTGGAAAGACGAAAATGAGGTTATGTTCCATTTCCGATGTTTAACAGCAGAAGCAGAGATGCTCATAAATCTTAGAAAATGGCCAGATATTTCTACTCTCAGACGATTAGCCAGGGAGCAAACGCCAGAAGAGTACTTCAATAATGTAAGAATTTCGGCAGCTATTGCAGAAGGGAATTATGACGAAAAGTTCTGTGAAGTATTTAATAAACCAAATACAGAGGGGACGCTTTGGTTTATATATCCCGAGCAGCTGCAAAAGATATGTAGATTTGTTTCAATTCTTTTAAGAGAAACTCCCAAAAGAGTTATTTCCATTTTAAATTATGGTTCAGTAAATGGCGAAGAGGCCTTAAGTATAGCAGTATATCTTAAAACTAAATTTCCCGAAGCAAGATTTAAAATAATTGGTAAAGATAAAATAGAGCCGGATGTCGATAATATGAATTGGGTTTTAAGGGTAAAAATCCCCTTACTAATAAAAAAGAAAAAGCAGTGGAAAAACTATTTTATCCCAATAACAAAACAAGTTTTAGCGCCGAACCCAGAATGTTTGAAGTTAGCAAAGTTATCGAAGGGTAATATTCGCAATATCTTAAACGAAAATAAAGATTTAAGGGGAAAAGGGGATATCGTCGTAGTAAATGGTTTATTAGGTAGATACATTACCCGACGCACAGGATTAAAAAAAGTTTTAGAAGACATTAGGAAATGTTTGCGCGACAAAGGTCGCCTTTTCGTTTCGAATCATTTTAATTACCAAGAGTATCCAGAGTATAAAGAAGAATTTGAACAAACTATGGATGTTTTAGTTGATAGTGGCAAATATAAGATAGTTTCTGAAAAAGACGAAGTAGGAATATATGAAAAGATTCCAGATAGAGAACAAAGAAAATAACTAACTCTATTCCACCGCCGAGGTGGGCAAGGGTAAGATAATGTTTTTCAGCGGGTGGCGCGGGGATGCTTCGCAGCGCGTGAGCGCAAGAAGCGCCCCGCGCCAGGACCCGCTGATGAAAACAGGAGGCTTAAAATGCAGACCCCAAGACGATTTAACCGGTGGCAGGTAACTAAAGTAGAGAAAGGATGGTTTAGATTAATGTGTTTGAACGCAGGCAGTTTACAATGAGGATTTTAAGAGGCATGCACAGGAATATCGATATTAAGTTTGCCCAATTCTTCAAGAGGCAGGCGTTTGCTTACATCGAGTATCTCTATGCCGAAAAGCTTGCCTTCTTTATCTACATCACAGAGGATTCCTTCTCTGATTTTTACCGTTTCTTTAATCTTAGATTCGGGTTGAAATTGTATATAAAGCGCATCTGCCACTTCATCATAGGTTATTTTCATAAATTATGCCTCCTTTATCCAATAACAGGTAATAATTATAATTCTATCTTCAGTTTTTTTATAAATTATTTCCAGAATTCCTTGGGGAAATTTTTTTCTTACCACCGTTCTTTCTTTGAAGCCGTCACTAATCACATCAGGTTTCTTTATAATAGATTCTATTTCTTCTTCTGTGATTTCCCTTTGAAGCATCCTTACTTTAGCATGTTTTGTGATAATAATATTCACGCCTTAAATAATAACATTTGTTTATTTAATTGTCAACCTTATTCATTCATTCCCACCGCGCTGGTGGATAAGGGTGAGATAATGTTTTTCAGCGGGTGGCGCGGGGATGCTTCGCAGCGCGTGAGCGCAAGAAGCGCCCCGCG
>CAYHAI010000124.1:0-4676 GCA_964354585.1 uncultured Planctomycetales bacterium
TTTTTACTACCTGAAAATCCCAGTTGCCATAATAATGTTTATATAGACCTTCCTTGCATTTAGCAGTGCCTAAAACTTTGGCCTGAGGGCAAAGTTTTAAAATCTGCGGTAGCGCGCCAGAGTGATCAGTTTCTACGTGATTGGCGATGATGTAATCTATTTTCTCTGGGGGGATAATTTCTTTTATTTTTTCAATCATTTCGCTGGCAAATGGTCCGTAAACCGTATCTACTAAGGCAATCTTTTCATCTAAAATAAGATAGGCATTATAAGTTGTCCCTCTTCGGGTAGTATAGGTGTGCCCATGAAAATTCCGCAAATTCCAATCCACTGCGCCTACCCAATAGATATCGGGTAATATTTTTACTGCTGCCATAATGCACTTCCTTCTTAATACCCTTGAAAGTTCTCGGTGATAATATTTTCTTGGGACACAAGTATTCCTTCAGTGAGTATCTTCTTCATCGCCTCTACCATTGCCGGAGGACCGCAAAGATAAAACTTTCTCTCTAAATAATCGGGGACCTCTTGCTTTATGAGTTGGTTATTTATTCTTCCCTCCTTATACTGAAATTCAGGAGCAGGCTCGGATAATACATGCACAACCTTTAATTTGGGATGATTCCTCTGCATCTGTGCAAAATCTTCCCGAAAGGCAATATCTTCTTTGGTGCGGTTTGTATAAAGCAGTATCATATCTATACCCAATCCCTTATCAACGGCGTATTTACACATACTCCTTATCGGGGTTATCCCGATTCCTCCGGAAAGAAAAGCTATCTTGGAATATGCCTCCTGAAGGATGAAATTACCAAAAGGGTATTTTATGATTACCAAGTCGCCTATCTTAAGGCTATCTAATGCCTTAGAGAACTCGCTTTCAGTAATCTTCTTGGTAAACTCAATATAACCTTTTTCAGTCGGAGAACTAGATATCGACAGGTATCTTTTTAATTCCGGATTATTTTTAAGTGTAACCTGCAAGAATTGGCCTGCCTTAAAGTCTATATCACTGTCGACCTCTAAACGAAAGCTCTTTACATTATAGGTCCTTTGGATTATTGCTTTAATTTTTGCTTCACGTTCGTTTACCATAATTATTCTACTTTCTCAAACATATCTTTACCGACACCGCACTCAGGACAAACCCAAGATTCGGGTAAGTCCTCAAAGACTGTTCCTGCCTTAATTCCTTGAGTTGAATCGCCAACTGCTGGGTCATAAATATAACCGCAAACTATACATTTATATTTTACCATCATCTACCTTCCTTTCCATAAATCTTTTTAGTTGTCGCCACTTTTCTTCGCCAATACACTCACGCGCAGACTTACACCAATCCAGGCAAGATGGTAACCTCTCCGGGCAAATCAAATTCTTGCATTTAGGACATTTGGCCTTTATTTCATCAGAAAAAATCTCTACCTGGTAATTACAATTAGGGCAATCTATAATTTCGGCTTTGATATTTCTTGTGTCTTGACCGGGGCATTTGTTAATCATATCAACCTCTCGCTACCTTAATAAATATGCAATGTTGATGGATCCCAATTCTTTAATGACGTATTTCTCTATTCTATCTATTCTTCTTTTCAGCCCACAGCTTCTTGTGTTCGGGCAGATATGTTTTTTAAAAAAACACTCATTCAATTTAAAGGGCCCCTGGAATATCTTTATCAAGTCTATAATAAATATCTTATCGGCAGAAGGCCCCAAGGCAAAACCGCCACCTTTACCTTTATATGACTTAAGCAAACCTTTTTTCTCTAATATCTGCAGATTTTTTCTCAAAAAAGGCCGGGGGATCTTTAGTTGTCGGACTAACTCCGAAACCGAAACTATTTTAACTTTACTTTTGGCCATAAAACAAATAGCCCGCAGTGCATAATCCGTATCTCTGGTAATTAACTTCACGCGCTCTCCTGAATATTTCCTCTTCTCTTATGAGAATGATACCACAATAGTATCATTTGTCAAGCAAAAATTATATTTTTATCTAAAGATAATATTGGCTATATAACCTATGACTACAATCTGCGGCACGGTAATAATAGGCAGCCACAATGCCACACGCCTGCCGACATTAGCCCAGAGCAGTCCGATTTCAGTATAATCTGTGGCTACACCCGCCATTAAAAAGACAAAACTATTTCCTAAGGCGCCGGTCTGACGGTATATTTCAAAGGCAAGCGGAGAAGAACCCTCGGAACAGACCTCAATTATTGTAGCCAGCGCTAATGTTACAATTAGGCCAAATAATGTCGGGCCCATAAATTTATGAAAGAAATGCACCGGGATATATGCTCCGGCAATACTGGCAATGAATATCCCCAAGATAATCCACCAGAGGGCCATATCCGAAAGCATCAAGGCCCCTCTGATAGCCCCTTGAGAATCTGTGATTATGGTCTTAAGTCCAAATCTAAATCTGTAATTCTTGGCCCGCGCCCTTACGTCGTTTAAAATGGAAAAACTTTCGGATACTTCTACAATATTTTTATTTTTTTCAATCAGGCCTTTTTTCTCCAGAAACATATATATAAAGCCGCTGTTTATTGCCACAATAATGGCAGCAATAATAATAAATAGCCCCTTTAAGCCAAAGAAACCAATTAACATTATGGTAATGGTAAAATTTGCCCAAGGACTGGCAAGAAGAAAGCTGACTACCGCAGGGTTTGATGCGCCCTTTTTATGTAATTGCATCGATAGCGCAAGTATCCCGTGGCTACAAGCACTCATCAAAAAACCCAAAAACACGGCATTAAATATGGTTGAAGGCCTCCTGCGGCTAAGAATTTTGGAGATGTATTCCTGCGGTATATAATAATCAATCAGCCCGCCTAAAAATAAACCTAACAGCACCGCCCACCAGATGGCTTTAAAATACATCAGGAAGGCTTTACGAAAGGGAACAAGGACGGGGACAAAAAAGGAAAGCAAGATAAGTAAAACCGGTATGCTACTTACAATAAATAATTTATCTTTAAAAAATGGCCTTTGGTTAAATTTATCCTTACAATGAGCGCTGCAAAAAAAATAATCTCTGCCGTCTTTAGTTACTTTGATCGCAGAATTCTGGCTTACTTGCATTCCACAAATCGGGTCTTTTGCCATTTTTTAAATCTTCTTTAAATCCTTGGTTAGGAAATAACTTAATATTGTCCTGATGACCACGATTGCGCCTAATATACCTAAACTCTGCCAAGTAGGAGTAATAATTGTCTTCACAATATCGCCGGCGATAAAAAACTCTAAAGCCAGGACCAAATAACTGCCTAACTTTATCCGGATAGCCTCATTTAACTGTATGGCGTCTTTGCTTTTGGAGATTTCTTTCTTCAGGAATTCAAAGAAAGAAATTATTATTCCCCAAATAGTAATTAAAGCACCGATTATATTTAAGACAAAACTGGTGTTATTAATAATATTATGAAATATGTCCATAGCGGATAAACCCTCCTTTTTTATCAACCTTTCCAGAAAAGCCAGACGAATAAAGACCCCATTGACACTGCAATCACGGTAAAAGGTAAACCCATTTTTGCAAATTCGTTGAATCTTAACCTGTAACCGTGTTGACGCAATATTCCCATCGTTACTACATTGCAAGAAGCGCCGATGGGCGTGATATTACCGCCTAAACAAGTGCCGATTAAAAGCCCGAATAAAAAGGGATACATGGAAAGTCCTAAATTACTAGCGACAATTTTAGCCACCGGAATCATGGCGATAGTATAAGGTATATTATCTACAAAAGCCGAGATGAGCACGGAAATCCAGACAATTAACATATAGGCAAAAAAGGCGTTCTTGCCCGTAATACCGGATATGCACCTGGCAATATCATCGACAATACCATTATAGGTAAGGCTCCCGACGAGGATAAATATTCCGATTAAGAAAAAGAAGGTCTGCCAGTCTAAATTCTTGACTAAAGAAATACTCTCGCGATGTTTTAATTCATGCCAGATAAGCCCTGCCGCTGCCCAAAATAAACAGACAAACGCTACGGTATATTGATGCCGGTTTTTAATAAACGAAGATATTACCAGGCTCAAGACCATCAAAGACATCAATATAGCCGGAATCCAGGTTTTTGGCTTGACCACCTCTATTTTTTGGGGTGCCTGGTTATATCTTTTAAAGACCAGCCACAGAATAAAGAACGCGCCAATAGCGCCAAATTCTACCGCAAAAAATATTCCCGGACGAGCCCTCATCCAGAAGAAATCATTAAAGTTCATCCCTGACTGCATGGCCAAGATAATACTCGGCGAATCTCCAATCATCGTGGCCGTGCCTTGTAAATTGCTGGATAAAGCCACGCCGATTAATAAAGGGACGGGATTTATCTTCATTTTTTTAGCAATCTCCAAAGCAATGGGTGCTACAATTAGAACCGTAGCCACATTCTCGGTAAAACTGGAAATAAAGCCGGCCAAGCCGCAAACTAACAACATCGCCATACATACGCTTTTAGATTTATCGACTAAAGCTGCGGCCAGATATGACGGCACGCCCGAATAGATAAAAAGGCTGGATAAAATCATTGTTCCCAAAAAGACACTTAAGACATTTATGTTTATTGAAGATAGGGCTTGCCCCAGATTAATTGCCGTCGTCAACAAAAGGACGGTTACGCCTAAATATACAGACAACAGGACATACTTATA
>CAYHAI010000125.1:0-3338 GCA_964354585.1 uncultured Planctomycetales bacterium
AGTTTTGGTTGTGCTTTTATTTTCATTAGGTTTGCATTATACTACATAAGCAATATGGTTGTCTACTTATTTATGAAAGTTTTTTTGCTATAATTATTCCGCAATCCTTACACTCTCTATGTTGGTATCCGTGGCGCAAGCCAAGCCATTCTGCAAATTGGTGGGGTGATCCATTGAGGCAATCAGCTTTTTTAGGATGGAGGGTTAGGACGAACTCAGTGTGGAAGACAAAGTTTTTATGGCAATGACAACACTTAGCCTCGTGTGGATCATTTTTAGTGGTTGCCCAGTCGCGTTCTAGTTCGACCTCGGTTAGGCATTTGCAATAGGGGCATTCTAATTCGTTCATAATGGTTGGGTTTTAAGGGTGTTACATATTGTGTTTATTCCTAAGCAAATTCCCAGTCTAAGGGATTTGCAATTTTCAATAGAATCGTGAGGACAAAGTACCCACTCTTGAATTTCAGTAGATGTCTTGACAAATGCTCTAGCAAAGTTATTGCTTCTGATTTGTCTACGTACCTTTAGGGTTCCTTCAGGAAGGTTTGTAATTGGAAGTGTTGACCATTTCCTAGCTGCTCCCCAGCAGGTTGGCTGACCGTGTTGTCTAATGTCGCTCATATTTTGGTTGGTTATTTCTTGGAGGTCTTTCTATGGAAAGGTGATCCAAATTTGCGTGGACTCTTCTTCACCTTTGGCACACTTTCTTTGCTCGACTTGGAGCGTGATTTTATCTGGCTCGTCTCCGCGAATAATGCCCGCATATCGGCAACAGTCGATAAGCCACTTCGGGCTAATATTGTCGGGATCGAGCATTCGTTTGGCAATGCGGACAATGCAGAGATGAATGCGGCCTGTATCGCCTTTTTGGCTTTCGCTCTTTGCCAATGTCCCATTGAGAGGATTGCGTTCCAAGATGGGCAACGAACTGGAATTGTTAGGCATATTGTGACGGTTGTTTCATTGTTCATTGTTGCGGCTATTTATGGGTATGTTTTGGGTACGCCATAGGAGGGATTGGACCTCCTGCAGCATATGGGGTTTCTACCAGCCGCCTACTTCTTCTGGCTCATCATTAGCAGATGAGGCAAAGGAAGTAACCATCGCTTTTACTGGAGGCACTGCAGGCATTACTCCAGCGGGCTTTCCGAACAATGCATCCAATGCTGAATTTCCGGTAATGCTTCCTGATGGCTTAGTAGGGTGAGCAACTGCAGTTGACTTAGCAGGAACCGTGGGTTGCGCTTGATATGCCTTAGCTGGAGGAACGCTAGCAGCATTACCGTCATCATCAGGTTCGCCATTCAGGCCAAGTAAACTTCCCATCCCATACCGTTTTGCATATGTGATGGCGCTCCCGAGACCCTGTGGATCATTTTTAACTGGGTTGATGTATGTCTTGCCACTTAAAAACTCACCACTGGTGTGATAGAGCGTTGTTTCTACGTAGTATCCAATAGCGTCTTGGCTAGGCATCTGGACGATGACTAGATCGTTGGCTGCCAATGCTTGTGCGGACGCTTCTATAAGAGCCCCCAGATCTGCGTACTTGCTTTTGAAGTGCGGATTGACGGAATTAAGCGCCACTTTTCCCATCATAAACTTTGCTCGCCCGAGGGCGGGGATGAGGGTGGTAATTGTAGTTGAAGTATCCATATAGGTTAATTAGCGAGGGTTGAGGACGATGGTCTTGCCGTTGCCTAAGATAGGAGTTTGCGTTTTAGCAGCTCGCTCTTCTTTGGTACTTTCCTGTTTCACCATATAGTCACCGTATTTTCCGCCGGGAGTTTCGATGAGAACTAAGTTGAGGAACGATGCTTCTGCTCCGCTTTGGCGGGTCATATGCTTAACTTTCGCGGCGTCAATGAGGCGGAGGTCGATTGAGATTGAGATCATATTATTGCTTTCTTCTAATACTGCGTTTTTGGTTGTGCTAAGTTCAACAGTAATTGTTGAGTTGTCAGCGGGGTGTTCTGGGGAGAACGGGCATTCTGGAGGATAGGGGGTTGTTCTGGGGGCGGGGGCGGGGTTTAGGCGGAACATCGGAGGATGGTAAAATCGCTTCAACCAACTGGAGGTCCACTTAGACAAGTCTCTGCCAAAGGGTTCTCCTGCGAGCTTCCAAGCTTCTTCCATTCCAACAAAGGAAGGGCGAATCTTGGTGAGTCTCTGCTCAACAGCAATCTCAGCTAGACGGGAATCTATGAAGACTGCTGCTGGCTTAGTTGGTTTGTTCTTTTTCACTATTCTTGAAATATATCAACTTTTGATGAATGAGTCAAACTATTTCTCAATCTTTTTTTTATGGAAGGTCTTTCTTCCAGCGATAGAGGACTCTGCCTAGTAAGCTCATAGAGCATACAATCCAGATGACTTCTAGTAGAGTCCTCCACGGTTGGGCGGTGTGGAGTGGCACTAGAACTGGAAATCCAATGACAATCGCTACTTGAAATAGAAGAGACGTGTAAGCCCCTAATATGGAAGCAATTGAAGGGGGAGGAGAAGCTGGTGGAGGTGGTGGTAAGGATTGTTTCATAAAAAGTTAGTCAACTAAAACTACTGGTGCTGCGGGTTTACGGCCAGTTTTATAAGCGGCTAAGTCTTTATGGGTTAGCACCTTAAGCAGAGGTCCATAAAACTTTCGATTAGGGGTTCTAGATAATGGCCAGTCGTTAAACCAGTTAGCAGTGGTAGCAACTGATGTTCCGACAAGTTCAGCGATACGGCTAAGTACGCCTCTCTTAAGGCCATTAGAAGTTTCGTATCGAGCATTCAATTCAGCGATAATAGCGGCTGGAGTTTTAAACTCAGCGGCATAATCGTGAGGAAGTTCTTCAGTGGTGGTGACGGATGGATCGTTAGTAGTATTCATATGTTTAGTAGATTAGTTAATTTTAAGGATAAAGTCAATCACTTTTATTTTTTTCTTTTGTGTTTGACATCAGTAGATGTTTGATGATAATGTCAGTGGATCGGAAGCGATTTAGTTACTGCAGATCTTTTCTTGGTTGGGGAGTTTGCAGCTTGCGTTTCTGTTCTTCGCGGTTTGGTTACTTGGTTGTTTGTTGAGGCCAGTAGTTCTTGAAAAACTACTGGCCTCTCTGGCGTCTAGGCAACTTGTAAGGAATTCTTACAGGTTGGTGAAGTTAAGCTGCAGTTCGACAAAATATATCTTGCGAGCTTGTCTCGTCCGTAAAAGCAGTTATCGCAGTAGCAATTCTCACTTGGCTTTGGACGTTCTTCTTTGTCGTAGCAGTCCAAGTTGTTGTTTGGATTCTCCGCGTTGTAGTAGCAGAGATTGCCTTTGATTTCTTTGAGCGTGAGAGTTGGTGATTTCA
>CAYHAI010000126.1:0-3881 GCA_964354585.1 uncultured Planctomycetales bacterium
CATCCTCCGATGTTCCACCTAAACCCCGCCCCCGCCCCCAGAACAACCCCCTATCCTCCAGAATGCCCGTTCTCCCCAGAACACCCTAACGCTAGCAACCCAACAATGATTGCTGGGTCTAGCACAACCAAAACCGCAGTATTAGAAAATAGCAATATGATATCACTCAGCATAGACCTCCGTCTCCTCGACTCAGCCAAAATCAAGCATATGACCCGCCAAAGCGGAGCAGAAGCGTCGTTCCTCAACTTAGTTCTCATCGAAACCCCCGGCGGAAAATACGGTGACTATATGGTGAAACAGGAAAGTACCAAAGAGGAGCGAGACGCTAAAACACAAACGCCTATTCTTGGCAATGGCAAGAACATCGTCCGTAAATCCTAATCTAGACCCTTATGGAAACTTCACCCACAATTACCACCCTCATCCCCGCCCTCGGGCGAGCAAAGTTTAGGATGGGAAAAGTGACGCTTAATTCCGTCAATCCGCACTTCAAAAGCAAGTACGCAGACTTGAACAGCCTTCTAGAGGCGTCTGCACAAGCATTGGCAGCCAACGATCTAGTCATCGTCCAGATGCCTAGCCAAGACGCTATAGGGTATTATGTAGAAACGACCCTCTATCACACCAGTGGTGAGTTCTTAAGTGGCAAGACATACATCAACCCCACTAAAAATGATCCACAGGGGCTCGGGAGCGCCATCACATACGCAAAACGGTATGGGCTTGGAAGTTTACTTGGCCTCAACGGTGAACCTGATGATGATGGCAATGCTGCTAGCGTTCCTGTAGAAAGAGTGTACAAGCCGCAGCCAAACCGTCCAGCAACTCCACCATCAGCAAATATTGTCACGCCTAAACCAGCAGGAGTAATTACTGGCAATTCAGCATTGGATGCATTGTTTGGTAAACCCGCTGGAGTTATGCCTGCAGTGCCTCCAGTAAAAGCAATGGTCACTTCCTTCGCCTTATCTGCTAATGATGAGCCAGAAGAAGTAGGCGGCTGGTAGAAACCACCTAGATGATCTGGAGGTCCGACCCCTCCAAATTGTCTACCCAAAAGCATACCCATAAATAGCCAAAGATGCCATCCACTGAAACCATCACAATATGCCTAAAACTTCCACTAACCCTTCCATCCCTAAACGCAGTACTCGGACAGGGACACTGGCAAAGAATGAAAAGCAAGAAGGAACTACAGGCCGAGTTCATCTCAGGATTACTTCTGTTAGAAAACGCCTCATCGATCCAGACAACCTATTTGCAAAGTCCACAATCGATTGCCTGCGGTATGCAGGACTACTTATCGACGATTGCGAAAACCAAATTAGCCTCGAAATTAGCCAGAAAAAAGTCGCCAAAGGTGAAGACCCCCACACGACGATTGAAATCATTTACCCGAAAGAAACCCTCCAAGTAATAAGGCAGAAATTAACCAACCAAATATATATTGCCACCATCAACCCAAATGATTACCATTGACTACACTGACACAGTCTCAAAAATCATCAATTCGTCTGATATCAAAGATCAACTGATGCTTTTACACGAACTCATTATCGCGGCTCGATCAGGAGATCAAGTTGCTTCTCGAGAAGTTGATCGGATTATAAAAACCCTCAAACCCCAACCATTATGAACGAATTAGAATGCCCCTACTGCAAATGCCTAACCGAGGTCGAACTAGAACGCGACTGGGCAACCACTAAAAATGATCCACACGAGGCTAAGTGTTGTCATTGCCATAAAAACTTCGTCTTCCACACTGAGTTTGTCCTAACCCTCCATCCTAAAAAAGCTGATTGCCTCAATGGATCACCCCACCAATTCGCAGAATGGCTTGGCTTGCCCCACGGATACGAAAAAAAAGAGTGTAAGGATTGCGGAATAATTAAAGCAAAAAACTCTTCATCTTTTTGGCCAACGATTGAATAAATAAATATACAATATCATATAAGTAGACAACCATATTGATTATGTAGTATAATGCAAACCTAATGAAAATAAAAGCACAACCAAAACTGAATAGTCACAATAAAAACAAAGAGTGTGACTGTGGAAACCCAGCAACCGTAATCACAAATCAAGCGGCTATATGCACACGCTGCCATACGATTGAACAGAACACTAGATCATATATCCGCAACTCTTCCTACATACCCGTAGGAGAAGCATACGCAACCGCATCTGACAGCCCATCAAACGACTTCTATGAATACAACTTCAAATTCTGCAGACAATAGACTCACTGATGAACTCATTCGTCACTCCACAAACCTAGATATTGCTTGGAGAGTCTGGGATGAAAAGAATGATAGCAATTTTCCCGACAATTCTATAGAGTGCAGCGAATTCATCAAACAATACCTAATCCAATTGACCAATGCTACCCAGACCTAAAACAATCTACGTAGACGTAGACGGAACACTGATCTTGAAGAATGGAACAGTAAATACCCATCTGATTAATTTCCTAGAGAATATGTCAGAAGCAAATGGCGGAGACTATCAATTGATCCTATGGTCAATGGCTGGTCACGCTCACGCAGAAACAGTGGCAGAAGAATTAAACATCACTCGTCTCTTTGAACATATCCTGACTAAGCCGGGGTATATGATTGATGATGATGGAAAGAATTGGTTGAGATTTACCCACTTAATTACCCCTGAATTCTATAAGAATAAATTCCCACCTTTAACAGCAGCTACCGAGGATTCCTCGGCCACTGATAATTCTGGTAACGAAGCAGATTTCGTTACCAAATCAATGACAGCAGACGAAATTATGGCAGGGAAAATGGCGAAGGATCGCGTGGAGTCGGATCGCTGGTATGCGATGGCCAATGCCCCGTGGCCCACGGAGGACGCACAATGAAACACAACTATCATAGGAAAGTTCGGATCTGCCGAGATTGTGCCAAAAAACTCAATCGATGGATGGAGTGGAAAAACAATCATACCATCGCTGACCACGCAACCTCGATGCAATGCGAGGAATGTTATGGGGCAAATCTTTTCAGTGCCCGAACACAGTTTACGACAAAAATGCCCCCGCACAAAACGGAGGACGCACAATGACACCAAAAGTAGTCTGTAAAACTTGTGGTGGATTGTGGGGTACAACTGGACACAGGCGTCAGTGCCCACAAAGGACCTATACGCTCGACGGCAAGTTCTGCGAATGCGGCAACCCAGCAACTACTAAATCAGCAGTTTCTAGTAGACCAGACCCAGTTTGTCAGCGATGCCACGACATCGAAAAAGGAGGGTATACCACCCACTTATCTACAAGCGACAACTACTATCACACTTACATAGTCAGATTTCCTGAACTTCTTCACTAGAAGGGTCACACTTTCACCGCGTGATGAAAACGACCAATTCAGTGAAAAAAGTCTTGACTCAAAGACCATAACCCTGTTAAATTAACTTATCTATGAAAGATTACAGCCAATACACAATCCACCTCGTCAAAAGCGCCTACTACCCCGAGCCCTCTTTTGATCCAATGATCGCCACCCTACAGAAGGCATTTCCGGGTATCAATACCCAAGAGGGAGATGACTATGTTAATGGAGAAGTCGTCACTGGGCCTTATGAAGATATAGTAGAATCAATCTTTAAAGAGTTTCTCCACTTAACCTTAATAGGCTTTCTAGAGAATTTCCCAGCTACTAAATAATCCTTAGTAGCTGACTGACAAATCAACCCAACCAAAACCCAACCAACCAATGAACGCAACCTACACCGCAGTATCCAACCGATCCTCTCACTTTATGCCTTATGAACCACCAACCAACCAACACACTCTCCTTCCACAGTGTTCGCTTTCTGAGCAAGCTATCCTTCAGCTACTGCTAAATAACCCAGCAGATACCTCA
>CAYHAI010000127.1:0-14326 GCA_964354585.1 uncultured Planctomycetales bacterium
TTCTACTTCCCTAGGCGTAAAATCTCCCTCCGGGCCAATAAGGATCAATATATTTTGTGGATTAAATTGCGCGAAAATCTCCTTAAGAGCTCTTCGCCTACCGATTAATGCGGGAATTAACTTTAAATCAAAACCTGCTGATGCAGATAAAACTTCTTTTATCTCCTTTATCGGTTCAATAATCGGCAAATTGCTGCGTTGGCTTTGCTGGCTAGCGGATAAGGCGATTTTTTCCCAGCGTTTTTGCTGTAAGGCCATTTTTGGTTTATCCCACCTTATAATCACCCGCTCAGTCAACAGAGGAATAATTCTCTCTACGCCCAATTGCGTAAGTTTATCCACAATGTCATCAAACTTAGATTTCTTAGGGATAGCGCAGGCAACTGTAATATGCGGCCCCTTCTGCCGTTTAAAAGCCGGGTGTTTCGCCTGAATATTTAAGGCTATACTGGACGATATCTTTGTGACAGCGCAACCGTATTCATTACCTTCATCATCAAATACTATAATCTTGTCTTTCGGCTTAAGGCGCAGAACATCTTTGATGTGATGAACCTGTTCTTTATCGTCGATTATTATTTTATCGTCCGATATGCTCTGGTAAGGGGAAAAGAATCTATGCATTAAAACTCCTCTTTAGTAACTGGAAACCTAAAAATATTATTATCAGGCCACAGATAAGATTAAAAACGCGATAAAAACTGGGTTTATTAATAATCTTGGGAATTAATCCGGCAAATACAACCAACAGAAATAACGGTGAAATTACTGTCCCTAGCCCGAAGGCAAGACTATAAACTAAACTATTCAACCAGTGTTTAGCCATAAGTCCGATATAAGAAACCACAGAAATCAATGGAGCGCAAGGTAAAACTCCAGCAAGCAGCCCAAAGGTAATAATGGTTTTGGCGTCCTTTTTTAAAAACAAATCCTGCGTCTTCTGGCACAATTTATAATTTAAATTTTTACCTACAGCTATTAATAAACCTATAATGATAATGAATAATCCGGCAAAGAGAAAAAGATAACGAGAAAAAGAGCCCAAAAGTATGGCTTGACCGAAGAAAAAAATAGATAAACCTAAAATTAGATAAACCAAGATGCGGCTTAAAGAAAAGATGAAATATGCGCCGATGCTTTTGGTAATTTTTTTTTCTGTGCCGGCGATGTAGGAAATTAAAAGCGGGCCGCAGCTGGCTAGGCAGGGGCCAGCGCCAAAAGATAAACCTAATAAAAATAGACTGATGGTTATTTTATTCACTAGACAAAACTTCTTTTTCGGAAAATACTTCAGCAGTAAATACGTAAATTTCGGTGGACTTGTCCTTCCAGGCATCAGGCGCAAGGCCAGCTTTATGACTGCAGAGGTTGGATAAAAATTCTTCTTTTGTCCAACCGGTTTCCGTAGCTACCTGAGGAAGGAATACCCCGCTGCTAAAACCTCGCCTGACTAAAACACCGTGTAGACCTAACTGAATTTTAGCCGGATCATCTATTCTTTGCATCACAGAAAGCGCGGATATCTCTATTTCAATATCTTTAAGTTCATCTAATCCTACGGCTAGGAAGCGAGGATCGCCGGTTGCCGCTTCAATAGCCATATCCCTGATAGTAAGATATAATGGCTGGTTCCCCACGAGATTGCCGATACAGCCGCGCAATTCACTATGCTTATGGAGCGTAACAAAGGCGCCCATTTCTTTAAGCAAGACCGGGTCAGTCTCGCTAACTTCTAATTTTTTACCAGTTTTTAAATAAACCTCAATGGAATTACGGGCAATTTCCAATAATCTCTTTCTTTGTTCTTTATTTAACATCGCTCTTTCTCCTTCCGCAGAAAGTGGAACACCAATCCTTCCGATAGGATTGGGTGTTTCTTTATCAATTACACAACTACTATAACCTACAGTCCAGATACCCTTAGTCTTCTTGCCAGTTACAATCGCAGAATTGGTATAATTTAAAACTTTTAATTGATGATGCCCTAATTCCTTGGCTAAAATAAGCGTGGAGACCACGCCAAATCCACCGCAAAGTTGAAGTTTACCCTCACGTAATCCATAATAAAGTCCTTCGGCATCCATATTTTTTAAGTAAGATAAAGTTAAATTATCAATTATTTCTGCTTCTTGATAATCATAACCGTGATACATATCCGTGGAGGCAACCACTAAAACATCCTTACGCTCGCCAATCGCCTCTTTCAGTAAACCGGCTAATTTTTGACAAGTAGCAAGCGGACAGTCGCCCATCACAATAGGAACGATTTTCCAGCCATAATGCATGGCTGGTCCGCCACGTTCTGTGGCGGAGAAGTTAGTAGTCAAAACTTTTTGCAGAAAAGGCAATTGCACTTCTACCGAATGTTCCTTGACAAAAGCAGCCGGCTGGAAAAGTATTTCTTTGTCTTTAGAGAGTAACTTCTGCGTAAATTCTTTATCTATTTCCAGATCTCCTAAAGGAGTAAGGAATTTACCTTCGGGATAAATAGATACACCGCTAAAGCCATATTGATGGCTGGGGCCAATCACAATCACTGTCTGGTAAGGTTTACCTTTAATGAGTTTATAGCCATAAATGGCTACTTGGCCTGAATAGCCGTATCCGGCATGGGGAGAAATCAAGGCAAAGATGTCGCCCTGTATTGCTTCGGGATTTGCTGTAGCGAGAAACCCGTCAATCATTTGGGATAATTCGGCAGGGTTATCCGGATAGAAAGCGCCGGCCACATTGGGCTGCTTGATATCATTGGCATAGAGATAACTTAAATTCCAAATCCCAATACACAAATCACAAACAATACCAAATACCAAAATCCAAATACCCAAACCCACTAGCTGTTGGTTTGTAATTTGTGATTTGGAATTTGTGATTTGTATTTCACTTCCAGATGCCTTCAATCTTCTCTCCACAGAATTTACATTTTCCATTTTCAATATTGTTTTGCAAAATAAAATAACCCTTGCGCTCAATAACTATTTTTTTACATTTGGGGCAATAGGTATTTTCTCCCCGGTGGCCGCCTACATTGCCAATATATACATATTTTAAACCGCAATCCAAGGCAATCTGCCTTGCCCTTTCCAGCGTCTCAACAGGAGTAGGGTTAAGATGCATCAGTTTATACATCGGGAAAAAGCGGGAAAAATGCAAGGGGATATCCGGGCCTAAATTTTCCTTTATCCACCGGCACATCTTCGTAATGGAGTCCGGGTCGTCATTGTAGCCGGATAAAACTAAATTGGTGAGCTCCAAATGCACGCCTTCTTCTTTTAATATCTTTAAACTCTTTAGCACCGGCTCTAAGCCGCCTTCGGTCATTTTAGAATAATAATCTTCAGTAAACCCTTTTAAATCAATATTCGCGGCGTCTAAATATTTGGCTAATTCTCTTAATGGCTCTTCATTAATAAAGCCATTGGAATGCATAACATTTTTTATTCCCTCTTTATGGGCCAATTTTGCAGTTTCCAGCATATATTCATAAAATATCGTTGGTTCAGTATAGGTATAGGCAAGAGTTCGAGAACCCGACTCTTTAACATTCTTTACTAAATCAACGGGCTCAATATAGGTGTATTCTACTTCTTCAGGCCTGGCTTGGGAAATCTCCCAGTTCTGGCAGAATTTACACTTCAAGTTACAGCCGGCAGTGGCAATAGAAAAAGCGGTGGTGGAAGGCAAGAAATGAAATAAAGGTTTCTTCTCAATGGGGTCAATATGTATAGAGACCGCTTTAGCGTAAGATAATGTGTAGAGAGTGCCATCGCGATTCTCTCTTATACCGCAGAAACCACGCCTGCCATTAGGTATAACGCAGCGCCGCGGGCATAACTGGCACTGGACAGCTTTATTATCTAACTTCTGATAAAAAAGCGCCTCTTTTAATGGCGGCTCGGCAATGGTCCTTGGTAAATAAAAGCAGCTAATAACTAATCCAAAAAATATAATTATAGCCAGAATAAATTTAAAAAAGATTTTCATCTAATATGGTGGAGGCCGAATTACATTAATTCTGATCTAGATTCCAAAACACATTGTTTTGGAATCCACTGCTAATTTCATTAATGAAATTAGCAGTGGAGCTGGGGGGATTTGGACCCCCGACCCCCTCGTTGCGAACGAGATGCTCTCCCACTGAGCTACAGCCCCAGTATAGGTTAATTTACCACAACTCTTGGGTTTTGACAAATAAAAAGAGGGGACACTTCTCCGATTGGTTTCAGAAACGTCCCTAATGGGTGGAGACGGAAGGCATCTTAATACTAGCGTTCATACTAACCTGAGGATTATCTACTGATTCAGCTTGAGCCGGTTCCCAACGGCCGATAATATTAACATTTACATAGTTATCCGTGGTATTAGTAGCATTAAATGTAGCGATTCTTTGGGCAATATTAGGGCTATCAGAAGACGCACAAGATGGACAGGATGCGCCGCCTGTGCAATTAGGACAATACCAAATTAGGTGGTCACTCGGCTTAAACCAATATATCATCCAAGTATCACCCTGGCCATCTCCATTAGAATCTGTGAGAATACTGATAGCAGGATCTGGTAACTTCGCGGTAGTATTTATCGGAATCTGGCTCTGAATAGCCATATTGCCCACTGCCCCACTTATCTGCTGGGTCATATGCTCTAAGGCATAGGAAACCTCATTTTGCAATCTCGCCCTGCGGTCAGAGTCAATGAGATGATGCCGGCTAAATAAATCAATACTCGAAAGAGCCAACACCACCATCGATAACAAACCGATGGCGATTAATAACTCCATGAGGGTTATGCCTTTTATATGGTTATATTGTTTCATTGCGGCGGGGTCTCGGTCCAATTAATGGTTACTTGGGCGCGACGCAGATTAGTGCCATTAACATCAGAAGTAGTATAGTTAGCATTATAGACAATATTATCTAAGGTGCGGTTAGAAGAAGAACAATTATTTACACCCACACAACTAGTATTCCACTTATCTTGCCTTACCTGCGCCTGCAAGGGCTCCACGAAGAGTTTGCCTAATTCTGCGCCTGCCATACGCGAGCGGCTATGCAAGAGCCATCTTTTGCCGGAAACAAATAGATTAGCCATACCGGCAATGACTAAGGCAAGAATAATCACAGAAACCAGAATTTCCATTAAAGTAAGGGCTTTTCTGTTCATAGAAAACATTTAAGGACAATTAGTAGGATTGGGTTCGCCATCAGTATCATTGTGCGTAAGGGTGTATAGGCAGCTTAAACCCTGCCTGTATGCATAAGCGGTAGAAGTATTGCTTCCTCCGGTAATGTTATAATCCCAATTTGTCTCAGTAAGAAAAAGTTTAAGATTATTATTGATATTCGTGACATTGGATTCAATGCCACTGTTGGGATAATAGGTCTGATGTTCCATACGGTAAATTTTCTCGGCTGCCTGAATAAGTTTAAGGCTAGCAATGGCTTCCTTGCCCAAGGCGCGCTCTTTGGCTTTAGAATAGTTAGGCACAGCTATCCCCACCAGAATTAAAATAATCCCGATGACTATAAGCAGCTCAATTAAGGTAAGGGCAGGTTGACTTTTTCTTTTCTCCATCAAGGACAAGTTGGGTTGCAATTATTACTAGCA
Organism: uncultured Planctomycetales bacterium; assembly: GCA_964354585.1. Taxonomy (GTDB): domain Bacteria; phylum Omnitrophota; class Gorgyraeia; order Gygaellales; family Profunditerraquicolaceae; genus CAYHAI01. The sequence continues at coordinate 5,605 of CAYHAI010000127.1, forward strand.
TTCGCTAATTTTTTAGCGCTATCCAGACACATACAGTAACTGTTCCTGTCTGCAGTCGTAATATTTCTGGCTGCCCGGGCATAACCTGAACTGGTAGCAAGGGGAATGGTAAAATTGAAATTATTGCTGACAGGAACGGCATCAAAACTATCTAAGTTACTAATATTTGTGGTGTAGCAGTTTTGCTCCAGAAAATACCTCTTTTCCGCAGCCACAATTTCCGCTAATACTGAATATGCCTCGGCAGAGCGGGCTTTTTCCGGCATATTGCTGTAGATAACCACCCCAATAGTAGCAATAATGCCGATAATTACGATCACCATCAAAAGCTCTAATAAGGTAAAGGCCTTTGGATACATTTCTAATGCCTTTCTGTAGGCTACGGTTTTTAAACTAAACTATTAAAAAGTTAAGGACAGCCAACTTTACAAGAGTTGCCGGCGAGGCCGGTGCCATTTTTCGTACAACCAGAGTTAAAATTCATACAATAACTGTCGCCCCCAGCAGTAGCATTAGCTAGACCATTGGCATCCGTAAGGCTACCAGCATAATTGATAGTATATTTAAAATCTGAGGTATTAGCTAGTGAAAATGCAATATCGTCTGTGTTATCACCGTCTAGATCTACGTTGATACTATAATTCGAAGTATACGAGGTGCCATTCGTTGCGCGAAAAGCTGTCTCTGCACCTCTTAGGCCGCTCAGGGTAGCTAATGCCTGAGATCTACGTGCCCTATTCAAATTTATTGTATAAAGAGGTAGTGCAATTGCCGCTAAGATTGCGATAATCACTATGACAATAATCAACTCTAATAAGGTAAAGGCCTTCGGAGACATTTCTAATGCATCTTTCTTATGGGCTGCGGTTTAAACTAAACTATTAAAGTTAAGGACAGCCAGCATTACAGGAGGTGCTGGTGAGGGTGGTGCCATTTTTCGTACAACCAGAGTTAAAATTCATACAATAACTTTCGCCCCCAGCAGTAGCATTAGCTAGACCATTGGCATTCGCAAGGGTACCAGCATTATTGATACTATATTTAAAATCTGTGGTATTAGCTAGTGAAAATGCAATATCGTCTGTGTTATCACCGTCTAGATCTACGTTGATATCAGGACTCGAACTATACGAGGTGCCATTCTTTACGCGAAAAGCTGACTCTGCATCTTTTAGGCCGCTCAGGGTAGCTAATGCTTGGGCTTTACGCGCCTTGTTCAAATTAACAGTATATATTGGCATGGCAATGACTGCTAAGATTCCGATGATCACTATGACAATAATCAACTCTAATAAGGTAAATCCTCTTTTCATCTTTCCCTCCTTTTAAAATGATTGCACGGATTTAAGTGCTGATTACACAGATTAAAATTAGCGATGTAACACTGTGTTCGTCCACCTCCTTTCAGGTTTATATTTTACGACAAGAAAAAATATTTGTCAATATATTTCAACCGCCGATTTTGGCAATGTAGAATATCGGCAAAAATAAGCCGATGACAATTATCCCTACAATCACACCCATAAAAAGAAGCATAATTGGCTCAAACATAGTAGCGAATCGGGTTAAAAATGTATCCACGTATTCCTGATAAAAGGCATTTAAACGCTTAAACATATTGGATAATTCGCCAATCTCTTCGCCAATGGCCACCATCTGCACTGCCATCGGCTCAAAAAAACCGCTCTTCTCTAAGGGCTGGCTTAAGGACTTACCTTCGCGCACTTCTTCTTTAATCTTACGGATAATCCCAGCCAGGACTAAATTAGCCACACTGCGCTCGGTAATCTCCAAAGAATATAAAATAGGAACGCCGCTTTCTACTAAGGTAGCCATTTCAGAAGTAAAGCGTTCAATAATCATTATTCGATAAAACTCTCCGAATACCGGCAGGCGCAGTAAAAATTTTTCGTATCTTTTTCTGCCTTCTCTGGTAGCGATATACTTACGAAACAACCAAACGCCAACCATAATTGCCACTATCAGCATCAACATAAATTTCCTGATAAAGCTGCTAACGGCCAGAAGTATTCTGGTTAAAAGAGGAAGAGTAATATTATAGCCTTTAAATAAGTTTGCGAAGGTGGGAATAATCCTGATGGTTAAAAATAAAAGCGCTCCCAGGCCCGCAGCCATAAGAATAACCGGATAAATCATGGCAGAAATAACCTTTCTTCTATATGCCGCTTTTCTCTCTAAATAACTCGCCAGACGGCTGAGGACAATGGCTAAATTTCCCGATGCCTCGCCGCTCTCTACTAAATTAATCCATAATTCCGAGAAAACAGTAGGGTGTTTTGCCAAGGTTTCATGAAAACTAAAACCCGCCTCCATATTCTTCTGTAAATTCTTGATCACGCTGTAAAACCTGCGGCTGGCTATTTGTTGCGCGATTATCTCTAAACTCTTTAAGATAGTCACTCCTGCGCCTAAAAGCGTGGATAATTGACGGCAGAAAAGCACTAAATCATCGCCGGTAATCCGGTAATGTTTGGGCTTAAACCTTGCCTTAGAGACCGCCTCAGGGCTAATACCCCCGGCCTCTTTAAGCTCAGGAAAGATATCTACGATAATTAAATCTCTGCTCTGTAGGCTACTAAGGGCTTCTTCCTGAGTAGCTGCCTCTTGGACTCCGGTTTGTTTATGTCCTGTCCTATCTCTGGCGATATAAAAGAATCGTGCCATTAATCTGCTCCTAATGTAACTGACAAGGCTTCCTCCAGCGAAGTAATGCCATTCTCAACCTTCTTTATCGCTGACTCATAGAGTGTCTGCATACCGGATACCCTCGCCACTTCTCTTATTTTCGCAAAGGAAGCCCTCTGGTTAATTAAATCTTGTATCTCGGCATTAAGCGCCATCACTTCCGCAATGCAAGTTCTCCCCAGATATCCTAATTGATTACATTTTTTACAACCCCTTTGTCTATAGATTAACTCTGCCTGTAATTTTAAGTTCTTTAATTGTTCTTGGGTCGGCTCATACGCCTCTTTGCATTCCGGGCACAATTTCCTCAGCAGACGCTGTGATGCTACCAAGAGCAAAGAAGGAGCAAGCAGGTATGGTTCAACGCCAATATCCATCAGGCGGTTCACGGCTGAAGGCGCGTCATTGGTGTGCAAGGTGCTTAAGACTAAATGTCCGGTGAGCCCCGAACGGATACATATTTGCGCGGTCTCCAAGTCTCTCACCTCGCCCACCAACATCACATCCGGGTCCTGCCTTAAGAAACTGCGCATGGCTATGGCAAAGGTAAGCCCTATTTCTGGTTTTACCTGGACCTGATTAACCCCTTCTAATTTGTATTCCACCGGGTCTTCAATGGTAATAATGTTTTTGGTCGGGCTCTTTATCTCATTTAATATGGCATAAAGAGTGGTGGTCTTTCCGCTTCCCGTTGGCCCGGTTAAAAACACTAGACCATAAGGCGCGTTTATGGCTTGGCGGATCAGTTCAAGTTGCTTAGAGTCAAAGCCTAATTGATTAATGTCTAAAGGTATCAGGCTTCTGTCCAGTATCCTTATCGCTATCTTTTCTCCATGGATGGTGGGGATAGTGGAAATCCTTAAATCTATAGTCCTGTCTTTCATTTTCACTAAGAATGCGCCGTCCTGAGGAAGGCGTTTTTCGGCAATATCTAACTTGGCTAATATCTTGATGCGGGATATAATCGGCAGGTGCAGATGTTTTGCCGGCGGAGGTATCTCATAGAGTTTACCATCAACGCGGTATCTTAAAGATATTCTCTCTCTAAATGGCTCAATATGGATATCCGAGGCGTGCTCATCAATAGCCTGTCGGATAATCAAATCTACTAATTTCACCACCGGCGCCTCTTCTGCCCGGGCAATTAATTTATCCAAACTCAGCTCTTCTTCACTGGCCTCCTCTTCTAAGGTAACCGGGCCAATGGCAGCCAAGTCGTAACTGGCCTCCACTGCCTCCCTAAACATTACGGATTTACCATAAAACTCCTCAATGGCTTTGGTAATGTCGGATTTTGTGGCAATCACGGAATTAATTTCGCAACCGGTCAGTTTTCTTAAGTTATCAATCAGGATAAGGTCTAAGGGATCGGACATCGCCACAGTTAAAGATTTTAAAGTGCGCGATAAAGGAAGGACGCAATTTTTAAAGGCAAAATCTTGAGGGATAAGGTGCTCCAGGCCTTGGTCAACCGCTGGCTTAAGCATCCCCGTGCCCAAAGAGAAATAAGGTATGCCCAATTGCTTGCCTAAGACGACCACTAACTGTTCTTCTTTAACCATGCCTAATTTAACTAATACCTCGCCCAGACGGCCGCCTTCTTGCCTCTGCACACTGATTGTCTTTTCTAATTGTTCAGCATTGATGAGCCCTTCCTTAACCAGGAGCTCACCTAACCTGAGGTATCTTTCTTTAGGCATTATTTTTTCTTTTTCTCAAAGCTATTAAGGCTGGTATTGATAATTCCCTGTCGGTCAATGCCCGAGACAGTATTCTGTTCTCGCTGCGGAAGAGTAGTTTTTTTCGCCTGGGCAAGTTTTATGGTGGCATCTGTGACAATGTGCGGCGTAATAAAAACAAGCAATTCGCGCTGTTTATTCTTATCACTACTAGAGCTACCTCCACCTTTATGTCTAAACAAAGCGCCTATTAAAGGAAGGTCTCCTAAAATGGGAATCTTGGTAGTAGTCTGTTGATATTCATTACGAATTAAGCCTCCTACAACTACTGTGTCACCATCCTTTATCCTCACCATGGATTTTGTGCTGCGTTCTTCCGGATCTCTGAATGTATATGACCCAACGGCGGTACTAAAAGGACTACCTGTAACTGCCTCGGCAACTTTAGGATAAATAAACATCGTCACTTCTCCACTCTCCAGATTAACCTGTGGGGTGACTCTTAAAGATACGCCTGTCTCAGCCCGTTCCACTGTAGCTGAGCTATTACCAGCTGCGTCAGTACTGGTTGTAACACCTACTGATTCCTGAGTAACAATTTTTATCTCTGCGGTTTCATTATTTAAGGTGAGGAGTCTAGGTCTGGCTAAATACTTCGTGTCGGTTTGTATCCTTAAAAAGTCTAAAATAAGCTGAAGCGGGGTGGGAAAACTTATTAAACCAGCTGTGGTTGTCTTGGTTTGACCAGCGGTTTCAGTATTAAGTAAATCAGGTAAAGGAAAGTACGTCCCTCGCGTAGCACTAAGTATCTTTATCGAAAAAGACCCGGCACTCGCCCAATTTATGCCCATCTTATCTACGGTGTTTTTGCTTACATCCAACATCTCTACCTCAAGCATTACCTGAGGCACAGGCACATCTAAAGCCGCAATAGTTTGGGCAATAGTAGGCATACGGCTAGGTATATCAATAACAATCAGACTATTGGTGCGGGCGTCTTCAATTACTGAGCCAAACTCAGAAAGAATTTTCTTTACTGCCTGCGTAATACCTGAATCTCCTCCTTCTCCTTTGCCGATATTGGCGGATATCTCCGCTTTTAAAGGCGAAGAAGAGACTGTGGCATATTTAAGATTAAAGACCTTGGTGACCGTTTCAATCTGCGGCTTACCCCAGTCTTTAACTATAAAGATGTTTGCCTCTTTATCTAATTCGTAAGAGAGATTGTTGGCTTTAAAGAGTTTGTCCATGGTCTGGCCTAAAGGAACCTTATCCAAATAGAGCGTGATTTTCCTCTCCTGCACTGCCTCTGAGGCAATAAAGTTTAGGCCGGACTGCATCGAGAATACCTTTAAGATATCCTTTAAGTTGGCGTCTTGAAAATCCATGGATATATTTGGCTCGGCGTTAGCAAACGGCAATGGTGAATCCGCGTTTAATTCAGAAAGAAAGAAACTCAGAGAAAGCATAAAAATAAATACGTTTAATTTAAAAATTTTTTTCATCTTTTCCTCCTTAAGGTTTATTATCCGCGGCGCCCCCTATTCTAGATGGCGCTAAATTATATTGTCTGCCTTGGAAAAATATGATGACGACGTTCTTATCAATACTCACAATACGCGCTCCTTCTATGGTATCTCCCAATTTTACCACTCTATTATTAATAATTGCCTGAGGAAAATTTCCGCCCCAGATTACACCTTGCACACTCAAAGACGGAGGCGGAATTTCTCTCTCGGGAGCCTGGGCTTTCTCCTCTTGCACCGCCTTCTCGCTAACCGGCATTTGGAAAGGGTCCCGCAGGCCCTCTGCTTGATATTCTACCTTGGGCCTGACTATTATCTCTTGCGGGACAGGGACAGTTTTTTCTCCCTCTTCTAACTTTTTAATCTCTTCCAATTGCGCTTGGGCGGCAAATATATCAGCCATAAACAAACCCAAAACAAAGGCGCTCGTAAAAAAACCTGTGATGGCTATAAATTTAACTTTTCTCATCATTAATCTAGTGTTACAAGATTGCTTAGCCTCAAATTAACGGTTAATGCCCCTGTCTCGGGTTGGGACTTTATGTCAACGGCCTCTATGACATAAATCCCCTGCCAACTTTCTACTTTACTGATAAACCTGCCTAAGGCGTGATAACCGGGAGCGCTAATCACCGCGTCAAAAGATAACTTTAGATAATCCGGATATGCCAGTTCTCCCACCGGCTTAATTGAGACAACTTGGATGCCCAATTCTTTGGCTATATTACCTATAGTATTAATCACTAAATTTGCATCTTTTTTAGCAAAGATTTTTTTGTAGGCATTAATCTTTTTTTCTAATTGGCCGATATTTGCTAATACCGCATTTTTTTTAATTTCTGTGTCTTTCGCGCCCCTCAATGATTCTATATCTTTCGCCTGTTTTTTATAAATATTCCCGCCGATCATCAGGGCAAATATAATTACCGCGATATTAAAAATCTTGTTTTTATATTTATTCAGTTCGGTTAGTTCCATCTTATTCTTTCGTTTAATATGCCTTGCAGGCGATAGAAAAATTAGTCACGCTTAGTTGTTTAAGTTGCCCGCGATATACTGAGGTAATATTTATTTCTTTAAAATATTTATTAAATTCGGCGTTTTCTTTTAATCCTGAAAGGAACTTGTTTACTGCCTCAAACTCTTTATCGCTATCCGCCAAATAAGCCATACCCTGCAAGGAAAGCTCTGCCTTCTCCTCCTCTTTTTTATTAAAAGAAAAACTGGTCAGCCAAACTCCCTGGGGCACAACCTTGGCTATAACGCTAAGCGGCGAAGTTACATATAATTGTTTCTGGATAACTTTATCCAGGGCATCTAAATTTCTTTTGTATTCGGAATCTAGATTCGCTAATTCCTCATAAGCCGCTTCTTTATTTACTCCAGTCACCTGCGGCCGAGTGCCTTTGATGTCGGCTATCTCTTTTAGTAAAGGCACTTTTTTATAAATACCAAATATTAAGGCCGCCGCGCATACTAATAAAGCCGTAATAAATATGGCGGGCTCTATACGTAGCCCCTTAAATAGTAGGTCCTTAAATATTGGAACTTCTAATTCTGAAGGGGGAACTGCTTCTTTTGTTTGCTTTATTTTTGCTAATATTAAGTCTATCCGCGGCATTATCTTTATTTCCTTTGCCAAAGAAGAACTATAGCCTTTAAGAAAACTTAAGGAAAAGGCAATGGGTTTACCTATGGCCTTCTCAACATCAACAAACCGAATATCTAAACCTATATCTTTGACAAATGCCTCTAGATCTGACTGATAATCCCTGCTTGAAACAAGAAATATCTTATCGATATTCTTAGCGGGGAATTTACGGTGATAATAATCTAAGGATACGCGCATCTCGGTTTTCAATTTCTCTAAAATCATCCCTGAGGCCATATCATCTTCGCTCTTTAGAAACCCTTCGGGCCCGCCTCTTAAAATTATATCCCGGCTAAACAAGGGAAAACCGTTTTCTAAAACCATAAAGTTAAACTCATCTAACTCTAAAAGGTCCGCATCTATCACGCCTAAAATGCCTTTATCCCTTAATCCAGCTAATTTTAATAATCTTAAAACACCAAAGGCAGCATATTCTAAGGAAATTATTTTTAAATTTAATTGCCTGAAGATAGAGATATATTTATCCATGGTTTCTTTTTTTATCCCGATCAATAAAACAAGATTTTTCCGCGTAGTCTTATCATAATATACCTGATATTCTAAGATTAATTCCTCCACTTTAAAAGGCATGTATTTCCTGGCTTCAAAAGTTATGGCGCGGGGCAAATCTTCACGGGGCATAACCGGCACCTCAAAAGTGCGAATAATCAAATCTTTGCCTGAGAGGGCTAAATTTACTTCATTGGCAATAATATTATTTCTCCTCATTTCGTCCTTAAAAAAGGCGACCATCTTTATATCTTCAGGCACTTTTTCTTCTAATTCGCTGGCAGTAATGGCCTTCTGGGGAATCTGGATATTGTTTATAATCTTTTTACCCTTGGTCTCGACAATGCTGATCATCTCTGGCCCGAAATATATACCCAATGCGCTCATTGTTTTTCTCCGGATTTTACTTCTGTAATCGCGCGCCTTCTGCTCTTTAACCAACTATCCACTTCTCTGCGGTCAAACCTCCAGACCCCGCCTACCTTAATGCCGGAAATCTTGCCTTGGTGCAGCCAATTGTAGATCGTCTGCTTCTGTAATTTTAGATAATTAGCTAATTCGTCAATGTCTATAAGTCTGGGCATCTCAATTTACCTCTCTTAATCCATAAATCATAATGGACTTAATTAGAACATAAGATACTTATTTTG
>CAYHAI010000128.1:0-2573 GCA_964354585.1 uncultured Planctomycetales bacterium
TAAATGATTCTGGAGAGGTCGCATAGCTGGTCTAGTGCGGCGGTTTGCTAAACCGCTGGATGGCGTAAGCTGTCTCGCGAGTTCGAATCTCGCCCTCTCCGTTTGCCTTTTCATTAATGAAAAGGCAAACGGATGCCGAAATAATGTATTTCGGCGCCGATCCTGCAATGGAAGCACAAACGGATACCGAAATAATGTATTTCGGCGCCGATCCTGTAATGAAAAGTTTAACGGATCCTAAAGCAATGTGCTTTAGGATCTACGGATGCTGAAAACTTTATAAATATGTCCTATACGGTTTTTGCTTTAAAATGGCGGCCGCAGAATTTTGATGAAATTATCGGCCAAGGCCATATTGTTACTACCTTAAAGAGCGCCATAGAAAAGAACCGGCTCGCCCATGCTTATATTTTTGCCGGGCCTCGCGGCGTAGGCAAGACTTCCACTGCCCGAATATTAGCCAAGGCGCTTAACTGTAAAAATGGCCCGACAGTCAATCCCTGCCAGAAGTGCAGTCCCTGCCTGGAAATAAGTCAAGGCCGCAGTTTCGATGTGATTGAAATAGACGGCGCCTCAAATAGGGGTATTGATGAGATAAGGGTGCTGCGCGAGAATGTAAAATTTCCTCCTGCCAGCGGCACGTTTAAGATTTACATCATTGATGAAGTGCATATGCTCACGCAGGAGGCCTTTAACGCGCTCCTGAAGACCTTAGAAGAGCCGCCGGAGTTTGTGAAATTTATCTTTGCCACCACCCAGCCGCACAAAGTGCTGCCGACGATACTTTCCCGTTGCCAGCGCTTTGATTTTCGGCGTATCCTGGTGATGGAAATGATTGCGCAATTAGAGCGCATTGTTGCTCAGGAAAAAATAGAAGTAGATAAAGAAGTTCTCCTGGCCATTGCCAAGGCCAGCGACGGCTCTTTAAGAGACGCAGAATCGCTTTTAGACCAACTGACCTCTTTTTCTAAAGGTAAAATTTCTTTAAAAGACGTGATTTCTGTCCTGGGTATCGTTGAGCAGGAGGCCTTATTTGAAATCACGGATAAGATTATTCAAAAGGATGCCAAGGCCGCATTAGGATTACTTGACCATATCATCGATGATGGCAAGGACATCAATTTATTTTTGACAAACCTTATTGAGCATTTCCGCAACCTGATGATTGCCAAGGTTACCAAGGCAGATGCCAAATTAATTGATTTGCCTGTGGAGTTCTGCGAAAGATTATTTGCGCAAGCCCAGAATTTCAGTTTAGAGGAGATATTCAGCACTTTTAATATCCTGGTCAATACCCAGGAGATGTCTAAGCGTTTGGATTCTTCGCGTATTCCTTTAGAGATAAGCCTGGTCAAATTAGCCCATAACAAAAGAGCTCAGGAGCCCGTCCCAGGTCATATCCAGACGCCGCCTAAAGAAATTAAACAACCTAAAGAGTCCCCGGAAACCAAAGAAGATAACCCCGGCCCTCTAAAAGAAAATTCAGCCGGTTCTGTATCTTTGGATAATGTAAAAGGCAATTGGCAGAATATCATTGATGCCTTGAGTAAGGTGAAGATGTCAGTGGCTACCTATATTAATGAAGGAAGCCCCAGTAAGTTAACCAATAATATTTTGACTGTCTCTTTCCCTAAGAATTATTCGCTGCATAAGGAATCCCTGGAGAGAAAAGAAAACAAGGCCGTAATCGAGAAAGTGGTGTCTGAGTTACTGAATGCTGATTTAAGGGTCAATTTTGTTTTGTCGCAGGAAATAACTGTGAAAACAGATAGCCAGGACAGTTCATTCATTAAATCTGCCCTAGACGCATTTAAGGCGCGGGTGATTAGAGAGTAATCATGTCGGCATATACCGATTCCATAGAAAAATTGATTAATCGCTTAATTAAGTTGCCCGGGATTGGCCGGCGCAGCGCTGAGCGTATCATCGGATATATCCTTGGCGCTCCCAAAGAAGAGATAAAGGGCCTGGCAGAGGCGATATATAAGATGAAAGAAAATGTTTTGTTTTGTAGTATCTGTAATAACTTAAGCGAACAGGAACTTTGTAAAGTATGTGAGGATAGCCAGCGCCAAAAAGAGATAGTTTGTGTTGTGGAAAAGCCCAGTGATGTGGCGGCAATAGAGAAGGCAGGAAATTTTCGCGGGGTATATCATGTGCTCTTGGGTGCGATAGCTCCCTTAGAAGGCAAGGGCCCCAGCGATTTAAGGATTGACGGTTTAATGCAAAGGATAAAACAGAATAACATTAAGGAAGTAATTATCGCTACTGATGCCGATACCGAAGGCGAAACCACGGCGCTGTATCTAGTAAAATTGCTGAAGCCCACAGGCGTAAAATTAACTCGTATTGGCGTAGGAATTCCGATGGGCTCTAATTTGGAATATGCGGATAGCGCAACCCTGTCTTGCGCAATGGAATCCCGCCGCGAAATCTAGTTGACACTAATTGCTCTTTGTCTATAATAATACTCTAATTCCCCCGTAGCTCAGTTGGTAGAGCGAGTGGCTGTGCGAGGCAACCGTAGGTTGCCGAGCAAGCGCAGCTTCTACGGGAAACCGTAGTTGAAACTG
>CAYHAI010000129.1:0-7451 GCA_964354585.1 uncultured Planctomycetales bacterium
GGGACCCCGTTTTTCCGTCTTTTCACTACTCCGGGCCGAAGGAACTTGACTTGCCCGAGGAGGGCGAAATGACGGTGCGATTCAAAAAGCGCCGGGAGTCTAAGACCACGCGCAGCGGGGGCGAAAAGTGGTATGAGTGCGACATTGAGGTGTGCTGCATCTGCGAGGTCGAAGACAACGAACCTGACGAGCCCACGCACCGGGACCGCAGCGCTGAAGAAGCGCTTGACGCAATCGCCGCCGCGCTACAACTCAAATGAGCCTGGAAACCCTTGCCACACAGTTTCGGACGATGCAGTTGTTCGCCCATATCGGGCACAATCGCGTTTCGGGGCCGACCTTTTTCGAAGATCACGAGTTTCTCGGGGGCCTTTATGGGACCTACGAGGGGATATACGACTCGCTCGTGGAGCGTATGATCGGCCTGGGCGAGTCCCCGGACTTGTGGAAGATCAATGCCGCGGCCAATGCGGGCCTTCAGGAAATGAAAGCCGGAAAGAGCAGCACGGACTATCTATCGGCGCTTCTGGCGGCGGAGCAGTCTGTGGGGAGCGCTGTTGACGGACTCGTTGAGGGTGAGGGGCTGAGCCAAGCGACGATCAATTTGCTCGCGCAGATTGCCGACGATAGCGAGCAACGGCGCTACAAGATTCAGCAGCGGCTCGGGAAGCTTGCGGTTACCGAACGGACGGAAGATGCGCTCGACCGGCTGGCCGCCCAGGTAGGAAGTGAATAACGATGTTTACAGTAAACGAGGTCTATGACGAGGCGCGCAAAATCTTTGGCGCGTGCGACGATGTCAAGTTGTTTCGTTGGCTGACGGATGCGGTGTCTCTGATAGCCAACAAGGAAGACCTTGAGGGCTGGAAGGGATTTCTCGACATTTGCACTGCGGGCTGTTCAAGCTGTAGCGGATCGACGTGCAACAATCCTGCGGGCTGCGGTCGGCGGTGCGTGGCGCTCCCTCGCGAGGTGGACACGGTTCTCGGGGTCAACATCGGAGGTCAGCCGGTGCTGGGCTTCGGAATGCTTTTCAGTTTTCACCTCAACGGCCCAGGGGACTGCCGCACGGTATGTGAGTGGAAGTGGCAGGATCAGGGAAAAATGCACTGCACTTACCGGGACCTCCCGGCTCCGGCGAAGCTAGTGACGTATCTTCAGACTGCCGCAGATAACGGAAAGCAGGTTATCGTTTACGGCTACGACATCGCCGGGAACGTGCTCCGCCGTCAAGTGAACGGAGTTTGGCAGAACGGGTATCAGGTGCCTACGATTTACGGGATGGCGATCCCGGACGACACGGCCCCCGAGGTCGCGCGCATCACCGGCCTATACAAAGACCCGACGGTCGGCAGTGTTCGCCTATCGACTACGGATGACTCCGGAGCAACGGGCACGTTGCTTACGGTGATGGAGCCGGATGAAACGCTCCCGCAATACCGGCGCATCCAGTTGAACCGAAGTTGTAACTGGGTTCGGATTGCGTATCGAAAAACGAATCCGGTGTTCACGTCTAAGAGCGATCATATCCCGCTGCGCAGCCGGGTGGCTTTTCTCCTGGCGGTCCAGGCGCGGAAGCACTACTCGGACAACCAAATCGCGGAAGCGCACTCATACGAGGCGGACGCCACTCGCATCGAACTCGAAGCGCAACTCTGTGCGGAGCCGCCGGTTTACAATCCGATCCAGGTGATCGACCAGTCGAATCCCCGAGACAAATACGACTACGACATCCGCTAATGCCTCCAAGCCCATCAACACGAGTCATTGATTACGACGGGACCTTTTTCTCGGGGGTCCAGTCGGATAGCTACCCCGGGCAAGTCCCGCTGGGCAGCTATTGGATGGGCGTCAATGTGCTCAACGTGGGCGGGCTAATCTCCTGCCGTCCCGGGTATCGGTGCGTCGTCACGCTCCCGGACGGAAATCTCCAGGGGGGTTTCCTCTTTCGGCCCCAGATCGGGCTGGAACAAATGTTGATCGGGATCGATGGCCGGGTGTATGTGGCGAACTGGCCGTTTACCGACTTTCGGATGTTGGGGTCGCTCCAGTTCAACCCGTTTGCCCGGCAACTCTTTTTCACGCAGACCCTCCAGTCGGCGGAGCGCCGGACCAATGACTTTACTTCCCCGATTTCGGTGATCGCGCCAAAGGCCGTCGTGTTTATTCAGGACGGTGGAGACACGGCTCCCGCGTGGTATGACGGCCACGAGGCGGGACATATTTCGGGGCTCCCATACGAGACGCCTTCGGGCAGTGACATGGTCTGGGTCGGGGACCGTCTCTGGGTGGCACATGGGAACCAAGTTTCCGCTAGCGACATATCGAACCCCTTTAGCTTTCGGGAATCGGATTATCTAGGCGGCCAAGTGAGTTTCTTCTTTCGGGCTCCGGTGACGGGTATGTCCGTGACGCCGTCCACTGAAGCGCCGCAGCTTATGGTGTTCACCGACGTAAACGGATCGCTGCTCCAAGCGAACATCCGGGACCGCGCGATGTGGACGGCTACTCCCAATTTCCAGGAGGAGGTCATCGGGGTAGGGTGCGCCTCGTCTCGGTCCGTGTTGTCACACTATGGCCGGTTGGTCTGGTTTTCATCCTCGGGCATTGTCTTCTATGACCCGGCCACCAGCGGAAAACTCACCACACGTCTCCCGGTTCGGGACAACGAGTTGATGGTGAGCAAGGCGATGTTGAGTAACGATTTGTCCGGGGTGGCTATCGGGGCTTTCGGGCAGTTTCTCATGGTGTCGGTCCCTGCGGAGGACCGATACAACCGGCACACTTGGGTCCTCAATCATGCGAGCTTGGCGACGCTTAGTGACGAGTCGGGACCGTCGTGGGCCGGGTATTGGCTCGGCACTCGTCCGGTAGCCTGGATGTCTGGACAGGTTGCCAACGTGGAGCGGGTCTTTCATGTATCGGTTGACTTTGACGGGAAAAACCGGCTGTGGGAAGCTTTTATCCCCGACCGGATGGACAATAAGTGCCCGATTACCTGGGGGGTGTTTACCCGCGGGTATTTCGGATCGACATCGAAGGTCACCGACAAAGCTCCGGGAGTCCAGTGCCGGTTATCATGGACAGACGTTGCCTTGACCGGGATAGAGGAGAATCTGAACCTCGGGGTGTTTTACGCGGGCGGCACTCGCGGCGCGTTTCGTCAAGTAATGAACAAGCTGGTCTCCGTTCAACGGGGAAGCCTCGCATTTGACCAAGAGCTACTTGCGGACTCGGTGATCTACGCATTCAAAGCGCAGTCTCGCCGCCTTCGGACAGAGGATGCGAATCAGCAGACGTCCCAGGACGCTACCGGGAGTTGCGGGGTCGAGACGCTTGACCAGGATAACATCGACCAAGATTTTCAACTGCTGATTGTCGGTCACGGCCCGGCGACACTTCGTTGGGTCCGCCCATTTGCTTTTCTCGTCTCAGAGGATTTTTCTGGGGATGCCGAAGCGTGCCAGGAGGAAACTCCGGTCCGGGCAGTTCGGTTTGACGGGGTGGGAGTAAAGCAGGACAACATGGGAGACGCGGTCGCGTTTCTCGCGGCGCAAACCATAGCGAATTTCACTTCTCAGAGAACGGTGAAACTGGAGCAGGACGGGTATATGGCCGTCGGGGTGGGCTCTGGGGAGAGCATCGTCTCGCAGGAAGCCGCGGACCGGGTGGCAGAGATTGTAGCGACCCGGATGGCGGAATTAGAGTTGTCGCTGGCGCTTCCGCCCACGATCTCTATGGGGTTGGGGCTGGCCCCGATTATTTTCAATCCATACTTACCGGCGATACCCCAAGGGCCGTCGATACCCCCAAACGCCACCGAGGGAGAGCTTAACTGTCCGACGGACCTAATCGCTCCCCTGCCGAACGCGCTGGAGGATCACGCGTATTCGCAGCAGTTGATTACCGGGTGGGGCGCAATCCCCAACACGTTCAGTTTGGTTTCCGGCCCGTTGCCGCCGGGCATGGTTTTGAGCCCGTCGGGGATACTCTCGGGGACCCCGACGGAATACGGGACGTTTTCTTTTCGAGTGGGGGTGAGAGACTCTACGGGGATGTCTTGCTCTCAAGTAGTCCCGATCTATATCGACCGCTCGGTCCCGAATTGGTCCGCGATCTCTTGGGACCCGCCCATTCGGGTTCAACCGGATGTTGGTGGGACTACGATTGGGGTCGTTTCTGGAAATCATTTTCAGTATTCGGTGTCAACAGACCACGGGGCATCCCGGCACGACACCTCGGCAAATCTTTTCGGGAGGCTTAGCTATACGGGGCCGGGGACCACAGCCAAGCTGACGCTGGATGTCACGGAAGCGGGGAATTCAGGTGAAGAAACTCAAATCAATTTTATTTCGGTGGCGGTAAACGGCTCTGATGTCCTTCACCTTAGCTCGGTGACTCCCACTAACCCTACTGTCGGTAGGCACGAATATACTTTTGTAGTGCCCGCGTCATCCGCAGCGTCTATTACAGTGGGGGTGCAAGTAACAGCGCTAAAGAAAGCGTTTGCGCCGAATCAAACAATCTCGGCGACCGGAACTCTTTCGAACGTATGAACGAAGTGCTTGACGTAATCCTGCTTCGGCGTCCGATGTTGAACTACGTCTCGCCCCCGGTGTGCCCGGTGATAATGAGCGGGTCGGGCTCTAGCATAATGCTGGAGGCGGTTTACGGACCGACGCCGCCGACGGGAGTCAAGCTCCTGGGACAGTGCAGTCGGTTTATCGTTTGGGATTCCTACCCGGACCTCGTCTGCATGTCTCTTTACGGGGTGCCGGATTCGTCTCAGATGCTCGGGGCCTACACTAGCCTTGTAGAATGCGCTCCCGCGGGGACGGTCTCGGTGTATAGTCCTGGGTGGTGGCGCGCGACTGCGCTAACCCCCGACGGCGTCGAGTCCCTTCCGGGTGACAGTGTTCTTTCCAATGGGACTGACTGGGTTCAGGTCTCGGTTCCGGCAGTTGCGGGGGCCGTTCGGGTCAACCTCTACAAAAATCCGGATACGACGAATGCCTCGGGGACTTATTCTTTGGTGCTGTCAACCGTATCAAACGGGGCCTTTGAAGTCAGCAACCCTATTGGGTGCTACCGACTTCAGGCGATCACCGACGACGGCGCGTCAGAACTAAGTGCGCCGATTTGCCGAGACGCGACTACCGGATGCTGTCCCGAGATAACCTGTTCGCTCGGCTATGTCTGGGACGAAGTCCAGTGTTCCTGTGTTCCAGGAGTCTCTGCGATCCTCGGGCCTACTGATTCTTTTTGCGTCGGAGAGGCATACGCCAGCCAGTTCACCACGGTAGGTGGTTTTACTCCGTTCACATGGTCGCTTGTGAGCGGGACAGTTCCTCCCGGATTGACTTTTCATACCGGCCTGTTCTCCGGGAACACGGCTCCGATAGACGGCACTCCTACTACAGCCGGAAGCTATACGTTCACGGTCGGCGTCTCGTCTTTCGGGAGCACCTATGTCGTGCAGCAGACCTTTACGATTTCCGGACTCGGGGTTAATGAATATCCGGCGCTACCTACCGGGACGACGGACACCGCATACTCGCAGCAGCTTACGACCGGCGGCGGGACGGCTCCCTACACGTTTTCAACCGTGTCGGGAATGCCGGATGGTCTTAGCATGGACGCGGCAGGGTTGATTACCGGGTCTCCGTATTACATAGGCTTTAACTCATTGGTAGTTCGGGTGACGGACGCCCTCGGGAAGTCTTGCGACACTCTGTTGTCCTTGGAGGTGGTTGGGTGTCCGTCGGTGGTGAGCTACCCCTCGTTTGATGGAACGGACGCGTCGGGGGCACAGGCACCGGTCAACGCCCAGCAGTTCTTGGACGCCAGCCGTCGGCTACTCTGGGCACCACTCCGCTATACGTCGGGGGCTCGTAACGGGATGGGAGGGGTAGTCGCCGTCTCAACTATTACTAACAGCTACGTTGGGACCTACTGGGACAACACCTCTGGGATAATTCTCACTCCATTTTCGGCTGTGTATGATCCGGTGCACGACGTTGTCGTGTTCCTGAATAGGAATAGCGGATACGCTAGATTCGACCCGGGCACCCTTCTGTTTACTACTACCTACATCCCGACGGTTGGCTTCCCTCAAGGCAATACAGATTGTCTCGCCGTTGACACCCAAAGGGGAAACGTGATCTTCCCCAGCCATTTTCCCGGGAATCAGTATGAGATCACGCGGACTACTAAGTCCGCCTTTTCGCTCCTCCATACGAGTCCGGGAATGGGGCTTCCGATGCGCGCCGCGGCGTATTCAGAGGGAGCGGATCGTTTCGTGATTCAGGTTGACGGGGGCGCGTTTCCGTGCTATTATGTTGATCCAGTCACGTATGCTAAGACGGACTCAACTATCGCGATCCAATGCAAGTCAAGCAGTGCCGATCACCTCTGCACCCTCCCGGGAACTCCCTGGGGGGCGTTCATAAAACAGTCGGACTCGAAGCTCGTCATATTTGATTGTTTGACCGATTCGGTCTATTACGATACGGGGGTAGCTCTTAACGCGAACCATTTCGCGGGAGCCGCCTACAACAACTGCACGGGGGTTTTGTGTGCTATAGGAGAGGGCTCGTCCCCCACTACCATCAAGCGATTCAATCTGCTAACCAAGACCTATATCGATACTATCAGCGTCGGCGCACGGTCCATAATCTTTGATCCGGCGGCCAACCGCAGCTATTATCTCTACGACGGGAATCCTTTAATCTTCACAAGCCTATGAGTCTAAACGCAACCAACCTTTACATTCAGGCGGCCCCGCTGCCGGTGACTTTTCGTGGGAATCCGAATGACCTGTTCACGGAAATGGTCAAGCGGATGCGCATCCTTTCCCCGAGCGGGACCAACTTCATCTTTATCGGCGACACGGAGCCCGTATCAAACGTGGGGCCGTGGCTGAAAAACGGGAGCCAGTGGTATGTCTGGGATAGCGGGACCAAGCGCTACATCCCGCAGGACATTTCTGCTTCGTTTACCGAGCCCTACTTTATCGGGCTGTCGCAGCCCGTCGGGACGGTGCCGGGGCTCTGGCTGCAAACGTCGCAGAACACGACCGACGGAATCAACTACGGGGACCCGCTCCGATGGTTCTTCTGGAATGGAACGGCCTGGGTATGGCCGCACCAAGTTCCGCCGCTTTCTGAGGAACGCCGTCTTTGGCTCGGCACTGAGGCGGACCTCTGGTTTTACGACGGCGGCGACGGGACTACCCCGGTCGGCGCTACCGACACGACCGGCGCAATGTGGGCCGTTGACCTAGCGACCCCCAACTACATAAAGCGGTCGGCCCGAAAGTTCTATACCCCGGTCTGATTCTGGCCGACTATTGGTTAATGATACAGCGGCTCAACAAAGGTCAAACGCTCCAGGTCATCCGTGATCTGGCCCCGGCGTTTACACAGTTCCGAGTCCCGGAGCCGATTACGGAG
>CAYHAI010000130.1:0-10126 GCA_964354585.1 uncultured Planctomycetales bacterium
TCATTTGGGTTACTGCCTGCTTCGCCTCATCAATAGTTTTTGCTACTACTACACCCTTTCCCGCTGCTAAGCCATCTGCTTTTACCACGCAAGGCGCGCCGATTGTCTCAATATATTTATAAGCATCACTTATATCTCCGCCGTAGGCGGATCCGCCTTCGGCGGAAAAAATCTGACACTTAGCCGTCGGCACATTATACTTAAGCATTAACTCTTTGGCAAAAACTTTGCTGGCTTCTAATTGCGCTGCTTTTTTTGCGGGGCCGAATATTCTTAATTTATGCTCATTGAACTCATCTACAATTCCTATGGCTAAAGGTACTTCAGGCCCAACCACAGTTAAATCTATTTTTTCCCGGCGCACAAAATCTAATAACTTAGAAATATCTTCTGCTTTAATATTAATGCATTCGGCTTGCTGTGAAATTCCGCCATTTCCCGGAGCGCAAAAAACCTTATCCGCTAATTTCGACTGCGTAATCTTCCACACCAGCGCATGCTCCCTGCCACCAGAACCGATAACTAAGATTCGCATATTATTTTATCTGTTTTAGCGGGTCCTGTCTTGGGTATTTTTTCGCCGCATCACGCGGCTCAAAAACACCCAAGCCACCCGCTAAAAATCGAAACGTCCCTTATTTCGAAAATAGAGCCGTCTCCTAATTTGCTTTTTCTATTACCCCAAAACGCAATGTCTCAATATTATCTGTTGTTAATTTCTCAAGGTATGGAATGGTCGGGTCGCCGGTCCATGCAAAAACAGTAACCGTATCCTTAGTATAACCGCCTGCTTTCAAAATATTAATAAATTTTATATCTTTCACTGTAGCCAGAGTAGGAAAGAAAAAAGTTATCCTATTCACTTTCAAAATACTTTTTTCGATAGTCTTCAATAAGACACCGCTTCCTATTCCGCTAGCCGCCGCAATTATCTTGACATCAGGGTAGTTCCCGTGAAAATCATCGATTATCTGTACCACTTTATCAGCTGCACAGTCTATTAATATTGATAACTCCTCATTGTAATTCTCCTGGGCAATTTCCTCTTGGGAATTTAATTGTTGCATTTGTGCAGGATAACGTAAGTTTACCGAGAGAATAACATTATCCATTTGGGAAAGTATCTTCTCTGCATTCTGAATTTCTGAGAATTTAGGGAAATCGGCTGAAAATTCCATACGTAACACAAAAGGCTTTACGTCATTAGGCGCATCTGATAAAAAAGAGGTAATATCTGTGCCGACGCTTGCCCCGGGGAAACTTAAGGTTAAGACTTTATTAGAGCCAGATTCTTGACAAAATCCAGCGGCGGAAAAAACTAAAGAAACTAAGAATACCATTACTAAGCCTCTTGATGCTCTTTTCCCCAGCTTAACCTCCTCTGCAAAGGAACAGGTACAAAGTTAAATTCTTACACGGTACAAGATTAAGTTTTTAACTGGTACCGAATTGTGGTGAGGGGTGACGCGAATGATTTCGAGGAGCGTGATGCGACGAGAAACATTCGCGGCAGGACCCCGAGCCTCTGCTTATTTTTTACTATCTGGCTTTGATTCTCTTTGCAATGGCAGCACGCCGGCCATTTCGCCGATAACATTGACTAATTCTGTACCTGCGGGCACAACGATTTTGGCATTGTTACTGAATGCATGCTCCACAGCCTCAAGTTTTCTCAAAACCTGCGCATTGCCGACAAAATACTTTTCTGCTGCCTCATTAACTAGCTTAATTGCTTCTGCCTCGCCTTCGGCTTGTAATATCCTCGCCTGTTTAATTCCTTCTGCTTTTTTGATTTCCGCCCTCTTCTGACCGTCGGCAGCTGTTTCAGTAGCCGTAGCAAAATCTACCGCAGCGATTTTTTCGTTTTCTGCCTTAACTACTTTATTCATCGTTTCCTGCACGTCTTTTGGCGGATCAATTTCCTTTAATTCAGTTCTTACAATCTCAATACCCCAATTTGAAGTTTCTTCCATTAATGTCTTATGCAATTCGGCATTAATCTTACCTCGTTCGCTATTGGCTGATTTTAACGTCAGGGTGCCGATAATATTTCTCAGCGTAGTTCTTGCTAAATTCACTATCTGCCACTGATAATTGTTCACATTATATATTGCACTTTTCACGTCTTGCTCATCCGGCTTTACCTTAAAATAAACCTGGGCGTCAACTTTGGCATTCAGGTTATCATTGGTAATGATTTCCTGCGGTTCAGCATCCACCATCTGTTCGGTAATATTGACCTGGTAGATGTTTTCAATAATCGGGATAGTCCAGTTAAAACCAGGATTGCCAAAACGGTTGTATTTACCGAATCTTTCAATTAAACCCCGGTGCGTAGGCCGCACAATTCTAATGCCCATAAAAAATATCACCACTGCTATTGTCACAATCAAATACCAAGTGTTCATCTAACACCTCCTCCTATTTTAATTTTATTTTTATTTTTTAACAAACCGGATAGATTAATTAGTTTCTCCGCCCATTTACCGGCAGAATTCACAATTTCTTTTTTTAAAGGGTATAGCGCTAATTGGAGTTGAATATTTATTAATTCTTGCTGAACATCCAACGATGCCTTGGGAGTGACCCATTCAATAAAAAATTTACTTTCTTCAATTAAGTCGTTAAGCACCTTTTTATTATTTGGCATCCGCGAAAAAGATTCTACCCGCGCTAAGTTACTGGCTATCCCGCCTAATTGCACGGACAAATTATCCTTTAAGAAACGCCTCTTAATTTCTTCTAAATTCTGCATAACTTACTCCATCAATCCGCGCGCAATTTCTTCAACTTTTTCTCGAATAACCAAATCCTGAATCTTCATCGAAGGATTATTTTGCCGTGGACGGATATTAATCAGCGCCTCAAAACTAATTTGTCTCGTATGCGGTATCCAATCTGCGCCCCAAATATCTTCTTGTTTGCTTCCATCCTTCAGCAAAATAGCCTCGCAATCCGCATGTAAAATACCGCCGCCTGCCAATACTTCTCTTTTTATATCCACTGCCAATTTTATATACGACTTAAGTGCCACAAGCATCTGCCTAATTTCCTCTTTTGTAGCGTGCTTTTTAATAATCAATACTTTCATTTATTTTTAAGCCTTGATCATTACCAAGAGCATCTTGAAGCGGTCTATAGCCTTTAAAGAATGCGGCTTATTTGCCGGCATAATCATGGCTTCGCCTGCTTTCAGGTAATGTTGCTTACCGGCAATGTTAATTTCTGCCTTACCATCAAAGATATAAACTAACGCATCAAATGGCGCAATATGTTCACTTAAGCCCTGCCCTTTATCAAAGGCAAAAAGCGTCACTGTCCCTTTTTCTTTCTTAATAACTTCCTTACTGACAATAGAACCGTCTTGATAATCTACCAAACTAATCAGGCTTCCTACTTCTTCGCTAATATTCATTTTTTCTTATTCCTTACGCGGGCCCTGTCTTGGTCTATGAATCTGTCGGCTTTCTCGCTAGGTCGATTTTTTAACGCAAAAGGTCTTTCGCAGCTCGGCTCCTGCGCAACTCGCCCGTCGGCGCTCTCGCGCCAGGACGGGCTCAAACATGCTCGTCGTCCGAATGCTTCCGCGTTCGGATTCCCTCGCCGCTCAGTTCACTTTTGCTAAAATCGACCATCCGCTCGAAACCCGCCAGATTCATTTATAGATTTGTTTTATAACTCAAAAGAGCAAATAAAGTTACGTACAACGTCTACGAGTCTACGAATTCTAACGTCTACGAATTCTACGAATTGCGATCTACGAATTACGAATCTCTTATTTTAAGAATCGAAACGTCCCCTATTTTACTATTTTAAAACGTCCCCTATTTTAGAAAACGTCTGCTTATTGCACTAAAACTTCCGCCTCACCGTCACCAAGAATTTCACCGTCCTTTGAAACATAAACCGTAAAACCCTGAAGACCAATACCTCCCTGCGTTTTAATATTATAAAAACATATATCCGGATATTCAAAAGAATAATCCATTTTGAGCCACTCTTCCTTACTCTTTTTAATTTCTCCTTTTGGCTCCATTATTATAGCAGCCACTTCTTTAAGTTCTTCTTCATCAACACATTCCTTAATTGACTTAGATTTAAAACATGAAAAATAAGACTTAATGGTGAAATTTTCATTACCCCTCTCTACATATTTATTATTTAACCACGAAAAAGTCATTCTTGTCCCACCATAATTACCGAAGGCCTCATCTAAAAATGGATGGGCTAGTAACTTCTCTTTTCCTAAATTATGCTTAATAGAAATGATTATTACTGGTTTTACTTCTTTTGATGATATGCTAAGCTCTGATGCCGAATAGCCACTGACTTTTGACGCATATTCAATAATCTCTTCTTTTTTGTCCTCTGTCCATCCATATTGCCAAATCAAAATCCCCCCAGTCAAAATAATACAAAGGACAATAGCCATTCTTGCTATCGACGTAGATAACCCTTTACTGAAAGGCTTAATCATAATTACCCCCCCATAATGAATCTAGCGGTTTTCGTAGCAAATGTTGACTTTCGCTATTTTTTTTGCGGGTGACGAGGCGTGCTTTGAGTGAGCATGCAGTTTATGTGTGAGCTTATGGCGAGGGGTGACGCGACTGATTCCGAGGAACGTGATGCGACGAGGAACAGGCGCGGCAGGACCCCGAGCCTCTACAGGACCCGCAAAATATTGTTTAATCAATGAGCAATCAAAAAAGCGCCTGACCCCTTTAAAAAAGCGCCTGACCCCTTTTTACTATACAATCTCTACTTGTTTCTTGCCTTTAACCACCTCTCCAATCACCCAAGATTTCAACTTCAATTCCGCTAATTTGGAAATTATGGCCTTTGCCGACGATGGCTCAACTATCAGCACCATCCCGCACCCCATATTAAAGGTATGATACATCTCTTTATCAGCGATATTGCCTTTATTCTGGATGAGGCGAAAGATTTTGGGCACAGCCCAAGAACTTTTATCAATGCGCACATTGACATTGCGAGGCAAGATGCGCGCGATTTTATCGTAAAAGGCGCCACCAGTGATATGAGAGATGCCTCTTATCGTATTGCGTTGTGCGTATTGCGTATTGCGTAATAAAGATAAAACGGGTTTGACGTAAATGCGGGTGGGTTTGAGTAATTCAGCGCTCATCCGCTTTAATTCATTTTGCGAAAATACTTTTCTTACCAAGGAATAGCCGTTGGAGTGAATACCGTTGGATTCTAAACCGATGACTGTATTGCCGACTTCTATTTTTGTGCCGTCAATAATATTTTTTCTCTCTACTACACCCACGCAAAACCCCGCCACATCATAATCGCCGCACCTGTACATCCCTGGCATCTCCGCAGTTTCTCCACCGATTAAGGCGCAGCCGGCCTGAATACAGCCGTTATTAATCCCCTTTACCACATCCACTAAAACTCCGGGCTCTAATTTTCCCGAGGCGATATAATCCAAGAAAAATAAAGGCTTAGCGCCGACGCACAAAATATCATTTACATTCATCGCTACGGCATCAATGCCCACGGTATCGTGTTTATTGGCCAAAACCGCAATCTTTAGTTTAGTGCCCACGCCATCTGATGAGGAAACTAAAATTGGCTCTTTGTATTCTTCTTTGGGAAACCTAAAAAAACTGCCAAAGCCGCCGATATCTTTTAAAACTTCTTTGCTAAAAGATTTTCTCACCAAACCTTTTATGCTTTTCTTAAAAAGCGCGGCTTTCTGAATATCCACGCCTGCTTTTTTATAGGTTAGTCCCATTATGGATGCCTCCCGGTCCAGCAATAAAGACAGAGTTTATCCTTGCTCAAACCTATGGCCTTAACCATATCCTCTAATTTCTGATACCTTAGCGTCGTTGCTTCAATCTCTTTGGTAATCCAATCTACCATTTTTTTATATTTAGGAGAATTTTCATCTATATATGGGCTGACATCTTGAATATCTTTGCCTTCAATGGCCTTGATTGCCCGGCGCGCTGCCAGTTCATGTATAGAGCGGGTAGAATAATTAAACTTGCAGGGAAACATCAGCGGCGGACAGGCGATTCTTAAATGTATCTCTTTTACCCCGCATTCCTTGAGTTTCTGGATGGTAAAATTCTTCAACTGCGTGCCCCTGACGATGGAGTCATCACAAATAACAATCCGTTTTCCTTTAATGATATCGGAAATAGGGATGAGTTTCATCCGCGCAATCAGGTCGCGCGTCTCCTGCGAAGGCGGAGTGTAACTGCGGTCAAAACCCGGGGTATATTTTACTAAAGGCCGGCGCAAAGGTATCCCTGACTCCATAGCATAACCGATGGCGTGCGCGGTTCCCGAATCCGGGATCCCGGCGACCATGTCCGCTTTAATTTGATCACCCTTGGCTAAACACCTGCCGCACCTCTCTCTGGCCATCTCTACATTAAGGCCGTCGTAGCAGGACGCAGGAAAACCGGTGTAAATCCATAAAAACGAACAAATCTGGTTAGTCTTCTTGCCGGAAACCTTTGTTTTCATCCCGGATTCACTAAGCAGGATAATTTCTCCGGGCGCGATGTTCTTTTCAATCCGGAATCCCAGGTTATAAAAAGCAGAACTCTCCGTAGTTACTGCCCAGTCCTTATTCCTGCGGCCGATAACCAAAGGCGTATAACCGTACCTGTCTCTGGCGGCAATAATGCCTTCCTGATTCAACAAAAGCAGCGAGCATGACCCTTCAATTTCGCTGAACATCTTTTCAATGCCGTCGATAAGGTTCTTGCCGCGGATGATAAGTTTGGCGATCAGCTCCGTAGAATTTACGCTTCCGTCACTGACTTCGCTGAAGGACTGCCCTTCTTTATACAATTTATCCGCCAGCTCTTTGGCATTGTCAATATAGCCATTGGTGACAATGGCAAAGGGCCCGAACCTGGAATTGATGCATATCGGCTGCTCATCTTGGGCGCTAATCACGCCGATTCCAATATTGCCGGCCATCTTTTTATAGTCTTCATAGAATTTGGCCTTGAACTGGCTGCCTCGGATATCGTGAATTTTGCGGATTAACTCTTTGCCAAAAACCGCCAAGCCGCCGAATTGAGTGCCCAGGTGCGAATGATAATCTGTCCCATAGAATAAATCATTTTGACAATTTTCTTTTGACACCACGCCGAATATCCCGCTCATTTTAGCTCCTTCCACAGCAAGTGGAACACCAATCCATCCGATAGGATTGGGTGCCTCCACAGTAAGTGGAACATACCTCGCCATATCGGAATGGCGAGTATTCGCTTTCTGCGTTACCAATCCATCCGATAGGATTGGGTGCCTCATCCAATATTACTTATAAAACTTCTTAATCACCTCAACTACCTCTTTAGGCTTATCCACCACCGTAAAGATATTCAGTTCTTCTTTACTGATATTGCCATTCTTTAACACTGTATCTTTGAGCCAATCCAGCATGCCTTTCCAGTATTCGCGCCCAAATAATATTACCGGAAATTTGTCTATCCTTTCGGTCTGGATAAGGTTGACAGCTTCGGTAAATTCATCCAAAGTGCCATAGCCGCCCGGCATAATCACAAAGGCCTTGGCATATTTGACAAACATTACCTTGCGCACAAAAAAATAACGAAAGTCCAGAAGCGTATCCACATATTTATTGGGTTTTTGCTCATGGGGTATTTGGATGTTTAAGCCCACGGAGTGCCCACCGGCGCGCTTTGCCCCTTTATTGGCTGCCTCCATTATCGCCGGACCACTGCCGGTAATAATGGCGTAGCCCTCCTTGGCCAGAAGATAGGCGGTACTTTCAGTTAACTTATAATATTTACTGTTGGGCTTGACGCGGCTTGAGCCGAATATGGAAACCGCCTTGCCTAATCCAGAAAGCACCTCAAAGCCCTCCACAAACTCCGACATAATCCGAAAGACCCGCCAAGGATCTTCTGAAAAAGAGTTAACCTTGAAATTTTTATTTCTCATGGGCACCCCCTATTTTCCTGCTCATCCTTAAAGATAACTTTCTATCGCCTTACTCCAGGCCTTATATAAATCTTTCACCGAAAGATTAATTAAGCGGTTAATCACTAACTTATTACCACCGACTTCACCGATTATAGCCACCGGCGCTTTATTCTTCTTGGCTATTTGCAGTATTTTCTTCACATTCTTAGGCCTAGCGCTTAAAACAATACGCGATTGACTCTCGCCGAATAGAAGCGCATCTTTTCTCATCTGCTGGCTAGGTAAATTAATTTTTGCGCCGATTAATTTCGCAGAATTACTGATACAACTCTCTGTCAAAGCAACTGCCAGACCCCCTTCAGAACAATCATGCGCCGACGCAACCATTCCTTTCTCTATCGCCTCCAAGGTAGTTCTCTGCACGGCCTTTTCCAGTTTTAAATCAAGTTTGGGGACTTTTCCTTTCTTTAACCCATGGATAACCTTTAAGTATTCGCTGCCGCCTAATTCTTCTTTATTTTTACCCAAGAGCAAAATTACATCGCCTTTATTTTTAAAATACTGGGCCACTATTTTGCTTTTATCTTTGACCAAGCCCACCATTCCCACGATAGGGGTCGGATCCACTGAGCCCTTAGGGTTCTCATTGTTAAAACTGACGTTGCCACTGACCACTGGCGTATTCAATGCCCTGCAGGCCTGGGAAATTCCTAAAGCCGCCTGCTTAAATTGCCAGAAGACCTCGGGATTCTTGGGATTGCCGAAGTTAATCCCGTCGGTAATTGCCAAAGGTTTCGCTCCGCTGCAAACCAGATTCCGCGCTGCCTCAGCCACGGCAATCTCTCCGCCTTTAAAAGGGTCCAGATAGCAATAAGTAGAATTACAATCCGTGGTCACGGCAATGCCTTTCTTTGTTCCGGGTACCGCCGCTACCCCGGCATCAGAACCCGGGCCTAACAAAACATTTTTCGCCACCTTAGGGTTCCCGTGCTTAAAGACCCAAGTTTTACTGGCAATGGTGGGATTGCTCAATAACTTAACTAGCGGCCGGTTATAATCTTTAGGCTCTCTTACGCTAGCTAAATTCAACTGGCTCACCTTAACCAAATATTTTGGCCGCGTGGCCTTGCGCTGATAAATTGGCGCTTCAACTAAGGCTGCAGCCGGAACTTCCGCCACCACCTCGCCATTTTCTTTGACGCGCACCAGGCCATCGTCAGTAACCCGGCCAATGACATCTACCGGCACAATCCACTTGGCAAAAACTTTTTTTACATCTTTTAATCTGTCTTTGTCTACAATCGCTAACATTCTCTCCTGGGATTCAGAAAGCATTATTTCATAAGCATTCATTCCTTCTTCCTTGCGCGGCACCAAGGCAATATCTATCTCCATTCCTGTGCCTGCTTTATATGCCGTCTCACAAGTAGAACAGGTTAGGCCTGCGGCGCCCATATCCTGCATCCCAATAACCAATCCTTTATGCATCAACTCTAAACATGCCTCTCTTAAAATCCGACCCATCTTGGGATCGCCAATAGCCACAGCCGAGCTCTTCTTGGTTGCTTCTTCATCTAACCCCGCAGAGGCAAAGGCTGCGCC
Source organism: uncultured Planctomycetales bacterium (assembly GCA_964354585.1). Lineage (GTDB taxonomy): Bacteria > Omnitrophota > Gorgyraeia > Gygaellales > Profunditerraquicolaceae > CAYHAI01. The sequence continues at coordinate 9,544 of CAYHAI010000130.1, forward strand.
TTCTACTCCGTCCCTACCCGTTGCTCCGCCGACAATCAGCACTAAATTACCTACGCCAGAAGCCCTGGCTTTCACGATAGCTTTGTTTTTAACAATGCCCACGGTCATCGCATTCACCAACGGATTGCCAGCATAAGAATCATCAAAATATATCTCGCCGCCCAAAACCGGTAGGCCGACGATATTAGTATAGTCGGTAAAACCCTTGATAATATTTTTGAACAAAAAGCGCACGTGTTTATCCGCTAAGCTGCCCAATCTTAGAGAATCTAAAAGGCCTATAGGCTGAGCGCCCATAGTAAAAATATCCCGGATACAGCCGCCCCCACCAGTTGCTGAAGCTGCATAAGGCTCAACTGCCGAGGGATGATTGTGCGATTCCACTTTAAAAACCACACCTAAACCATCGCCGATATCGACTACGCCGGCATTTTCTCCGGGCCCTTGAATAACCTGTTTGCCTTTGGTAGGGAAAAGTCTTAAGACCGGCTTTGAATTCTTATAAGAGCAATGCTCGCTCCACATCGCCGAGAAAAGGCCTAATTCTGTGTAATTAAGTTCGCGGCCGAGACGTTTTTTTATC
>CAYHAI010000131.1:0-6873 GCA_964354585.1 uncultured Planctomycetales bacterium
GCTTAGGATTTCCGAAGAAGTTGGTAAGAAATATTTGAATCATACGAGATGGTATTACCTAAAACAATTAAAAATATTATCTGGTTTAGTTGAAGGCAGAGAACTTTTGGATATCGGTGCAGGTATAGGGATATTTGCAAAGGTTGCTTCAGAAATTGGCTGGAAGGTGACATGCACAGAGATACATCCAAAAGCCAGAGCATTTGGTGCTCAAATTTATGGATTAATTTATAAAGAGTTAGAAGATATACCACCTGAATCCATGGATATCGTAAGAGTCTCCCATATTTTGGAACATGTCCCTGAGCCGCTTTTATTTTTATGCAAGGTTAAAGCTATTTTAAAATCTGGTGGAATTTGTGTAACTATGGTTCCTCATTATGAACCACTGAATTGTGTCATTAAAAATCTCATTTTAAGACTCATACCCGGAGAACATGATTTCAGAGGTCATATATATCCACCCCCGCATATTCTTGGATTTACACCTTTTTCTCTTAAGAATACGTTGAGATTAGCGGGCTTACATCCTTTAAAGATTTATTCTGTAAGTCGTGGTAATAGGAATTATTATCCTTGGAAGTGGGAAATAATTAAGCCTTCAATAAAAGATATTATATTTGAATCAGTAAATACCATAGGGAATATTTTTAATAGGGGTAGTTGGATTGTGGGCTATTTTAGAAAGAATTAGCCAAATAATTTTCAATACCCATGAGTAAAAAATGTAAACTTGGTATACTCGCCACTCATCCTATACAATACTACGTTCCTTGGTACCGCGCATTAGCAAGGCATCCTGAAGTTAACCTGTGTGTATTTTATTGTCATCGACAGACTCCCCAGGGTCAAGCAGAGGCAGGTTTTGGTGTTCCTTTTGACTGGGATATCCCGTTATTCGATGGCTATGAATACCAGTTTGTTATTAATAAATCTCGTCATCCTAATGTTTATACATTCTTTGGTTGTGATACACCAGAGATTATGCGGATTATCTCTAATGGCTTCTTTGATGCCTTTATTGTGCAGGGTTGGTATGTTTTAAGTTTTTGGCAGGCAATGATATCCTGTTGGCAAACACGCACTCCCCTTTTAGTCCGAGGCGATTCTCAGCTTTTAACGCACCGTAATTTAGCAAAGCGTGCATTAAAATATCTAACCTACCGCTGGTTTATACCCAGATTTGATGCGTATTTAGTAGTAGGAAAACGTGCAAAGGAATATTATTTACACTATGGAGTGAGGCCGGAGAAGATGTTTTTTGTTCCGCATTCGGTGGATAATCAGTTTTTTATATCAAGTCGAATTGCTTTAGAATCGCAACGCGAAAGTTTACGTCAAAGTTGGGGAATCCCTAAAGATGCCCTGGTTTTTCTTTTTGTAGGTAAATTAATTCCTAAAAAAAGACCGTTTGATTTTTTAAAAGCATTAGAAATGGCAGGTATTAATGTTGCGGGAATATTTGGATTGGTTGTAGGCGATGGGCCAATGCGCCCTAAATTAGAAATCTTATCACAACACGCCAATCTGCCAGTTTCATTCACCGGCTTTCTAAACCAAAAAGAGATGCCTAAGGCCTATGCCGCCTCCGATGTTTTAGTATTGCCTTCTGATGCTAGAGAAACTTGGGGCCTGGTAGTAAATGAAGCTTTTGCATCAGGATTACCTGCAATCGTAAGCGATAAAGTAGGTTGCGTTCCGGATTTAATTCTTCCTGGTCAGACGGGTGAAGTTTTTCCTTGCGGTAATACTGAAAAATTGGCAGAGATATTTAAAACATTTGCTTTAAAGCGAGAATATTTGAAAGATTTGGGAAAGAAGGCAAGGCAGATTATCGAGAATTACTCGATTGCTAATGCTGTAGATGAAACATTAATGGCAATTCAGGCAGTTATTAAGAAATGAAGAATTTATCTCAGAATGATATTTATGATCCAAGGCCGGTTTAGAAAAAATAGGGCATCAATTTTATTTATATCAAGTATATCTGTTTTCGTTTTGTGTCTATCGGTAGGGTGGATATCATATATATTAGTTGGCCATCGTCTTATCGAGATATTATATCAAAGTGGATCAACAGAATTTCTTAATAGAGTTATCGAAAAACAAGGACCGCATCCACTAGAATTCTATTTTACTAAAATAGATAGTTTATTTTATTCACTCGCTACTTTTTATAGTGTATTGGGCATAATCTGTAGTATCTGGTTATTAGGTATTTCCCTGTTTGCGAAAGACAATGTATTTAAAAAATACCTTTTCGTATATTTTTTATTCGGGGTTCTGTTGTTTCTTGTTAGGCTCGCAAGGGTAGCGCAGCATTATAATATTCTTGAGAATGTGTTTTTTGGAATATCATTAGCCCCGAATATTTACCGCGTATTAATACCATTTTTAACTTTTTTGCTGAAAAGCGCTGTCCCTGCACTATCTTGGTTAAATTCTGCAAGGATATGGAATTTTATATTTGTTTTAAGCGCATTCCCTTTGTTCCATAAGTATCTAGAAAAATGGTTTGAAAGAAAAACCTGTTTTTTGATAACTGTTATTTTGATATATTTGCTACCTGTATCTTTTGGTTATGATTATCCAGGCGATTTTTTTGAGCTTATGGTATTTATTACGGGTTATATGCTAATCCGTGATAGGAAAGATTCTCTCCTTTATCCATTAATATTTTTAGCGTCGTTTGATAGGCCGACTTCGATATTTTTAGCAATCGCATATTTTATATCCAATGTTGAAAGAAAAAATTTCTTAAATATAAGCGTAAAAAGCTTTACCTATTTCATCTGTTGGCTAATACCAGTCATTGGATTAATAGTAGCAAGGGGAGTTAAACCTTACAGATGTAATATTATTATGGTAGGCAAAGAGATAGAAGGAATAGGTTCATCACTTTTGTTAAGATCGCATACTTTCTTCGATTTTTTATTCTTTTTATTTCCCTTATTGTTTATATACGCTATATTTAAACAGGGAAAAGAATGCAGATTTTTAAGAAGAAATATAATGACAGTTGCTATAATTTTTCTGGTAGGCTCTATTATAGGATCCATACATGAAGTTAGAATATTTTATCCAATATTGCCAATATTAGTTCCCTTAGCTTTTTATCCATTATTTGGAAATCAAAATGAAAGGATTAACCCGATAAACGTCAAGCAAATATAAAAGGTGATAATTGTGAAGTACCCTTTTTTTCTTAATGTGTTATAATGTTAAGTAAAGATAAAAGGGGTTCCGATGGAAAGTTTTATTAAGAACAGGAGTAATATTTAGATGATGGAATTAGATGAGCGCGGAATCAAAATGAAATTCTATGTTAAAAATATCACATTTTTAATCTTTTTCTTAACATTTTTATTGAGATTGCCCGGTGCAATTTTCCCCCCAACGAATTATATCTATAATGAGATTGAGATTGCAGGGATATTTTCCGTATTGGGCTTATTTGCTGGATTAATTCCGGCAGGAGTCACTTTTTGGTCTTTGGGCATATATGGAATTCCGCTCATGTTACTTTATACTTTAGATTTTGCCCTAATTTATCCTTTAGGCATTTTATCCGCGTTGAGGCATCAGCCGTTAATTTTGATTGAGCAATTATCCATATATATGGCCAATGCTTTTTTAAATCCCACTCGGCTGTTAATTATAGGAAGGATGTTTGTAGCGTTTGTTACTTCTTTTGCCCCTATAGCAATATTTGCATTCTTTCACAAAAAGAATAAAATGGCCGCGGCCATTTTTTCCACAATTTTATTTTCTACTTCACCGTTTCTTGTACAACAAAATTATAGTTTTTTACCTGATTCCATAGGGTTGATGTTTTTTGCTTTTGCCTTGGTTATTATATTGCAGGAACGCTTGGGCTCTAAGGAGATATTCATCGGCAGTATATTTTTAGGGTTAGCGATAGCAGCTAAATTCTTGTATGTAGCATTTTTGCCCACAGCGTTTTTGGCAATATTATTTAACAAAGTCAATTGCCCCCCTGTAGCAGACCGTCGGAGTTCGAATTGTATAATTAAAAATTCTAAAGAGTATTTGTTGAACTTAACCAGAAATACGCTCATATTTATAGCGGTGTTGGTTTTAGTTATTTTTATTTTTGTGCCATTCATTTGGACGGCTCCATTAGGGCTGGCTAAAAATCTTTTTGGCACTCTTAAACAATATTATGGTAACCAGAATGGCTGGATGGTTTTATTGTGGGGGATAATCCCTTCGTTTATTAACTGGCTAGGGTTGTCATTCTTCGTAATTGGGTTTATCTTTTCTTTTTTTGTTTTGAATAAGAAAACAGCGATATTGCTAACGGTAAGTTTTCTCTCATTTTTGATACCTTTGGGTAATGCGATTTTCATATTAGACAGGTATGCCTTGCCACTGATTCCATATCTATGCATATATGCAGGGATAGGGCTGGAATTGCTTCTTTTAAAAGTTAAAAAGCATAATTTTAAAATTTTATTAATAGTCTTGGTTAGCGGCGTTATCTTTGTTAGTAATCTTATATGCGTGATAAAGGCCTTTAAAATAACGCATAATAATACTAATATCATGGATTGCGTTAACTGGATTAAGAAAAGCATAGGCCCCGGTTCTAATATCGCTGTTCCAGAAAATTTTGCCTATTTTTTTGTTCCTAGCGAAAATACATTGGAACGCTGGCTAAATAATCTAGATAATTCGTATAATAATATTCTTGAGATGCGTTTGAATAATTTATTTTTAATGGCAGGGACAGAAAGTCGTAATTTAAATCAAGATAACCCATTGGTGTCAAAGACATTTGGATTATTAGAACAACAGAAGGCATTCGTTTATAAAACATTGCTTTGGTATTTTAGAAATAAAGAAAAACCCAAGTTAAATTATAATCTCTTCTTATATTTACCGCCAAAAGTACATAAGTTAGGTATAATTTCATCTAACCAAGAGGATGTTTTAAAACTATTTTTAGAACATAAGATTGATTTCTTTATTAGTAATAAGTATTTGCCGGTGCCTTCTACGCCTAGAGTTAAATACTTCAATCGATATCCAGAAGAGCCCTGTTATTTATATATTAATAACGGCGAATAATCTTAAATATTTGACCTTTCATAACACCTGTAGTTTTATCCCGCCTTCGCAGAAGACCACCCCGCATGCTGCGGGGTAGGATGAATGCGAAGAAAAAGCTGCTCGGCGGGATGTCACTAAATGGTCAAGCTATTCCTGTCGGCGGGATAACCCTTGACATTACTAAGCAATGTCAAGGGTCGATAAAGGTACCACGGTCATGCCCGTGGGGTTGTTTTCCATAAAGAGAATCACTGTAAACAAAAAAACGAAGTCCATTATGAATATATTACTCGTCAGGAATGGCAATCGCGGTGATATAAATACCCGTTTACCAGAAAGTTTAAACAAAGTCCGAGGGATTCTTCCTCCTTTGGGTATTGCTTATATTGCTAGCGTTCTTGAAAAAGAAGGGTATAAAGTTAAGATACTCGATGCAATGGCATTAAATCTTACCCCTAAAGAGGTGCGGGATGAAATAGCCAATGAAGCAGCGGATATTGTTGGCGTAACAGCGATGACTTCTTCGATAAGAGAGGCTTTGGATGTATTACGGTTAGCCAAAGAGGCAGGTTCAATTACAGTCATAGGCGGAGCGCATTTAGCCGTATATCCAAAGGAGACTTTATCATATGATTTCATCGATTATGGTATCATCGGTGAAGGAGAATATCCATTCTTAAATTTAGTAAAAGCAATCGAAGAAAAAAGACCGATAAAAGATATCAGCGGACTTATATATAAAGAAGGAAGAGGGGTTCACGTAAATGAGTCTTATATTCATCTAAACTTAGATGAGATTCCGTTTCCAGCTCGGCATTTATTACCTATGGAAAAATACTCCTCTATAATTAGTTTGCATCCGGTAACGACAATGATTTCCAGCCGTGGCTGTCCGTACCAGTGCGGATTTTGTTTTAAAAGCCCATCTGATACCAAATATAGAACTAGAAGTGCCAAAAATGTTGTTGATGAAATGGAGTTTATTGTAAAGGAATATAAAGTAAAAGAGATTATGTTTTACGATGATACCCTTACTTTACAAAGAGAACATATAGTAAATATTTGTAATGAGATTTTAAGGCGAGGACTAAGGTTAAGTTGGGAGTCTCCTACGCGCTTAGACAATATTGATTTTAAGCTTTTGCAGTTAATGCGCGAAGCCGGATGCATAAGATTAAGATACGGTATTGAATCCGGCGACCCTCGGATTCTAAAACTTATGAACAAAGGCATAAACTTATCGATGGCGAAAGAGGTTTTTAATTGGACAAAAAAAGTAGGCATAGAAACATTCGCCTATTTTATAATCGGTTACATTCACGAAACTCCCGAGACGATGAAAAATACAATATCTTTCGCCAAGAGCCTCAATCCAGATCTGGTTATGTTTACTGTCGCCATTGCTTACCCAAAGACTCCTTTGTATGATTTAGCACAAAAGGAAGGATTAGTTCATGGAGATTATTGGGGAGAATTCGTCTTAGGGCTGCGAGAAGATAGCCTACCTTATTTAGTTCCTAATGCTGAAAAATGGGTACGCAAGGCGTACCGAAGTTTTTATTTTAGGCCTAACTATATACTTAAAAGGTTGTTTAAGGTTCGGGGCCGGCATTACCTTAAGAAATATTTTGATGCAGCCAAAGGTATTCTGTGTTTTAAAATGAAAGGTAATTTTAATTAAAATTTAGCTAAGATAAGCAATAGAGGAAGGCTTGAAATGAAAGAATTTAAAGGCGTAATAGCGGCCGCAGGCAAAGGCCTAAGGCTTTATCCTTATACCGTTCATATTCCAAAGGCATT
>CAYHAI010000132.1:0-7241 GCA_964354585.1 uncultured Planctomycetales bacterium
GTATTTAATCACTCCTTCCTTGGGATAAACATTGGGGCTTTCTAACTGAACTCGGAAATCAAATTTTGAGCCGGTACTTCTCGAGATGATGTAGGTCAGCCGATCCTTAGCCGTAATCCGCCAGAAACCAAAAAAAGTTAAAGCATAAGAAGATTTATCTTGTCTCTTTAAGCCGGCCTTTTGATAAGCATAAGTAATCTGTTGATTTTGATTTATCTGCCAGGTGCCTGCTAAGACCAATATATCCGGCGTTTCCTTTTTCTCCACTTTAAATACCAGGCGGTTAAATTCGTCTGCCTGCCAAAAACCGGTTAATTTCAGGATTTGTAGGTGGCTTAAGCCGGCTTTATCACGCGCTTTTAGTTCAAAAACCAGGGCATCGCCTTGCGCAGAAATAATTTCCCCCTTAAGCGTCACTATATCTTCCGCAAATTGCCATTTGTTTTCCTGAAGATGGAGCTCTAAATCATAATTTGCATTGAGCTGCCAATTACCGCTGAAGACAATCTCATCGGGAAAATTATATTGCCTGCGCCACTCTGGTGGCTCATTAAGCCAATAAATAAACCGGTTATCTTTATCTATAGAAAATCTCCCCTGCGCTACCAATGGTTTTTTAGTCCCCGGCATCTTTATTAAAAGCTGATTATCTTTATTCAGGGAATATTTATATTTCATCCTTATAGTTTTTTGAGCTTCTTTTTTGCAAGAAAATCGCTTTCGGCGATAACCTTCTGCGATTTTTGAGTGGTTTAGGAAAGTGTTTTATACTTTCCTACACCATAAAATAGTACTAAATGAATGCAGAAAAGCAAAATTGCATTTGCACAAAGTATTAGTTGTATCTGAAGAAGATTATTATGGAATAAGGTAATGGCGAAAAATTGTAAACAGGTAAATAAAATTAGATATTTAATAAAGCGCAGATCTCCGAGAGAGAGAAAATAGGAAATCAGGATAAACAAAAGCGCAAAGAAACTCATCGATATACTAAATAACCTACCCAAAGTAATAGATTCAAGATAAACTTTTCCGGTAAGTAATTTTAAGATAAGGGCGGGAAAAAGGTTGTACGTAAAAATAGCGATAGCGCACAAGACAGCTGTATATAAAAGCGATTTCTCTAAAGTAGGCGCGGTATCCCTATTTTTTGCCTTTAAAGCGCTGGTCCTGGGAAACATTACTATGCTTATTGCCGCAGGTAGAAATAAAAAAATCTTTCCTAACATCTGGGCCAGAGAATATAAACCTGAATCTTGCGGCATAAAAAAATACCTTACTAAAACCATATCGAAACTTACCAGGGCATAAAAACAGAAATAACTTGTAAATAGAGGAAATAAATAAAGGAGTATCTGTTTATACTCGATGCGCTCATTTGCGCCCCTTATAGAAATAAAGGGCCTTAAGGGAAAATAAAAAATAATAATCCCAATTAGAACGGAAACTAACAAGGCGCCTAAAGCGCCGGCTATATTAAAGCCCAGGGCAATAAATATAAAAGCCAATACTAATTTTAACGCCCCCGTTGCTGCTGCCCCAGACGCATACCAACCAAAAAATTCCAGTCCTTGGGCCCCTCCTAAGAAAACCGGAAGTATCCAAGATAAGGCAAGCAATCCTGCCAAGAGATAACCGCAAGATACAGAAGAAATCTTAAGCATATGCATAATGCGGACAGAAGGTATCCAGAAAATTAAAAGGGTAAACAGGGATAAAACAATGGTTTTTCTAAAAAGGTTGGATAATAAGGATTTGACTTTATCGATCTGATTCTGGGCATTGAATTCTGCGCAGTATTTGGCTACTGCAAGCTGCAACGTGCCCAAAGAAGATGAGATAAGTATAAATATAGAAAGTAGGGTATTAAATGCCGCAAAATCAGAAACAGAGAGTTTGTGGGCGATTAATAATTGATAGAGGAGGCTAAAAAAATTAAGCAGTGAGGTGCCGAAAAAAACTATAATTATATTCTTGGTGAATTGGTCTATGTTTTTGAGGGGGTTTTGCATTGCGGTTTTTTCAAACAACAACCTTCAAAAACCTGCGCGTGCCGACTTTCAAGATTCCGCTTTTCTGGGGGATAAAATTCTCTTGGCCAACGGGAGAGTTATCAAAAAATACTGCGCCTTGTTTTATGAGCCTGCGCGCCTCATTGCCGCTTTTTACCAAACCGCTGCTTAATAAAATGGCGATGATTGTCTTGGTGCCGCCTGTTTTATACTCAGGCACGCTTTCAGGTAATTCCTTCTGGCTAAATACGCGTTCAAACTCTTGGCGGGCTAAGGAGGCGTCTTTTTTAGAATGGTACTGCGCAATGATATTTTCCGCTAATCTTAATTTTGCAACCTTCGGATGCATCTTTTTTATGGCCTCTAAATCTTCGTCGGTCAAAAACTGGTAATATTTCCACATCAACTCATCAGAAATAGACATAATCTTGCCAAACATTTCATTTGCGGGCTCATTGATGCCGATATAATTCCCATAGGATTTACTCATCTTTTGCGCGCCGTCGGTTCCTTCCAATAATGGCAGCATTATAATCACTTGGGGCGTCTGACTAAAATCTTTCTGAATCTCCCTGCCCAATAAAAGATTGAATTTTTGGTCAACCCCTCCGATTTCAATATCCGCCTTTAGCTGAACCGAGTCATAGGCCTGAAGCAAGGGATAGAAAAATTCTAAAAGAGATATGTCTTTGCCTCGGGCGTAACGTTGATTAAAATCCTGGCGAGCGAGAATTTGCGCGAGGGTAACGTAAGAAGCCAAATTTAGGATTTCGCCAGAGCCCATCTTTTTAAACCAAGCGCTATTAAAGACGACCTCGGTTTTCTTAGCATCCAGAATCTTAAATACCTGTTTTTTGTAGGTTGCTGCATTTTCCTTCACCTCTTCTTCGGTCAGGCGTTTACGCACTTTATCCTGGCCGCTGGGATCGCCAATCATACCCGTAAAATCACCGATTAAAAAAACAACCTGGTGGCCTAAATCTTGAAACTGCCGCATCTTTCTTAATAAAACTGTATGCCCCAAATGAATATCCGGAGCAGTAGGGTCAAAACCTGCCTTTATCCGCAGAGGCCTTTTTTCGCTTAAGCTTTCTTCCAACTTTTTCCTCAGTTCCTCTTCTGAGATAATCTCAACTGCGCCGCGTTTGATAACCTCTAATTGTTTGTTGATATCTATCTTCATATCTTCGCGCTCAACCCGATTTTGGCCTGGTCCACATCCACTTTAATGACCTTGACCTTTATCTTATCCGCTGGCTTTAACTTGGAGACGGTATCCTTATCAATCTCGCCAGTATAAATCAACCCCTCTAAATCCTCTTCTATTTTTACAAATACGCCAAAGTCAGTAATGCTGACTACCTCTGACTCTAAAACCGTGTCTATTGGATACGACTTCGCTATCTCTGGCCAGGGATTAGGCTGTAATTGTTTTAAACCCAAGGCAATGCGCCGATTTTGGCTATCTACAGAAAGAACCACTACATCCACCTTCTGCCCTTTCTTTAAGACATCGCCGGGATGGGCTATTCTTTTCGTCCAGGACATATCTGAGACATGAATCATCCCTTCCAAATTACTATCTAACTCTACAAATGCGCCGTAATCGGCAAAACCCCTGACCCTTCCGGAAATCTTTGTAGCCACAGGATACTTAGACTCCGACTCTAACCAGGGATTCTGCTCTAGTTGTTTAAGGCTCAAAGAGATTCTGCGCGATTCCTTATCTATGTTTAATACCTGCGTCTCTAAGGTATCTCCGATAGCAAACATCTCATTCGGCTGGGTAATCCTCTTAGTCCAGGAAATTTCCGAGACATGGATTAAACCCTCGAGACCCTTTTCTAATTCCACAAATACGCCGTAAGGGAGGATGTTTACGACCTTGCCCTTCAGTTTAGAGCCCACGCTATATTTTGTCTCAATCTCAGCCCAAGGGTCGGGAAGCCTCTGTTTCAGCCCCAGGGATACCTTGACCGATTCTTTATCCACATTCAAAACCACAACTTCAATTTTATCTCCCAAGGCCACTACCTCCGAAGGATGGCTAATCTTAGACCAGGACATATCGGTAATATGCAAAAGCCCGTCTACGCCGCCTAAGTCCACAAAGGCGCCAAAATCAGTGATGGCCTTTACCGTGCCAGGGTAAATCCCGCCTGTTTTTAACTCCTGCAATATCTTTCCCTTGCTCTCTTCTTTTTCTTTTTGCAAGGCCTCCCGCCGGGATAAAATCATACTATGGCGAAGATTGTTTACCTTGACAATCTTAAACTTAAAGAGCTTATTAATAATATCCTTGTCGGGGATATTTTTAAAACTGGATAAAGAAGCAGGCAGGAAACCTTCTATGCCCGTCACATACACAAGGAATCCCCCTTTCACTTTTTTACTTACCCTGCCCTCTATCAGACCGCCATCGCGATGATTCTGGACAATCTTATCCCATCCCTGCATCTGAGTCGCCTTTTCTCGGGAAAGAATGATCATCCCGGCATCGTCTTCCACAGATTCAACAAAGAATTCCAATTCTTTGCCTACTTCTAAATCAGCCGCAGCAAACTGCGATATGTTAACTAAACCTTCGGATTTGAAACCCACATCCACTAACGCCTCTTTTTGGGTTAGAGAAACAACCTTTCCTTTCACAATCTGGCCTTCGCGGATTATTTTTATACTCTGATTATAAAGTTCTTCTAAATTATTAGATTTTGTTTCTACCATTTTTATTAATCTCCTTTTTATTTAATTTTAATTTTAGTTTTATTTTAATAAAATATTTAAAATTGCGCGCATACCCCCTTTACTAAGAATTTTCCTCCAGCTGCCGAATATGTACCATTATCGCATAAGCGATATCCTGATAAGCTAAGTTTTTCTCTACAGAAATTTCTTTGCCAAAATAGACGCAAATCCGAACCGGCCTAATAAACTTAGCCCCCTTGGGCAAAGCAGAATCGCTGCCGCGGATAAAAACAGGTATTACCGGAACATTAAGTTTTGCCGCTAAAAATCCAATTCCCGCATGCGGCTGGGTTGAGACGCCATCAAACCTGCGGCTGCCTTCAGGAAATAAAGCCAAAGCGCCACCCTGCTCAACCCGGCGCATCGCTTCTTTCAAGGCAGATAAATCCGCAGAATTCCTTTTTACCGCAAATGCCCCTACCCGAGAAAGAAACCCGGCAAATAAAGGATTAGAAAATAATTCCTCTTTAGCCATAAAATCTAATTTACGCGGACAGGCTGCGGCTAAGGCTATCGGGTCTAAATAGCTGGTATGATTACTGGCTAAAATAAAGCCGCCCTTTTTAGGGATGTGTTTCCTGCCAAATATCCTCATGCCAAATACAATCTTAAGGATTAAAAACGCAAATAGTCTAACTACCCAGTAAAGCATTCTTACTGTATTATTTTTCTGCCTAACTCCAGCAGCTTTTTAGCTTTTTGCAGGCTCTTTGCCTCTGTATACACGCGCATCATCGGCTCTGTGCCTGAACCCCGAAACATTAACCAACTCTCGTCTTGGCAAATTAACTTTATGCCATCATAATCTTTTACCTGAATTACCTTTTCCCCCAATAATTCCTTGGGCAGGTCTTCTTTCTTTAGTTCAATTCCTCTTTCCAGCTGTAAATCTTGACGCAAATAATAATACCTGCCGAATTGCCTTTCTATTTCATTTAAAATCTTCCCAATATTTTTATTGCGGAAGGCCATCATCTCAATTAATAATAACCCTGCCATTGTGCCATCGCGCTCAGGGATATAGCCTTTAACTCCCATACCCCCTGCCTCTTCTCCGCCGGCTACAATATCTTCGGTCTCCATAAGACTGGAGATATATTTAAAACCGACGGGCGTTTCATAGAGTTTAACCTGTAAAAATTTGGCGATGTTATCAATCATCGTTGTGCCGCAGATAGTCTTGACAATACCCCCTGACCAATGCCTATCCTGGTGAAGATGCAGCGCTAAGAGGCCTAAGATTTTTTGGGGATGAATGAATACCCCGCCACCGGCAACCGCGGCAATCCTATCTGCGTCTCCGTCAAGGGCTATGCCTAAATCAAATTTTTCTTTTTTTACCCTTAACTTTAACTCTTCCAGATTTTCCTCAATGGGCTCAGGCCGCCTGCCGCCAAAAGAAGGATTAACAGTGTTATGCATAAATTCTAATTTTATAGCCGTGCCTTTAAGTATCTGGGAGATAAAACTGTCTCCCGAACCATACATCACATCCACTAAAACCTTAAATTTTTTATGCTTTATCTTCTTTAAATCAATATAGTGGCGGATAAACCTGATGTAATCACCTGTTAAGTCTACTTTTCTTACCTGCGCTGAGTCTTTGTTGAATTGCTTTAGCGAGTTTTTCCCTAAACGGCTTTCTATATCCTCAGTTATTTCTTGACCCGCTGCTCCTCCTGAGGCCGTCTTAATCTTAAAACCATTGTATTCAGGGGGGTTGTGCGAGGCGGTAATCATAATGCCCAGAGTTAATTTTCTATTTTTAACGCTAAAACTTAAAGCAGGCGTGGGAATGGCCCTATCCGAAAGCACAACTCTAATGCCATTATCCTTGAAGATCTCGGAAACAACCTCGGCAAAGCGTTCTGACATAAAGCGCGTATCAAAACCTACTGCCACTGTTTTATCCTTCCCTAGATAATCTGCCACTGCCTGCGATAAAATTTTTAAATTTTTAAAGGTGTAATTATCGCCGACGATGCCTCTCCATCCGTCGGTACCGAACTCAATCTCGTGATTACCTTGCATTTCTTATCCTTTCGATTGCCAGTTTGGCGTTTTTCGCCCCAAAGATATAAGAACCCGAGGCCAAAATATTTGCCCCTGCCTTAATTAATTTCCCTGCTACCCTAACATTGACGCCTCCATCTACCGAGATATCGCCTTTAAATATAGAGCGTAATTTTTTAATCTTTGGTATTACCGCGGGGATAAACTCTTGTCCGCTAAATCCCGGATTAACCGACATCACTAAAACAAGATCAACATATTCTAATATACTTTTAATTTTTGCTAATGGCGTAGCCGGATTTAAAGAAACGCCAAATTTAATCCCTTGGGCCTTGAGCCTTGAGCCTTGAGCCTTGAGCCTTGAACTTGAGATGGTTTCAATATGCAGGGTAATCATATCGCTTCCTGCTCTAATAAAATCATCAATAAATTTTTCTGGCTGCTCAATCATTAGATGCACGTCTAAAGGTA
>CAYHAI010000133.1:0-3729 GCA_964354585.1 uncultured Planctomycetales bacterium
TTTTTATGGCACTAAATATGGGAGGGCGCTGCCATATTTTCCCTTTAAAGCCAGACAATGCCGCTTCCACTTTCTCCCTGGTTACTGAGGAAAGGTCTGCTCTCTTAAGCACTTTGCCTGAGGCATCATAGGTATCAGTGGTTATTCCTAGCTCGATTTCGGCACGGTAGGTTTTAGCAGCACCGGCAAGGAATTGGATAATACAGGGTTGTATTTCTACGGCGCACGCTACTACGACCCAGAGTTAGGCAGGTTCATAAGCGCCGACAGTATTGTTCAAGCACCATATGATCCCCAGAGTCTGAACAGATATTCGTATTGTCGGAACAACCCTATAAACTACATCGACCCGACCGGCCATTCGTGGAAGAGTTTTTGGAAAAAGGTATCTGGGTTTGTAGGAGCTGCTGTTGGTGTTGCTCTAGGATTTATTAATCCTTTCTTAGGGATGATGGCTTATAGCCTTGTTGCTGCTAGTGGTCAAGGTGGAAATTTTGGTCAGAACTTTGGAATCAATTTTGCCAGTAGTCTAGCAGGATTTGTTGTAGGTGCAGCAGCTTCGGGAATAGCTTCTACTGCTTTTGGTGGAACTTTTTGGCCTGGCTTGGCAGGAGCTGCTTTAGGTGGTGCAGCAGGAGGCGCGGCTACCTCTGCAATGTTAGGTGGCAATGTTGGAATGGGAGCATTAGCAGGATTAGCGGGTGGGACAATCGGCTATGTTGGCGGTTTCGCCTGGCCATTAGGAGCTGATGCTGTTGCAGGAGGCGTGTCTTCTGTTATAATGGGAGGAGATTTTGGAGAAGGAGCGGCACAAGGAGCATATTATAATATGGCACAAACAATTGGCGGAATACTTGCGCCGATGGATACGGTAAAAAACCAAAATGTTCAGCCGGGTGACTTAGCCTTTATGAAAGCAGATGGAATTTTTGGCCTTGGTATAGCTCTTCTTGAAGGTGGACCTTTTTCTCATGTAAAAATTCTAACAGATACTGGTAATTGGGTAAGCGCATTACCAAAAGCAGGAGTTAGTACTTTTTCAAAAGCGTCTTACGATAATAAACAAGCAGTGGTTCTCAAGGGATTTCGAGGAAATCAAAGCGTTATTCATGCTGCTAAAAGTTTAGCTGCAAGTAATCCACCCTTGCCTTATAATTACGTATTATTTGGAAGGGGGCGTGTTTGTTCAACAGCTTGTGGTTCAGCAATTAGCATGGGTGGTGGAAGACAGTGGACAGGCATCGGTCCCAATTCGCAATATAATACTTTAAAAATGTATGGTGACTAAGTTTAAGAATGTTTTTATTTTTTTGTTTTTGATATATTTTGGTTGTTCCATTGCCTATGTTAGTGCTGCCGCATCTAGTCCTAAAAAAATTGTTGAGCAATGTTTAAAGAAAATCAAAGATAAAAAATATTCAGAGTCTTATGAATATTTTTCTAGCATCCTAAAAAGCCAAGTGAGTCTGCAAGATCATATCTCTAATCTTCAAAACATTGAAAACAACTTGGGCCGTTTAGTTGACTATTCTGATAAGCTACCTATTTTTAGGAATTATTTTTTAGATGAGAATATGTTTAGCGGTTTATTTAGCAAAAAGAAGCAGTTGAATTTTAAGTATCTTTTGAATTTTGAGAGAGGTAGCCTAGTTGTTTACGCTGAGATTGTAAATGAAAATAATGAGTACAAGCTAAGCGTTTTTTATCTTAAACAGATACATAATCAATTCAATTCGGGGGACACAATACATAATTCCCCTTAGTTCTTTGACAGCGAATCGGCAAAAAATCTTTGTTAGATTTTGCTATCCTTTGCGTCTATTATAGTAGAATCATAGAATCATAGAAATCATAAATCATAGACGTTTTACGTAACTGCTTATCATAAAATCAGTTGTAAAATAAATACTCGCTCTTTGAAAAGGATTCCGACGGCAAAACCCGCAAGCACATCTTCGCCGGATCAAATAGAATAGCGACGAAGGGTCAGTCCCCTGCAGGGACAGACCCTGAGTTATATTACTATCACAGCGACCACCTCGGCTCATCCAATGTCATTACCGACCAGACCGGCACTCAAGTTCAATACTGCGAATACACTCCTTACGGTACCTTAGCTAGAAATGAAGTTACGCAGGGGACTGTCCCTGTAAAACATCTTTTCACCGGCAAAGAACTCGATTCCACCGGCCTCTACTTCTATGGTGCCAGATACTACTACCCTACCATTGGGCGTTTCATAACTGCGGATACGATTGTCTCAGGCCCTTACAATCCTCAATCTCTTAATCGCTATTCCTACTGTTTGAATAACCCGATAAATTACGTTGATCCGACGGGGCATTGGTCGTGGAAAAAGTTTTGGCATGCTGCAGTTGGTGCTATAGTGGGTGTGGTTGCTGCTTTAGTTCTTGGTCCTGGTGGTGCACTTGCCTGGTATGGCGCAACGATGTCTTGGGCAATTGGTGGGGCTATAGGAGGCGCTATTACCGGTGGTCTTGAGGGAGGCTGGAAAGGTGCCCTTATGGGTGCCGGTATAGGTGGTGCTCTAGGTGGTTTTGGTGCTTGGGGGGTTGGTCAGTATGGTGCTGGTTTTGGCTATGGTATGTTGGCTGCTGGCGCTGTAATTGCAGGTCTTACTGATAGCTGGGATGCCTATACTGGGGGGTTTGTAGGTGGTATAGCTGGAGCAGCGGTTGGGAATAGTATAAATCAGTCATTCAATTCTCAAAATACCCAGCGTAATAGTTTAGGAAAACCAACAAGCGGGACTAAGGACGGTCATCCTAATAAAGCTCTGGTTGTAGATAAAGGAAAAAGTGCTTCGGGTGATCCAATTATTGATGATCCTGCAGTAAGAGCAGAGATGGAAAAAGCGTGGCAAGAGTCTTTTTCTCAAGATGGACAGAGGGTATATGAACAGGGAGGATGGATTACGAAAGAAAACAGTAAATATTCCGTGCAGCGGTGGCCAAGAGGAAGTTCGGGCAGTATTAATGTTCCAACGAGACCGGATAATATTGTAGGATGGTTTCATACTCATCCTTACGCGCCATACGAAACACCATTTCATATGCCGAGTCCGGCTGATTATTCTTTAGCAAGAACAAAAATGTACGGATTATCTAATTATATTGTAGATAAAGAAGGAATAATGAGGTATTATCCTTCGACTGGCAGCCAAGACCCGCGGACAGGTACTTTTGAAGATATGGTAAGGCGATAAATATGAGATATGGATTTATATTAGTAATAATTATTTTATTATTTATGAATTCGAGTTGCGTAGCTTTAAACAAAGAGGTGGGGAAAATGACCGTATCTATTGAAGAATCTATTGAAATCGCGAATAAAGAATTGTTCAAGCAAGGTTTTGATATTGCCCAAAAAAAAATTACTGCTGATGAGAAAAATACATTATGGAATAAATATTTTCTATCTGACGAAAAGGCAGTAAAAGCCAATCCACATATATTTAACAAACTAAAAGGTAGAAATTATTGGGCAATTTACTATACTCCTAAAGAAATGGGTAAAATATTAGGTGGAGAAGCATGGGTTTTTATCGATAAGAAAACGGGCGAAATTATAGAATTATTTTATCTAAAGTAATAATCAAAGGCCAAGCAAAGGCCAAGACACTTTACTTAACCTGCTCTTTCTCATAGAGATATAAAACAAATCCGGCCCTGAACAATGGACCATCTACATCGGCTCGCTCTTTGAAAA
>CAYHAI010000134.1:0-17343 GCA_964354585.1 uncultured Planctomycetales bacterium
GGTTAAGATACCTAAGGAAATAGAAATTACGCATGATTTAAGGCGTATATTTTGCGATAAACAATTGATAATCTTGGCTATCCCCTCACAATACCTGCGCAGGGCCTTAAAAAAATTTAAGCAATTTAATTATTCTTCTGATGCAATATTCTTAAGCGTTAGCAAGGGTATAGAAATTAATTCACTGAAAAGAATGTCTGAGGTAATCCATGATGAATTGGGCAGCGTAAAACTGGCAGTGCTTTCCGGCCCTACAGTCGCCCAGGAAGTAGTTCAAGAGATACCTACTACGGCAGCGATTTCCTCTCACGATGAAAATATAAGGAAATATTTACAAAATATTTTTATGACGGAAAGATTTAGGATTTATACTAATGATGATGTAATAGGAGTGGAATTGGGAGGCAGCCTGAAAAATATCATTGCCATTGCCTGCGGCATATCCGATGGCCTTGGCTTTGGCACCAATACCAAAGCAGCGCTTTTATCGCGCGGCCTGACGGAGATATCCAGATTAGGCCAAGCTATGGGCGCCAAGGTGCATACCTTTAGCGGGATAACTGGCCTGGGCGATTTGGTCACTACCTGTATTAGCCCGTATAGCAGAAATAGATTTGTAGGTGAAGAGATTGGCAAAGGCAAGACATTAAAACAAATAAAAAACCATATGCAAATGGTAGCCGAGGGTGTGCCGACCACAAAATCCGCCTACGCCTTAAGTTTAAAATATAAAGTAGAAATGCCGATAACCAAAGAAGTATATTGCGTTCTTTATAAAAATAAATCTCCTGTTAAAGCAGTGAGAGATTTGATGACACGGGAGAAGAAAGAAGAATGGGGTATAGGTAGAAGTATGTCCTTCGGGGAGTAGCGCAGTTTGGCTAGCGCGTTTGAATGGGGTTCAAAAGGTCGTGGGTTCAAGTCCCACCTCCCCGACCAGAATTCAAAAGGAGGGTTAAATGACGTATAGCGGGCCAGAAAAACGAAAACATCCTCGCATAACCGGGCGTTTTATTGTATCTTACAGGATATTAGAAGAAGAAGATAACTTAGATATCTCTCAGACAAGAAATTTAAGTTTAGGCGGGATGCTCCTTACTACCAATAGACAATTGGAGCCCGGTACAAATATTGCTTTAGAGATAAGATTACCCTTTGACCCTAATCCCATGATGCTCATTGCCAAAGTAGTAGAATCTCATGAAATCACCAAGGATTTAATTTACGATACCCGGCTTGACTTTTTGGCTGTGGATGAAAAACACAGAAACATAATCAGTCAGACTATAGATTATTATTTAAAAAAAGGATAAAGGATGAAAAAAATTAATATCGGATTAATTGGTTTTGGCAATGTCGGCTCGGGAGTAGCGAAAATTTTACGCGATAAAAAGATTTTCTTAAGCGATAAGATAGGGCTACAGATAAACCTTAAGAAAATTTGCGATAAGGATATTCTTTCTCGCAGAAACTTAAACGTAGATAAGCGCCTTTTGACTAATAAGGTTGAAGAAATTATTAATGATCCTCAGATAGATATTGTGGTAGAGTTAATTGGCGGTATGCATCCGGCAAAGGAATATATAGCCGCAGCCTTAAAGAAAGGCAAAAATATTGTTACTGCCAATAAGGCCCTTTTAGCGCAGGAAGGCAGAGAATTATTCGCGCTGGCAAAAGACCGCGATAAGAATATTTACTTTGAGGCATCTGTGGGCGCTGGTATCCCGATTATAAAATCTCTGCGTGAAGGCCTGGTAGCGAATAAGTTTTACAATATATTTGGTATTGTAAACGGCACCTCTAACTTCATATTATCCCAGATGTCTAATAATAACTGCACCTTTAAGGACGCGCTTTGTGAAGCAAAGTTAAAAGGCTTTGCGGAAAAAGATCCTACCTTAGATATCGAAGGTATAGACTCAGCGCATAAGTTAATATTGCTTACCTATCTTTGTTTCGGCAGGTTAGTTAACTTGGATGAAATATTTATTGAAGGTATCTCGCAAATATCTTTAGCCGATGTTAACTATGCCAAGGAATTAGGTTTTGAGATAAAATTATTAGCCATTGCTAAAAAAGAACTTGATGAATTGGAGGTAAGGGTACATCCTACCCTTATCCCCACAAGTCACTTGTTATCTTCAGTGGCAGGCATATTTAATGCGATATATGTCTCATGTGATTTAGCCGGCAATCTTTTATTCTACGGCCCCGGCGCCGGCCAGATGCCTGCTGCTTCAGCAGTAGTAGCGGATTTAGTGGATTTAACTGAAGGTATAAAGGCCGGACTTTTTAGGCCAACATTAAATATAATTCCGGATAAGTCAATAAAGAAACTACGCAAGATAGATGAGATTGAAAGTCGCTATTATATTCGTTTTATGGCTTTGGATAAACCGGGCGTATTAGCCAAAATTTCAGGAATATTGGCTAAATTCGGGATTAGTATTGCCTCGGTTACCCAAAAGGAAAGACACAGGGCGCAAGTGGTGCCTATCGTGATGATTATTCATGGAGCAAAAGAAAAACATCTACGGGCTGCCTTAGAGACGATAGACCATTTAAATGCAATAAAACAAAAGTCAGTAGCGATAAGGATGGAGGAAGTGTGAGCTATAATGGCGTAATTGAAAGATATAGGAAATATCTGCCGATAACTGATAAGACACCCGTTATTACTTTAAAAGAAGGAAATACTCCTTTAATATACGCTAATTATTTAAGTAAATTAATGGGTAAGAATTTTGAGGTTTACTTAAAATATGAGGGTTTAAATCCCACGGGTTCTTTTAAGGATAGAGGAATGACAGTGGCTATTTCCAAGGCCTGCGAGGAAGATTCTTCTGCGGTGATGTGCGCTTCTACGGGTAATACTTCTGCCTCTGCAGCAGCCTACGCGGCAAAGGCAGGCATTAAATGTATTGTGCTTATCCCCAAAGGCGCCATTGCCTTGGGAAAACTTAGTCAGGCACTTATCCACGGCGCAGTAGTTTTAGCCGTGGATGGTAATTTCGATGATGCCTTGAGATTAGTCAGAGAAATTACTGCCAAGCATCCTATAACCTTAGTGAATTCTTTGAATCCTTATCGTATTGAAGGACAGAAAACCGCCAGTTTTGAAATCTGCGATTGCTTAGGCGAGGCGCCTGATTTTCAGGTGATGCCGGTGGGTAACGCAGGCAACATTACTGCCTATTGGAAGGGTTATAAGGAATATAAAGAATGTGATAAAAGTAGAAGATTACCTAAGATGTTGGGTTTTCAGGCAGAAGGTGCGGCGCCCATTGTTAGAGGCCATCCCATAAAAGATCCTAAGACCATTGCTACTGCCATACGTATCGGTAATCCAGCAAGTTGGAAACAGGCAGAAGCAGCACGCGATGAATCCGGCGGCCTGATTGATCTGGTTTCGGATAAACAGATACTCCAGGCCTATAAATTATTAGCCGCAAAAGAAGGTGTTTTTGTTGAGCCAGCTTCTGCTGCTTCGATAGCCGGACTATTAAAGTTAAATAAAAAAGGTTATTTTTCCCGCCAAAGCGGGATCCCGCCAAAGGCGGGAAAACACGCGATACGCGATACGCAATACGCAATACGAATAGTATGCATACTAACCGGCCACGGCCTCAAAGACCCGGATAGGGCAATAAAGAGTATAAAAGAACCGAAAGTAGTTAAGGCAAATTTAAAGGCAGTGCTGAAAGAAATTGGCTATTAAAATAACGCAATACGCACAACGCAATACGCAATACTTAAAAGGTAAAAAAATTTTAATCACTGCAGGACCTACTTGGGTTGCGATAGATAGCGTCAGGGTAATTAGTAATATTGCTACAGGCGAAACCGGGATTTTGCTGGCAGAGAAATTACAGCGATTAGGCGCAAAAGTTACTTTAGTATTGGGCCCTGTAGGAGCCTGTTGCTTAAATAGAAAAATAAACTTAGTGCGGTTTAGATTCTTTAACGAATTAAGGGATATAATTAATAAGGAATTAAGGTCTAAAAGATATGATGCGGTGATTCATTCAGCCGCAGTTTCTGATTTTAAACCCAAGCAGGCAATAAAAGGAAAGATTGATTCCAAAAAGTTGTATAATCTAAGATTATTACCTTTGCCGAAAATTAGCCGAGATATTAGGCGCCTTGCTTCCAAGGCAAAAATTATTATATTCAAATTGGAATCAGGCATTTCTGGCGAGACTTTAATCAAGAGGGCAAAAGCAACGCAGGCTAAAGTAAACGCTGATTTTATCGTGGCAAATAGACTCAATCCTTATTGCGCCTTTATTATAAATAGGGCGGGTAAGACTATCTCAGCAAGAAATAAAAGTGAATTAGTAAATAAACTTTTGAAGATTATGCACCTAACACCTATAACCTAACCTATCGCACCGCGTAGGTGCGTAGGGGGGAGGGGGGGGGCAGAGGTATATTTATGAAGTATATAGTCCTTGTGGGCGATGGGATGGCGGATTATCCGATAAAAGAATTGGGTGAGCGTACGCCTTTAGAGGCAGCCCGCACGCCGAATATGGATTTTATTGCCCAACAGGGCAGGCTTGGTAGGATAAAGACAATTCCTGATAAAATGAGCCCTGCTTCAGATGTGGCGAATATTTCTATCTTAGGTTATGACCCGCAAAAATATTATACTGGCAGAGGCCCTTTAGAGGCGGCAAATTTAGGTATAGCATTAGAAGACGAGGATGTAGTTTTTCGTTGTAATCTGATTACGGCTTCAGCCGATACGCTGATAGATTACAGCGCCGGCCATATCAGCTCTAGAGAAGCAGCGATATTGATAAAATTCATTGACCAGAATCTGGGCACAGATAGAATCAAATTTTATCCGGGCGTAAGCTATAGGCACCTGGTGTTGGTCAAGGGGGGCAGCGAGGAACGGCTGCAGGATTTAGAATGTAAGCCGCCTCACGATATCAGCGGGGAAAGTATTCTTGAAAATCTGCCCAAAGGAGATGGCGCAGCGGCGATCATAAAACTGATGCAGTATTCCCGCAATATTTTGGAAAATCATGAAATAAACCAAGTTCGAGTGGACTTAAAAGAAAACCCGGCGAATATGATTTGGCTGTGGGGGCAGGGCAGAAAACCTAATCTGCCAGAATTTTCTACAAAATTCGGCCTAACCGGCGCAGTTATATCGGCAGTAGATTTAATCAAAGGTTTGGGTAAAATTTTGGGTTTAGAGGTAGTTAATGTAGCGGGCGCTACCGGATATTATGATACAGATTATGAAGGTAAGGCCAAAGCGGCATTAAAGGTTTTAGAAGGTAAAGATTTTGTTTTTGTGCATGTGGAGGCGCCTGATGAAGCAGGCCATAATGGCAACTTAAGAGAAAAGATTGCGGCTATTGAACGATTTGATCAATTAGTAGTCGGGACCATATTAGAGGCATTAAAACGCAAGAAGAATTTTCGGATTTTGGTTTTGCCTGACCATGCTACGCCCCTTTCGTTGAAAACTCATACCGCGGATATCGTGCCTTTTGGGATATTTGGCAAGGATATTGTTGCCGGTAGTTTTAGCGGTTATAGCGAAAAAGAAGCAGAAAAATCCGAACTTTATTTTGAAAAAGGTTATGAATTGATGGAGTATTTTATTAAGGGGGTAGCAGGGGTATGAATTCCTTAATCATTGTTATTATAGCGCTGGTATTATTTTTTTGGGCGTATAGAGTCTATGCGAAGAAGTTAGAAAGACTTTGGCAGATAGACCCCAAAAGGTCAACGCCCGCCTTTACTAAATACGACAGCGTAGATTATATTCCGGCAAAGAATTGGTTAGTTTTATTCGGGCATCATTTTGCCTCTATTGCCGGAGCAGGGCCGATTATCGGGCCGGTGATTGCGGTAATGTTGTGGGGATGGTTGCCGGCATTATTATGGGTGGTCATAGGCACAATATTTATTGGCGGGGTGCATGATTTCGGCTCTTTAATTACTTCGGTAAGAGAAGGCGGTTCTTCCGTGGCGGATATTGCACAACATGTAATATCCCGCCGGGCAAAAATTATTTTTTCTCTATTTGTCTGGTTGGCGCTAATTCTGGTAATTGCTGTTTTTGCCTATCTATGCGCCGATACCTTTGTCAAAGAACCAAAGATTGTTTTGCCATCATTAGGGCTGATACCGGTGGCCATACTGGTGGGGTATCTCCTGTATCATTTAAAGGCAAACAGTGTATTGTCAACTATATTGGGGCTTCTATTTTTGGTAAATCTGATATTATGGGGCAATAATCTGCCGATAAATAGCAGTTTAAATGTCTGGCTATTAGTTTTATTGATCTATTGTTATTTTGCTTCGGTTTTACCGGTAAATATACTGCTGCAGCCGCGCGATTATTTATCCAGTTTTTTATTATTTTTTGGCGTAGGCGCAGGTTATCTCGGTTTATTATTATCTCATCCTACAATTAACATGCCGGCCTATCATAAATTTAATACCAGCGAAGGAAATCTCTGGCCGATGTTATTTGTTACCGTTGCCTGCGGTGCAATTTCCGGATTTCATGCGCTTATTGCCAGCGGAACATCTTCTAAGCAATTAGCCAATGAGCGTTACGCCAAAAGGATTGGCTATGGCGGGATGGTTGCCGAAGGCTTAGTTGCCGTATTAGCCATAATTGCCACAGCTATATTGTTTAAACGCGGCGAAGATTTCAGCGCCATCTTAAAAAACACTACTCCTATTCCCATATTTGGCAAAGGCTACGGTTTGATGAGTAGAAGTATTTTGGGCAATTACGGTGCATTTATTGCCATAACCATCCTTAATGCCTTTATCCTGACGACATTGGATACTGCTACCAGAATTTCGCGTTATCTGACCGAGGAATTATTTGGCATAAAAAATCGCTATCTATCCACGCTTTTAATCATCATCTTGAGCGCGGCATTAGCCTTTAGCGGAAAATGGCAGAAGATCTGGCCGGTATTTGGCGCATCCAATCAATTAGTGGCAGCATTAGCCCTATTCGTTTTAAGTTGTTGGCTTTTAGCGAAAAATAAAACTACAAAATTTACTCTGGCGCCAGCATTTTTTATGCTCATTACCGCTGTGGCGGCATTAGCCTTTCAGACGGTTAAATATTTTCGGCAGAAAGATATGGTACTTTTTATAGTGAGCGTACTTTTGATGATATTGGCAGTCTTTATGGTTGGTGAGATTATGTCTATATTCATGAAGAAAGGAAAAAGATGCATAAAGGCTTGATTGTCCAGAAATTTGGCGGCTCATCCGTGGCTAATGTTGAGCGTATCCAGAGTGTAGCCCAAAGAGTAGTTAGTTACAGAAAGAAAGGTTATGATTTAGTGGTAGTGGTCTCTGCCTTGGGAGATACTACGGATGAATTAATTGATTTGGCGCATAAAATAAATACCGAACCTGCAGAGCGCGAAATGGATATGCTTTTATCGACGGGAGAGCAGATTTCCGTGGCCCTTCTGGCAATGGCAATCCAAAAATTAGGTTGCGAAGCCATATCTTTTACCGGCGCGCAGGTGGGAATTATTACCGATACCAGCCATACCCGCGCCCGGATTATTAAAATAAATGCGGACAAAATAAAAGAAGAGCTAAAGAAAGGCAAGATTGTGATTGTCGCCGGATTTCAAGGCGTTACCTTAAACCAGGATATTACTACTTTAGGCAGAGGCGGTTCAGATTTGACTGCCGTGGCTTTGGCCAAAGAGCTAAATGCCCAGGAATGCGAAATCTACACGGATGTGGAAGGTATTTATACTGCTGACCCGCGCATAGAGCCTAAGGCGAAGAAAATTCCTGAAATTACCTATGATGAGATGTTGGAGATGGCCTCTTTGGGGGCGCAGGTGATGCAGGCGCGTTCTATCGAAGTGGCCAAAAAATTCAACGTCCCTATACATGTGCGCTCGTCTTTTTCAAAAAAATTAGGCACAATGATTATTAAGGAGGTAAAGATAATGGAAGATGTAGTGGTCAGCGGCATAACCGTCAATATTAATGAAGCCAAGATTACCATTTGTAATGTTCCCGACCGTCCGGGAGTGGCGGCAAAGATATTTAAAGAATTAGCCGGTAGCGGCGTAAATGTGGATATGATTGTGCAGAATGTCAGCCATTTACGGCAAACCGATATATCTTTTACCGTCACTAAAGCCGGTATCTCAAAGACAATGCGGCTTACAAAAAAAGCAGCCAGGGCGATTAAGGCGGGAGAGGTATTGCGAGATGAAGATATAGCCCGTGTTTCCATAGTGGGCGTGGGTATGAAATCGCATCCGGGTGTAGCTGCCAAGTGTTTCGAGGCCTTGGCGCATAATAAAATTAATATAGAAATGATTTCTACTTCTGAGATAAGCATATCCTGTATTATAAAAAAGAAATTTGCCGAGGTCGCAGTTAGGGCATTGCATGGGAAATTTGGCCTTTCAAAATAACAACCCAAATCGCACCGCGTAGGTGCGGAAGGTTTAGGTGAGGTTAAAGATGTCTAAAATATTAAAATTATACGATACAACCTTAAGAGACGGCGCGCAGGGCGAAGGCATCTCTTATTCGGTTATGGATAAAATTCGTATTGCCCAGGAATTAGATATGTTAGGCATACATTATATTGAGGGCGGCTGGCCGGGGTCTAACCCAAAGGATATGGAGTTCTATTTAAAGATGGCGAAGAGCCACTTGAAGAATGCGCAATTGGTTGCCTTTGGCTCAACCCGTCGGCCGCATTCCAAGGCATCCCAAGATAATAATCTGCGCGCCTTAATTAAGTCGCAGGCCAAGGTTATCGCTATCTTTGGCAAAACCTGGGATTTACATATTACCGATGTTTTAAAGACCACCCTCGATGAAAATTTAAATATGATTAAGGATACCATAGGCTTTATCGCCAAAAAGCGCCTGACCCCTTTTTATGATGCGGAACATTTTTTTGATGCCTACAAGAGCAATAGAGAATATAGCTTAAAGTGTTTATTGACTGCTTGTGAGGCAGGGGCAAAGGCAATTATATTATGCGATACAAACGGCGGGACCCTTACTTCTGAAATCGTAAAAGTGGTTAAAGAAATCCGGCCGCGCATAAATGTCTGGTTGGGTATCCATTGTCATAATGACGCAGACCTTGCCGTGGCTAATACCATTGCCGCAGTTGAAGCGGGGGCTGAGATGGTCCAGGGAACCATCAATGGTTATGGTGAACGTTGCGGTAACGCCGACTTGATTCCCATTATTGCCAATCTTAAATTAAAACTGGGAATTGATTGTGTTACAGATGAGAAATTAAAAGAGTTAACGCATGTTTCGCATTTTATAAGCGAAGTCAGCAATATGAAACAGAGAAATGACCAGCCTTATACCGGCGCATCTAGCTTCGCGCATAAGGGTGGCGTGCATATTAACGCAGTAATGAAAAATCCTAAGACCTATGAACATATTGAACCTAATTTAGTAGGAAACCGGCGCCGGATATTAGTTTCGGAATTAGCTGGTAAGACCGGCATATTAATCCGCGCTAAGGAGTTAGAGTTAAACTTAAGCAAAGAAAACCCTAAGACCAAGAAGATTTTAAAACTCATACAGTCTTTAGAGCATCAAGGTTATCATTTTGAGGCAGCGGAGGCGTCTTTTGAGCTATTAATGAAAAGGGCGTTTAAAAAATATAAAAGATTCTTTGAATTAGAGGGATTCCGGGTAGTAGTAGAAAAACTTTCTGATAAAAAGATTACTTCCGAGGCGATTATGAAATTAAAGGTAAAAGGAATAAAGGAGCATACTGCTGCGGAAGGCGATGGCCCGGTAAATGCCTTGGACAATGCGTTGCACAAAGCGCTGAAGGATTTTTATCCCACTTTATCTAAGATGCAACTTTGCGATTTTAAGGTGCGCATATTAGATGAGAAAGCCGGCACAGCCGCAAAGGTGCGCGTGCTTATCCAATCGCAGGATGAAACCGATACCTGGAGCACCATCGGCGTATCCGAGAATATCATTGAGGCAAGTTGGCAGGCATTGGTGGATAGCGTTGAATATAAGCTCTTAAAAGATAAAGTATAATGATAGATGACCTTTCTAAGCAGTACAATCCAAAAGAAACCGAGGATAAGTGGTATAAATTCTGGGAAGAGAATAATTATTTTTCAGGCCAGCCAAATCCTGCTAAAAAGCCATTCTGCATAGTTATCCCGCCGCCCAATGTAACCGGTATTTTACATATGGGCCATGCCTTGAATAATACTATTCAGGATATCCTTATCAGATACCAGCGTATGAAAGGCAAGGAAAGCCTCTGGATGCCCGGGACAGACCATGCCGGTATCGCCACCCAGAATGTAGTAGAAAAAGCCATTGCCAAAGAAGGGCTTAAACGCCAGGATTTAGGCAGAGAAAAGTTTGTCGAACGCGTCTGGCAATGGAAAGAGCAGTACGGTTTAACCATTATCAAACAACTTAAGAAATTAGGCGCATCCTGCGATTGGCAGCGTACACGCTTTACTATGGATGAGGAATATTCAAAGGCAGTAGTAGAAGTTTTTGTCAGATTGTATGAAAAAGGGCTGATATATAGAGGCAGCTATATTATCAATTGGTGCCCGCGTTGCCAAACTGCGCTTTCCGACGAGGAGGCGCCGCATCGCGAATTACAAGGGAATCTTTATTATATAAAATATCCCTTAAAAGTAGAAATCCCAAATCCCAAATCCCAAATCCCAAACAAATCCCAAATCCCAAATCCCAAACTACAAAACTACATAGTAGTGGCAACTACGAGGCCTGAGACGATGCTGGGCGATACCGCAGTAGCGGTTGACCCCAAAGACAAACGCTATAAAAAGCTTATCGGCAAAACTTTAATTTTACCTTTGATTAACCGAGAAATAAAAATAATTGCCGATAGTATGGTAGATATGAAGTTTGGCACTGGTGCAGTTAAAGTAACTCCTGCGCATGATCCCAATGACTATATTTTAGGTAAAAAGCATAATCTGGAATTTGTGAATGTAATGCATCCTGATGGCCGGATGAATGAAAATGCCGGCGATTATAAAGATATGGACAGGTTCCAGGCCAGAGAGGTTATTTTGAAGGATTTAAAAGAGAAAAATTTACTGGAAAAAATCGAACCGCACCAGTTATCCGCAGGTCATTGTTACCGTTGCCATACTATAATTGAGCCGTACTTGTCAAAACAGTGGTTTGTAAAAATGAAACCTCTGGCTAAACCAGCAATCGAAGCGGTTAAAACTGGTAAAATCAAATTTTATCCCCAGCGCTGGACTAAGGTTTACCTTAATTGGATGGAAAATATTCAGGATTGGTGCATATCCAGGCAGATATGGTGGGGTTATCGTTTGCCTGTTTATTATTGTAAAAAATGCGAAGCGGTTGCTGTCTCCAAGATAAAACCAGAAAAATGCCTCAAATGCGGTTCAGCCGATGTTTACCAGGACGAAGATGTCTTGGATACCTGGTTTTCTTCGTGGCTATGGCCATTCGCTACCTTTTATTGGCCTTTTAAAACGAAGTACGAAGTACGAAGTACGAAGTACGAACAAGAGCTAAAATATTTTTATCCTACTTCAGTCCTAGTAACTGCCCCGGAGATTATCTTTTTCTGGGTGGCGCGGATGATTATGGCCGGCTTAGAGTTTATGAAGGATATCCCCTTTAAGGATGTCTATATTCACGGCACAGTGCGCGATATCGAAGGTAAAAAGATGTCTAAATCTTTAGGTAATATTATTGACCCTTTGGATATTATTAACGAATACGGCGCCGATGCCTTGCGCTTTAGTTTGATTTCCATAACCGCGCAGGGCCAAGATATATTTTTGTCTAAGGAAAGATTTGAACAAGGCAGAAACTTTGCCAATAAAATCTGGAATGCCTCCAGGTTCATCCTGATGAATTTAGAGCCAGAAAACACAAGGGCGGATTTGTGCGTATTTTTTAAAAAAGAAAATTTTCCGCCGAAGGCGGATCAGCCTACGGCTGAAGATATTGTCAATCGCTGGATATTGAGCAGGTTCTATTCGGTTTTAAAAGAAGTCAATAAAATGTTAGATGCATACCGCTTTAATGAAGCAGCAAATGCGCTATATGGCTTTTTCTGGCACGAATTCTGCGATTGGTACCTTGAGTTAATTAAGCCGAATATAAAAGATGGGCAAAACCAAGTAGTAATGTATAAAATACTGGAGAAATTTTTGCGCATAGCGCATCCTTTTATGCCCTTTATTACTGAAGAAATTTGGCAGAGAATTCAGAGCACCAGAGCACCAGAGCACCAGGGCACCAGCATTATGGTTCAGGACTGGCCGCATATTCAAGAAGAGATGATTGATAGAAAGATAGAAAACAAGATGAATTTAGCCTTTGAGATAATTACAAGTATAAGAAATATGCGGCAGGAACTGGAAATACCCGTTCAGCAGGATGTCAATGCGGTTATTTCTACAGGGAATAAGGCAGATAGAGATTTAATAAGTTTTCTAGCTTTACATATCCAGAGGTTATCCAAGTTATCTGGCTTGAGGATCGAAGAAAAATATACACACCTTAAATCCAGCGTTAGTACCGTAATAAAGGATATACGCACATCTATTTTACTTGAGGGCGTTATAGACTTAGAAAAGGAACGGCTAAAGATAAAAGAACGCCTCGAGCAAATAGAATTAGAGACAAACGTAAAAAAAAGAACCTTGGCTAATAAAGAATTTTTAAAGAAGGCACCCGCAGAGGTTGTAGAAAAAGAAAAGGCAAGGGTAGGGGAATTAACCGAGATTTTAAAACGGCTAAAAACAATTAAAGATGGCTTACAATAAAGTTCTTAAATTTATTCCTATTATACGCCGTGCATTAAAGGAAGATTTAGGGAGAAGAGATATTACTACCGAATTTGTTATTGCTAAGGATAAATTTGCCAGGGCGGTTTTATTGGCTAAAGAAAATTGTGCGGTTTGCGGGTTGGATATCGCCGGCTTGGCCTTTAAATTAAGCGACAGTAAAATTAAATTTACGCCTCTGGTTAAAGACGGCCAACCCATAAATAAAGGAAGAGTTTTAGCCAAGATACAAGGAAAGGCAAGAAGTATATTAACCGCAGAGAGAGTGGCGCTGAATTTTTTGAGTTTACTTTCTGGTATTGCCACTAAGACAAAAAAATATGTAGAGGCAGCAAGGCCATATAAAGTAAAAATAATGGATACGCGTAAGACCATCCCCGGATTAAGGGAACTTCAGAAATATGCTGTAAGGGTAGGAGGGGGATTGAATCATCGGATGAGGCTGGATGAGATGGTGCTTATCAAAGATAACCACATTACGATTGTAAATCCGAAATCCCAAATCCCAAATCCCAAATCCCAAATCCCAAATTTACAATCCCTTATTAGAAAAGCAAGAGAGAAGATGCCTAAAATAAAAATAGAAATAGAGGTAAAGAATTTAAGAGAATTTAAAAAAGCGTTAAAGGCAGAGCCCGACATTATAATGTTAGATAATATGAGTATCAAAGATGTAAAAAAAGCAGTTATATTAAGACGAACCACGAACCACGAACCACGAACCACGATATTATTAGAGGCCTCGGGTGGTATCACGCTTGAGAAGGTCAAAAGAGTTGCTGCCACAGGCGTGGATATGATTTCTATTGGAGAACTGACCGATACTGTAAATTCAGTGGATATAAGCTTGGAAGTTTTATAACTCATGAAAAAGATTATCATATTAATAGTGCTATCCCTTGGCCTGAATGCCCTTGTTTATGCCCAGAATTTTAGGGCTAAAAAGGAAAAGATAACTATTGCCCCGCCCGCCAATTCTCTAAAGATAAGCGAGCAATTATGCTATGCGGTGGAGTGGCTAGGTATACCGGTGGGTAAAATAATATTAAACGTGCAAGGCATAGAAAAGATAGACGGCAATGAGTGTTATCATATTATGGCCAAGGCTGCGCCGAATAAATTTTTGAGCAAGCTTTACGACGTCAAATATATAGTGCATACTTACATAGATACAAAGACTTTTTATACCCGTCGTTTTGAAAAAATCAGGCGTTTAAAGGGTAAATTTAGCTATGTATTTATTGATTTTGACCGGGAAAAGAAAGAGGTAAGATATAAACAATTAGGCTCTGCGCCTTTATTAGACATTTCTGCTGTGCGCGACCGGGTAGCCATGAGTACACCCGTTACCCTTAAGATTCTCGATGACACCCAGGATTTATTCTCAAGTTTCTACCATCTTCGTTTCTTAGAACTTAAAGAAAACCAGAAGCACAATCTGAATATTTACTATGCGCAGAGAAATTGGTCGGTTAATGCGCAAATCCAAGAGCCGTTTTTCAAAGACATGCGCAAGCTCGGCTCTTTTGCAGTTTTCGGAGTTTCTCTGGATTCTAACTTAGGTGATTTTATCATCGGTAAACGTAAGATGCTCGTCTATTTTACCGCAGATTCACGCCGTATCCCCCTTGAATTTAAGCTGGCAACGAGTTTGGGCTTAATCCGGGGAAAAATCCAAAATATTCCTCAATAATGGGAAGGTTTAAACTCATCTGTAAATTTAAACCTTGCGGCGATCAACCCAAGGCAATTAAAGAATTAAGCCAATCGGTTTTGAAAGGCCAGCGGCACCAGACATTGCTGGGAGTTACCGGTTCAGGAAAAACCTTTACCTTAGCCAATGTCATCGCCGAACTAAATTTGCCAACCCTGGTAATTTCCCATAATAAAACTTTGGCTGCCCAGTTATATTCGGAATTCAAAGAGTTCTTTCCCCATAACGCCGTGGAGTATTTTGTCAGTTACTACGATTATTATCAGCCCGAAGCCTATATCCCCTCAACGGATACATATATAGAAAAAGATGCCTCCATTAATGATAGATTAGACCGTCTTCGGCTTTCTGCCACCAGTTCTTTGATGTCGCGCCGCGATGTTTTAATTGTCGCTTCGGTCTCCTGTATCTATAACCTTGGCTCACCGGATGATTACCGCGAATTACTGGTTTTTATAGAAAAAGGACAGAATATTGACCGTGACAGATTAATTTCGCGTTTTATCCAGATACAATACGAGAGAAATGATTACGAGTTTATTCGGGGCAGATTAAGGGTAAGGGGGGATGTGCTGGAGATATTTCCTTCTTATCAAGAAAAAGCCATACGCATAGAATTCTTAGGAGATAATATTGAGCAGATTTTAGAGATAGAGCCGGTATCGGGTGAAATATTAAATTCTTTAGCTAAGTTAGCGATATATCCGGCCAAGCATTTTATAGTTTCTGGCGATAGGATTGAGGCCGCGCTTAAAAGTATTGCATGGGAATTAGAAGACCAGTTGAAATTTTTGAAGAGTAAAAACAAGTTGTTGGAAGCCGAGCGCCTGGAATCCCGCACGCGTTATGATATAGAGATGTTAAAAGAGATCGGCTATTGCCATGGAATTGAAAACTATTCACGGCATCTTTCTAAAAGAGCCGTCGGTTCAAGGCCGTATTGTTTAGTTGATTATTTTCCTGATAAGTTTCTTATGGTAATTGATGAGTCGCACGTAACCATACCGCAAGTGCGGGGTATGTACGAAGGCGACCGCTCACGTAAAGAAGTTTTGGTAGAGTATGGGTTTAGGCTGCCTTCTTGTTTAGATAACCGGCCTTTAAAGTTTGCAGAGTTTGAAGGCCTGATAAAGCAAGTAGTTTTTGTTTCCGCCACACCCGATGAATATGAGATTAAAAAGAGCCAGGCTAAATTAGTTGAGCAGATTATCCGGCCCACAGGGTTAGTCGATCCGGAGATTATCCTAAAACCTACCGAAGGCCAAATTGAAGATTTGATTGCCGAGGTAAACAAACGCGCCAGCCGCAATGAAAGAGTTTTAGTCACTACCTTAACCAAGAGGATGGCCGAGGATTTAACCGCTTATTTACAAGAAAAGGGTTTAAAGGTAAAATATCTGCATTCTGAAATTGAGACCATTGAGCGCTCCAGGATACTGCGGGAATTAAGGCAAAAAAAATTTGACTGCCTGGTAGGCATCAATCTCTTAAGAGAAGGACTGGATTTACCCGAGGTATCGCTGGTGGCAATTTTAGATGCGGACAAAGAAGGGTTTTTACGTTCAGCCACTTCTTTAATTCAAGTTTCCGGCCGCGCCGCGCGCAATATTAACGGCGCCGTGATTATGTATGCGGATACTATTACTGGCTCAATGAAAAAGGCCATTTCCGAAAGTGAGCGCAGAAGAAAAATCCAATTAGAGTTTAACAAGATTAATAAAATTACGCCGCGCTCAATTCAAAAGGCAATAAAACAGGGGATTGAAGATTTAGAGGAGGCAGGGGAATTGGTGCAGGGGCTAACTGGCCAGACAAAAGATGAGTATGAGTTGAATGTTTACATATCTGAGTTAGAATATGAAATGGAGCTTGCGGCAAGAAACCTGCAGTTTGAAAAAGCGGCGGTTTTCAGGGATAAAATAAAGGAGATAAAAGGTGCTATTAGCCATTGATATCGGTAATACTAATATTACCTTCGGGATTTTTAAGGGCGATAAACTCATCAAGAGATTTGATATCGCTACTGAAAGATACCATTTCAAAAAATTGAAAAAAAAATTAAGTAAGGCTAAGTTTGATGAGAGTATTATCTGTAGTGTTGTGCCTACTGCCGGCAGGCGGTTAGCCAAAGGCCTAAAGAAATTATTAGGCCGGCAGCCCTATATTATAGGTAAGGACATAATTGTACCCCTAAAGAACCTTTACCATAAACCTAAGCAAGTAGGCCAAGACCGCCTGGTTAATGCCTATGCCGGGGTTAGGCTTTATGGCGCGCCTTTAATTGCGGTAGATTTTGGCACTGCCGTTACCTTTGATGTAGTCTCCCGGAATAAAGAATATTTAGGCGGGATGATTCTGCCGGGCTTAGGAATTTCTTTGGATGCCTTGGCAGAGCGCACTGCGCTTTTGCCCAAGATAAAATTAGAAAGGCCCCCAGAATTTATTGGCCGTAACACCAGGAACAGCATGCTCAGCGGCATAATTTACGGCTTTGCCGCGCTCAGCGATGACTTAACCCTCAGGATAAAGGAAAAAATAGGCAAGAATGCCTTGGTCATTGGTACGGGAGGCAATATTGACTTAATCAGCAAGTATTGTAAGCAGATTGATAAGATAGATAGAGACTTGACCCTGAAAGGATTGAATCTCATTTATAGAAATTTCTTAGATTCTGCGGCACATTGCCGCAGAAGCAAGTAGAATTTTTATTAATAAAAATTCTACTTGCTTCTGCGGCAATGTGCCGCAGAATCTAAGAAATTTCTATAAATGAGATTCAAT
>CAYHAI010000135.1:0-19342 GCA_964354585.1 uncultured Planctomycetales bacterium
AATGCGAACAAGAAATAGTAAAGACGTTTTTTCATACGACATAGTCATTATTGGCGGATTGGGACATGTTGGTTTGCCTTTGGGTTTGGTGTTTGCACATAAGGGAAAACGAGTATGTCTTTTTGATGTTGATATTGCGAAAGCCAACCTAGTCAAAAAAGGAGTAATGCCATTTATCGAATATGGTGCAGAGCCGATTTTGAAAGAAGTGTTAGAGAAAGGAAGACTTAAAATAACAGATGATATAAGAGAAGCGGCGAAGGCTAGGTATGTTATTATTGCAGTAGGGACACCAATGGATGAGTATTTTAATCCAAAGACGCGCATTTTTCTAGAATTTATCTCGAAACTTAAGAGATATTTCTCTTGTAAGCAGACGATAATTGTGCGTAGCACTGTTTATCCCCATACCTGTCAACAGATGTTGAAGTTGTTGGGGGAGGATAAAAATTGGCGCGTTGCTTATTGTCCGGAGAGGATTATACAAGGTTACGCGGTTAAAGAATTACCGGTATTGCCGCAGATTGTCGCTGGTTTGTCAAGCGAAGCTGTAGAGGATGCCGCTAGTTTATTTAGGGTTATTTGTCCCAAGGTTATAAGAACTTCTATGGGAGAAGCTGAGCTAGTAAAACTTTTTACAAATTCTTGGAGATATGTACAGTTTGCTGTTACTAATCAGTTTTATATGATTGCGGAAAATTTCGGCGTAGATTATAACCGTATACGTCAAGTAATGATAGAGGAGTATGGTAGGGTAGCAGCTCTTCCTACAGCTGGATTTGCTGCTGGCCCGTGCCTCCTGAAAGATACTATGCAGTTAACTGCCTTCAATAGCAATAATTTCTTGCTTGGTCAGGCTGCGATGATGGTCAATGAGGGTCTTCCAAATTTTATCGTTGATAAATTAAGAAAAAAATATGATCTAAGTAAGACAAAAGTAGGTATATTAGGAATGGCTTTTAAAGCAGATATTGATGACATTAGGGATTCACTTTCTTATAAATTAGGTAAGATTTTAAGGTTTTACGGAGCTACTGTGATGTACTCTGATGAGTATGCGAAGGACCCCACCTTTATTTCTAAAGATAAACTCATCAAGACTTGCCAAGTAGTTATTGTAGGAGTACCACACTCTGCTTATAAAGGCTTAAAGATTCCGCGTTCCGTTAACGTAGTAGACCTGTGGGGAGTAACACAAAGAGGATAAAAATGAAGAGAAAAGAAATCCGTAAGAAGATACCCGTAGCCGTGGTAAGCGCAGATAAAGAAATTATTGAATTAATAGAAGAGAGCCGAGCGTTCGATATCATAGGTATTATAGATACGTGCAAAGACGTTGATACTTTAGGGTATTCTCTTTTAGGTACAGATAGCGATTGGCCACAGATTTACACGAAATATACAAATTTGAAGATTGTTCTTGCCATTGATCCCACAGCGAAAAAAAAGAAATTAGCTTTTTATTATGGCATTAAATCCTTAGCTTCTTTAGTTTCAAAAGATGCTTATATTTCTCCTTCTGCTATTTTAAGGGAGGGTTGTTTAGTACAGCAGGGGGTAAAAATTATGGCTTCGGTAAAAATAGGAATTGCCTGTAAGGTAAATGTTAATGCGGTTGTACATCACGATACAGTAGTCGGTAATTTTTGTACTCTTGCGCCAGGAAGTATGTTGCTGGGAGCGGTTAAGATTGAAGATAATGTTTTTGTGGGTGCAGGCGCTATAGTCTTACCCAAAGTACACGTAGGTCGTAACTCGATTATCGGTGCGGGTGCGGTTGTGGTGAAAGATGTAGGGGTGAATTCCGTAGTGGCAGGGGTACCTGCAAAAAAACTCTTAAAATAAAATGCGTAGGAAATCGATACCATGGTTTGCTCCGGAAACAGGTAAAGAAGAAAAGAACTTACTTTTAAAAGTTCTCCAGAGTAATTACCTCAATGATGGCGATATCAGCCGACTTTTTGAAACTAAGATAGCTAAACTACTGGGAGTAACGCATTGCGTTGCTGTAACCAGCGGCACAGCTGCTTTAACGCTGGCATTAATGGGGCTGGGGATAGGCCCGCAAGATGAAGTGATTGTTCCGGACCTGACTTTTATTGCCACGGCTAACGCGGTCAGATTAACCGGAGCAACAGTTAAGTTAGTAGATATAGAGCCGCAGCGTTTTACCATTAATCTCGAAAAACTTGTATCTCTGATTAGCCATCGCACGCGGGCCATTGTTCCGGTGGATGTTAATGGCAGAGGCGCGGATTATAACTATTTGGAAGCCATAGCGAAAGAAAAAGGGTTATTTTTGGTCAGTGACTCTACCGAAGGCCTGGGCTCCAAATGGCGCGGCCGTTATCTGGGTACTTTTGGTGATGCGGGTTGTTTTTCATTTTCTCCGAACAAGACTATTACTACCGGACAAGGAGGCATGATCGCCACAAATAATACCAAGTTATATTACCGCCTTTTAGAGCTAAAAGACCATGGCCGCCGTATTCAAGGCAGTGGTGGAAATGATTTACATCCGGTTTTGGGATTTAACTTTAAGTTTACAAATCTACAAGCAGCTGTTGGGCTTGGCCAGCTGAAAAAACTTTCCAGGCGCCTTAAGAAATCCAGACAAAGAGACAATTGGTACCGCGAATTTTTGCAAGATTGCCCATCCGTTAAGTTTCCCGGTATTTTGAAGAATAATAACGGTGAAATAACCCAGTGGACTGATATTTTAGTAGAGAATAGAGAAAAACTGGAGCGTGTCCTTAAATCACATAATATCGGTTATCGCTGTTTTTGGTATCCTTTACATAGGCAGAAACCTTATTTAGATAAAGACGACAAATACATCAATGCGATAAATATTTCTAAAAGCGGATTATGGCTACCGTCTTGCTTTAATATTACCAGAGGACAAGTGGGGTACATATCTAGGGTGATCCGCGATAATTTACCCACGGGATGAAATGTCTCAGATAAAATTATCCATTTTAATACCGGTGCGCAACGAAGGGATAAATATAGAGATAATGTTAAAAATTTTATGCGCCGTGGTCAATTTCCCGCATGAAATTCTGGTTATTTATGATTCTCCGGAAGATAATACTATCCCGGTAGTAAAGAATCTGCGGGATAGTCTTGCCAATGTTAAACTTGTCTTTAATAGTTTGGGAAGAGGGGTAATTAATGCGGTCCGTTCGGGAGTAAAGGTATCCCAGGGGGAATATATCCTGATTTTTGCCGCGGATGAGGTCGGCCCTGTTCTAGCAATAGAAGACATGATTTCTCTTCTTGACGAAGGTTGCGACCTGGTAAGCTGCACAAGATATGCTTACGGAGGAAGGAGATTAGGTGGTTCAGCGCTCGGAGGATTCCTTTCGCAGCTGGCAAATAAACTTTTTTCAATTGTTGCCTGTTGCACGCTATCTGACGCCACTACAGGTATAAAGATGTTTAAGAGAAACGTATTTGAGCAGATTGTTTTGGAATCCAGGCCAATAGGCTGGGCTTTTATTTTTGAACTTGCTATAAAATCCCAACAGGCAGGAATGAAGTTGGGTGAGGTGCCGATTATTTCGATTGACCGTTTATATGGGGGGGAATCATCTTTTAGATTAGGTCCCTGGGTTAAAGAATATATGCGTTGGTTTATCTGGGGAATGAAGCATATGCCGCGCTCCAAAAAAGAGAAGGCGCAAGTGCGCATTCCTAAAACAACTGCATATTAAGGAGAAAAATTGAAAAAGTATCTTGTTACCGGCGGGACGGGTTTTATCGGCAGCGCGCTTGTCCGCAGTCTTTATAAAAGTGGAAGTTTTATCCGGGTTTTGGATAATGATTTGCGCGGGGCAGCCAGCCGTTTAAATGATATTTCCGGCAAAATAGAGATAATTAACTCCGATATCAGGGATCCTAGGGTTGTGCAGGAGGCCTGCCAAGGCATGGACAGCGTTTGTCACCTTGCTTATTTGAACGGTACAGAATTCTTTTATACCCAGCCTGAGTTGGTGCTTGAAATAGGAGTGAAGGGCATTATAAATGTTATTGACGGCTGCCTTAAAGAAGGGGTAGAGGAATTGATAGTTGCTTCGAGCTCCGAAGTATACCAGACACCAAGGGTTATTCCTGCAAACGAAAATATTCCTCTCTGTGTTCCGGATCCGCATAATCCGCGCTATTCATATGGCGCAGGTAAGATTATCAGCGAGCTTATGGCAATAAATTACGGACGCAGGCATTTTAAGCGGGTTATAATTTTTCGTCCCCACAATGTATATGGTCCGGATATGGGAGGAGAGCATGTTATACCGCAGTTTATCGTAAGAATGAAAGAGATGTGTAAGGACAACAAAGAAAGGCGGATGCAGTTTCCTATTCAGGGAGACGGGACTCAAACGCGTTCCTTTATTTTTATTAAAGATTTTATAGAGGGACTAATGACGGTTATCGAAAAAGGGATGCATTTAGAAATATATAATATCGGTACGATGGAAGAAGTTAGCATTGCTGAGGTTGCGCATATGGTAGGAAATTACTTTGCAAAAGACGTTGTCATCGTGCCGGGAAAACCTGCACAGGGAGGGGTTTTGCGTAGGTGTCCTGATATCTCAAAGTTAAGAAGTTTAGGCTTTACACCTCGTATTTCTTTGAAAGAAGGGATAGAAATTACTGCCGAGTGGTACGATAAAAATTCCCAAAAAATTCCCAAAAAGATATTTGTAGCAGAGGAGAATTATGAATAGCGTAGTAGTGAAGCGTTGTCAGGTTTGCGATAATCCTCATCTTGACCCGATACTTTTTTTAGGATATTTACCTGCGGTGAACAAGATGTTGAGTATCGGCCAAGAGCCGCACGAAGAAACAGCTTATCCTGCCCAATTGTTATATTGCGAGCAATGCCATTTAGTACAGATGGGCTTGATAGTGGATGCCAGGATTTTATTTCCTCCGGAATATCCTTATACCAGCAGCACCACCAAGATACTACGTGAAAATTTTGCCGAATTATATCAGGAATGTATTACTTTGATAAATGTAAAAAATAATGATCTGGTCGTAGACATAGGCTCCAATGACGGTAACCTCTTGAGCAACTTTAAAGGCAATTGTAAGGTATTGGGGGTGACTCCGGAAGAAATAGGCAAAATCGCCATTG
The DNA here is from genome assembly GCA_964354585.1 of uncultured Planctomycetales bacterium. Classification (GTDB taxonomy): domain Bacteria; phylum Omnitrophota; class Gorgyraeia; order Gygaellales; family Profunditerraquicolaceae; genus CAYHAI01. Next base: position 5,144 of record CAYHAI010000135.1, read on the forward strand.
AACGCGGGATCCCCACAATCATAAATTATTTTAATCGCGATACCGTTAAGAAAATTCTATCTGAAAACGGCAAGGCAAGAGTGATTACGGCGACAAACGTGTTTGCGCATATAGAAAATATTAACGATATAGTTGAATGTATTCTTGAATTATTATCTGAAGGCGGCATGTTTATTTCCGAGTCTCATTATCTTTTATCTTTAATAGAGACGCTACAGTACGATACGATTTACCATGAACATCTCAGATATTATTCTCTGCATAGCCTCAAGTATTTATTAGAAAAACACGGTTTAGAAATAATTCATGCCAAGCGTATCACCACTCACGGTGGCTCTGTCAGGGTATACGCTGCTCGTACCGGAAAGTATCCCATAAGAGATACGGTCAATAAGCTACTATTAGAGGAGGAACCAGTTGTTTTGAATAAAGAGAATCTCTATAATTTTAGAGATAGGGTGATTAAATCCAAACTGGATTTATTAACTCTCTTGACCGGAATAAAAAGCCAAGGGAAGCATATCTACGGTATTAGCGCGCCTTCGCGAGCGAGCACCCTGATTAATTATGTCGGTATTGATGAAGGGTTTTTGGATTTTGTTTTGGAAGTTAGCGGTTCTTACAAGATAGGCAAATATGTTCCCGGTACGTTTATTCCGATTATCGAAGAGTCCAGGCTGTTTAAGGATCAGCCGGAATTTGCCTTGCTTTTATCTTGGCATATTGCCGAAGAACTAATGCCTAAATTGACTGAAAAAGGTTTTAAGGGAGAATATATTATTCCTTTGCCGGTGCCAAAGGTAGTAAAAGGATAAAGAGATGGAATTTCGTTTTTCCGGAGTGATTGCTAAGGTTTTTTCCTTATTTGCTGTTTTATTTTGTATTGGTATTCCCGTGACTAGTATTTTATTTTTTTGGCTTCTTTTTATTGCCTCATTTTTGATTATTACCGGTGAAGCTAGGCTTACTATTAGGAGAGGCATGATTATTATGTTTATAGTATTAGGCCTAAGCTTAATTAAGCACGTTCTGCCGCGGCCAGCCATTGAGGAAGGGCATAATGTTTTTGTGATAAAAAATAATGGGGAGGTGTTAGAACGTAGTTTACCGTCGGAAGTTTTTGCCTATAGGAAGGCTCTTTTTTTAAAAATCTATCCACAATGGGGAAGCGTGGTTGTTCCGAAAAAAGTGTTTACTTTTTCCGCTGATTCGGTTTTAAGCAAGCCTAAATATACGCGGATTGTTGATAATATAAATTTCGCTAATTTAGGGCAATTTCGCGGAGGTTTTGCTAATGACACAGCTTATAACTGGTATGGTACTTCTCAATTAAATAGAGAGGGTATGCCCTTTTTTGTTATGTATGAACTATCTAAGGCATCCGTTGGTAGTTCCTTATGCTGGCGGGGGCATGTTCTTTGGGAAACTTCTCCTGACCATTTCCAACCTTTGTATCAGGAGACTTTGGCTTGCCGTAAAATAACCGCTCAAGATGCAGGTAAAAGAATTTTCGGCATCTCAGTTAATAATGACCCGCAAATAGGGTTTTGGGATACTTTCAAAATCTGGAAGAAGAATTGGCAGCAATTTATCCGCTCAGGAAAACTGCCTCATTTTTCCAATAATCCTGAGCAATTAGCTATGAAGCTGAAATTATCCGTTGGCCTCGAAGTTTCTTACATTCTGAAGCTTATAATAATAATTCTGGCTTTAATTGCTATAGTAACCTTGACGGTAAAGATATACTGGAAGCCGCTTGCTTTACCAGCATTATTCATCGCTATAGCGAGCTTAATAACGATGCTTTATTGCCCGCATTTTTTTGGCGAGTATTTCATCCATGAGGGTGGCGAGGATGGATTGACTCATGCTACTTTAGGCAGGAATATTTTGCAGTATGCCATGCAGGGTAATTGGAAAATGGTTTTAATGGGAGGAGAGGATGTTTTCTATAATACTCCGGGGTTTCGTTATTTCCGGGCATTAGAGAAATTTGTTTTTGGGGATACAAATTTTGGTTATCTTATCGTGATATTATTACTGCCTTATATCTGGTTCGGGTTCATGTCGCTTTTTATTCCAGCTAGATGGGCTTTTTGGGCAACAGTAGTATTTCTGTTCAAATTTTTCCCTAAAAGTGTATTTGCGCCATCTTTCGGCTTCTCTTATTTTCTCTACCTTATGGTGGCGCGGGGAGGCTGGCCCGATACTCTAGGTTATACTACTTTCCTGGCTGCGCTTTGGCTTGTACTTAAATATTATCCTTACCGAGGCGCATCTTATCTGTGGCATGGCTTTTTAGCTAATCTTCTCTTTTCTATAACAGTATTTATGCGGCCAAATTTTTCGATTACCTGCTTAATTATTGTTTTATATTTTGCGATAAAGCTAGTTAGAGAACGCCGCTTCAAAGAAATGATTTTAACTACTTTGGGTTTTTTGCCTTCCCTACTCCCTTTGCTACATAATTACTGGTTTGGTCAAAAAATATTATTTTTTACAAGTGCGCAGGATCTGGCTGTATACATGAAACCTTCTCAGTATCTGGAGGCATTTAGAGAATTAATTCTTTTTAATTTTAACGGCGAAAATTACCGGCGCGCAATTTTTCATATCCAACAAATGATGACTGTATGGTACCGGTATTTGGCCATAATTCCAGTAGTTTTTGCGCTTTTTATAAAGAATTTAAGATTTATTGCCCTGGTCTGTTTAAGTCTCCACGCCACAAACCTCTTTTTAGGCGCTGTATTTTTTAGATACGTCTTCCTTGCTTGGGCATTGACAATAATGGTAGCAATATTTTTAACATGGGAATTATACAGGATTAGTAAATTTAAATTTTTATGATTAAAGATATGCTAATGTTCAATATCGGTAATTTATTAATATTGGTATTTTTTTATTTAGTTCTTTACATTACCTTGTTTTCCTTTTTAAAACAATGGAATTATAGGCTTTATACTATATTAAGTATTTGTTTTTTACTACATCTAATTTTATTAGGCATTATACAACTTGTTTTAAATATGCATCCTGAGCCATGGCATTCATTCTTTTTTGATGATGGCGAATATTATTCAATGCACGCACATATAATATCATCTATTTTGACAAATAAGCCCCTTAGTTACATTACCAGTCTAAGGGCCGCTAATTATTGGGTATCTGATTTTAGCCAACGTGGCATGATACCCCCTGTTCATGGATATCAAGTTGGTTATATCACCTATTTTTATGGAATATTATATTCTATTTTTGGTTACTATCCGCTGATTATTAATCTATGGAATATTACTCTACATTTATTATCAGGAATATTAATTTTTAAGATAAGCAAAACCTTATTTGATGAAAAGATAGGGTACATTGCAACTGTCCTGTTTTTGTTTAACCCCACACTGTTTTATTATACGACTACTAAAGTTGCAGAATCTTCTTATATCCTTTTAATTTGTTTGATTATTTATCTGTGTTTGTCTATAAATAAAAGATGCTATTACGTTTTTAGATTACTTATTTTAATGGTGGCTTTATTTCTCTTAAACTTATTAAAGTATATGCTATTTGTTCCTTTACTTTTGTCCATTTTAGTCTATACGGCAATACTTATTGTCTCGCATTTTAAAAAGATTAAAACCTTATTCTTCGCATTATTCATATCCCTATTTTTATTTCACCAGAAGCTGTTGGAATTTTTTAACCTGTTTTTTTATAGTTTAGCCACGGTTCATAAAACATATTCGATTTCAGGTGGGCAAAATTATGAATTATTTAAATTTGGCCATAATTTTATGAATTATACATTTGTTCAAAAGTTGGCTTATATGTTTTTTAGCTGGATACATCTTATCGTTGAGCCGACAAGATACGGTTCGATGCGCTATGTTTTATATTATCCTTATCAAATAATATTTATAGTTCTATTTATATTAGCTTTATTCGGCATGCTAATTTCAATTAAAACTAAAAATATAAAATCAGTATTATTAATGGTGTATTTGTTTTTTGTAGGTAGCATAATCGCTGGCGCAAGTGGGAATGCCGGGACGATGCTTAGGCATAGAGATACGATAACCTTAGTTGTCTTTATTTTTGCGGCATTTTACATCCGCATAAAGATATTTGATAGGCGAGTTAATAATATAGAGAAATTATAAATTAAATGTTGCCAAGTAATAACTCTTCAGATAAGGCTAAGATACTTTACATTTCTTACGATGGCGCGACTGATTCCCTTGGGCAATCTCAAATACTGCCCTATCTTAAAAAACTCACAAGAGATGATATTGACTTTATACTTGTTACTTATGATAAAGTAGAATACCGCAATAAAAATACTTTTAAGGCATTACAAGATGAGCTTTCCAATTCAGGGATTAGATGGGTAAGTCTAAATTACCATAAAGAGCCAAAGGTCTTAGCTAAATTATACGATATCTCAGTAGGTATAATAGCATGCGCAATATTATTAAAGAAAAATAAGATAACGATTATTCATGGCAGAAGTTTTGTCGGCGCTTTTATCGCAATGGTTTTAAAGCGGCTATTGAAAGTAAAATTTCTCCTTGATTACCGCGGATTTTGGGCAGATGAACGCGTTGACGGAGGACTCTGGCTTAAAGATAGTTTATTATATAGACTCTCAAAATATATTGAAAAACTGCTTTTATTAAATGCGGATGAGGTTACAGTATTAACAAAAAGGGCTAGGGAGACGATTGATAATTTTTCTTATATCAGAAATAGGCTTAAAATTCAGGTTATTCCGACCTGTGTAGATTTAGGGCGCTTTAAGCCCGATATCACAAGGAAAGCGATATCGCCAAATAATAAATTAACTATGGTATACCTCGGATCTTTAGGGACATGGTACTTGCTTAATGAGATGATAGATTTTTTTATTGAGCTACGTAAGGCCTTTGCAAATTCTCACTTTTCATTTTTAACGCCAACAAAAGCCGAACTAATTGAAGGAGCAATGAAGACGAAATCTTTACCTTCATTATGTTATTCGATTAAAAGTGTTTCTTATAACGAAATCTCATATTGGCTCTCTGAGGCAGATTTATCAATTTTTTTCATCAAACCTTTTTTTTCTAAGATTAGTTCCTGTCCTACTAAGCTTGGCGAATCTTTATCCTGTGGCCTCCCCGTAGTTATTAATTCTGGAATTGGCGATTGCGATGAGATAGTCAGGCAAAATAAAGTAGGGGTTATAGTAGAAAGGTTTGATCAAGAGGCATATAAAAAAGCTATTTTTGAATTACGGGGGTTTTTACAAAACAGGCTAGATTTGGGGCTTAGATGTAGAAGGGCAGCTGAAACACGCTTATCTTTAGAGAAAGGCGTAGAGCTATACCGCCAGATTTATAAACGACTGGAAGAATAAGGATGACGAAGGTATTAGTCACTGGAGCCAATGGAATGCTGGGGAGCGCTTTGCTTCCTTTGTTATTTAATAGAGGGTATGAGGTATTTCCAACTGATATAAACGTATCCGGAACAGATCTGGAATATTTGGACGTAAGAGACCCTGCGCAGGTTAAATCTTGTGTCAAGAAGGTTATGCCCGGAATGATTTTTCACTTAGCTGCCGAAACAAATGTAGATAAATGCGAGACTGAAGTTGAATACGCATTTATTACCAATGCAAAGGGAACGGAAAATATAGCTTTAGCCTGTAAAGAATATGATATCCCCATGGTCTATATAAGCACAGGCGCGGTTTTTGACGGAAATAAAGAGGGGGGGTATACAGAAGAAGATAGGCCGAATCCAATAAGTGTCTATGGTAAAAGCAAACTAAAAGGAGAAGAGATAGTACAGTCTTTACTTAAGAAATATTATATTGTCAGGGCAGGATGGATGATAGGGGGTTATAATAAAGATAAAAAATTCGTCTGGAAAATAATACAACTGATGAAAACTAAAAAAGAGATTCCTGTAGTTATCGATAAAAAGGGAAGCCCTACTTTTACCGATGATTTTGCTCGTGGGATATTAGACATCTTATCCACCCAAAAATTTGGAGTTTATCATTGTGTTAATAAAGGCATATGCACGCGTTTCGATATAGCTCAGAAGATTAAGGAATATCTACACAGGGATGACGTTATTTTAAAGCCCGTTACTTCAGAGGTTTTTCCATTACCAGCACCAAGAGGCAAATCTGAGGCGTTACTTAATCGCAGGCTATCTTCTATGGGAATTAACAATATGAGGCACTGGGAAGATGCTTTAAAAGAATACTTAGAGGAAGCAAAAGGGAGAATATGAGAATATTATTTTTAACGCCATATCCAACGGAGGGCCCCAGTAGCCGCTATAGGATTGAACAATATATACCGTATTTAGAAAGTAAAGGGATTAAATGTCGCCTCCGGCCCTTTATTTCTTCAGCGTGTTACAGGATTCTTTATAAAAAGGGATTTTATTTTAAAAAAGGAGCTTATTTTTTAATTGGCACGTTGAAAAGATTCTTTGATTTAATTATTGCCATAAGAAATGATATTATTTTTATCCATCTTGAGGCATATCCTTTTGGACCGTCTATTTTCGAGTCGTTTTTAACGGTTTTTAAGAAAAAAATAATTTATGATTTAGACGATGCCATCTATATGAAAAGGAAAAGTTTCTCTAATGTATTTTTAAATTATTTAAAGTGGCCTTCGAAGGTAAGGAAAATAATTAGAATGAGTAAATATGTAGTTACTTGCAATGAATACTTGGCTGACTATGCAAACAAATTTAATAAAAATGTTGCCGTAATTCATACAGTAGTGGATACTGATCGGTTTATGCCTAAAGATAAGCCGGGTAATAGCGAATTAATAATTGGCTGGATAGGTAGCCATAGCACAGCAATTTATTTCGAAGAGCTGAATAATGTTTTTTATGAACTTAGCAAGCGATACAAATTTACCTTGAAAATTATCGGAGCCGGAAGAGATATCATAGAACTTCCTAATATAAATGTTATAAATTTAGACTGGTTCTTAAAAGACGAAGTAGAACAATTGCAGTCTTTTGATATCGGAGTATACCCCTTGCCAAAAGATGATTGGGTTTTAGGCAAGACTGGCTTCAAAACAATTCAGTATATGAGTGTTGGCATACCCGCTGTAGTTTCCGATATCGGGGCTAACCGGATTATTGTTAAGGACGGAGTAAATGGCTTCCTTGCTTGGACACAAGACGAATGGGTGCAGAAATTAGCGAATTTGATAGAAGATTCGGCATTAAGAAAGAGAGTCGGTTTAGCGGCAAGACAGACAATAGAAGAGAAGTATTCGCTTAAACTAACTGCTCCGCGAATATTAAAGATTATTCAAAAAGTCTATAACGAGAATAACAAAGGTAAATTATAATGTGTGGGATATGCGGGATTTTAGATTATAATAAAAATAGCTATATCGAAGAAAGCGTATTACGTAGTATGTGTCTGGAATTAAATCACCGCGGTCCCGATGACGAAGGAGTCTTTATTGATAAAGAAGAGCCTTCCGTAGGGCTGGGGCATAGAAGGTTGAGTATCATAGATCTTTCGCCAGCCGGCCATCAGCCGATGTCTAATGAAGACGGTACAGTTTGGCTAGTATTAAACGGCGAGATTTATAACTATAAAGAACTTAGAGCTGATTTAGAGAATAAGGGGCATAAATTTAAATCCAATACGGATACCGAAACAATAGTTCATCTATATGAGGAATACGGAGAAGATTGTGTTAAATCATTACGCGGTATGTTTGCCTTTGCTATTTGGGATAAACAAAATAAAATCCTTTTATTAGCTAGGGATAGAATCGGGAAAAAACCGCTTATTTACTACCATAAATACAATAATTTTTGTTTTGCTTCAGAATTTTGTGCGCTTTTAGGAAGCGGGCTAATTAATAAAGATATTAGTTTTGAAGCAATTAATTATTACCTTACTTTTGGCTATATTCCTGCACCGTTAACAATTTATAAAGAAGTTTATAAATTGCCCCCCGCCCACACGTTAATTCTTAAGAATAATAAAGTTACGATTAAGAAATATTGGGAACTAGACTATAGAAATAAAATTAAAATTACCGAAGAGGAAGCGATAGATGAAACGATAAGATTATTAAAGGAAGCAGTAAAGATTAGGTTATATAGCGATGTTCCCCTGGGAGTATTCTTAAGCGGCGGCATTGATTCTAGTACAGTAGTGGCTTTAATGAACCAATTATCGAGTAATAGAATTAAGACCTTTTCTATCGGTTTTGAAGAAAAAGATTATAGTGAATTAAGATATGCAAGAAATATTGCAGATAGGTTTAATACCGAACACCATGAATTTATTGTTAAGCCTAATGCTTTAGAAATACTACCGTTACTAGTAGGGCGATATGGAGAGCCTTATGCAGATTCATCGTGCATTCCTACTTATTATGTTGCTCGGGAAACTCGAAAATATGTTACTGTTGCATTAAATGGCGATGGCGGCGATGAATCATTTGCTGGATACGAAAGATACCAGGCAATGTTAGTAGCTGAAATGATTCCTAGAACAATAAAGAAAATCGCCTCTAGGTTTTCAAACATACTGCCAGATTCTGCCAGTTCAAAAAATAACTTAAGGCGGATTAAGAGATTCCTTAAAGCGATAGCTCTGTCTTCGCAGTACAGATATATTAAATGGGTAGGTATATTTGACGATGTATTAAAAAAAGACATGTATTTAGATGGGTTCGCAAAGATTGTAAATAAATCCGATCCCTTGAATTTTATTAGTCCCTATCTGGATAATTCTAGCGGGATGTCAATGATAGATTCGCTTCTTTATACAGATGTGATGACCTATCTGCCATATGATTTGCTCGTTAAAGTCGACATTACAAGCATGGCTAATTCCCTTGAAGCGCGCTCACCATTTTTAGACCATAAGTTAATGGAGTATGTTGCTAAGTTGCCCGCCGAATATAAAATGAAGAAACTTGTCAAAAAATATCTATTAAAGAAGGCAATAAAAGATTTAGTTCCACCGCAGAATATCTATAGGAAAAAGATGGGTTTCGCCCTACCCGTGGGCGAATGGTTTAGAAATGAGCTAAAAGGATTTTTAAGCGAAACTATCCTTTCCGAACGGTCTTTAAAAAGAGGGTATTTTAAAAAAGAATCCATTAGGGAAATGTTTAGCAAGCATATACAAAGAAAGGCAGATTATACTTTTCAACTTTGGGCACTTTTAATGCTTGAGCTTTGGCATCAAAGGTTTATCGATTAAGATGAAGAGGTTTTTAACTAAATTTTTATTTATTATCGTTGTAACAATAATTATAGTTTTGATTTTGAATATCAATGTTACCACCCGACAAGGTATTAACTATCAGTGGCATACAGTTAAGCTGCCCTTGTACCTTAAGATATTAGATTTTTTCGATAGACATTATAATTATAAACAATTGGTAAAAATAATCATAAGAGACGCAAAAACTGACCAGGAACGGGTAATGAAAATATTTGAATGGACATACAAGAATTTAAAAAAAGTTCCCGAAGGACTCCCTGTTGTAGATGACCATGTTTGGTATATCATTGTGAGGGGCTATGGCGCAAGCGACCAGTTTTGCGATGTCTTTGCCACATTATGTAATTATGCTGGGCTAGAGGCCTTTTATTCGTTAGTTTATACTTATGACCGTGCAAAAAGTATTCCACTTTGTTTTGTGAAGATAGGAAAGAAGTGGCGCGTCTTCGACCCCTATTGCGGCGTTTATTTTAAGGATAAAACAGGTAATCTGGCAGATATTGTGGCTTTAAAATCTGGCTCATGGACAGCAGAAGGCAATAAAGAAGAAATGAATTCAGATTATGCGCTTTATTTTCATAATTTTACTGCCACAAAAGAAACCGATTTAAACCGGACGAATATTCAATCTCCATTGAAGCGGTTACTTTTTGAAATAAAAAAGCATAAAAGATGAAAGAAAATAGGTTTAAGCTTTGCGTATTTCTTACTGACCCAATGCGCGTTTTGTATGAGAAAGGAGAGATTAAGCCACGTTATTACAATCCCGGTAATTTATTTATTGAGGTGCATATGATATCTTTCTGCGACAAAGATATAGCTACAGAAAAAATACAGATTGTGGTCGGTAATGCTCGTTTATTCATGCATCGTTTAGGCAAATTGAATTTGTTTAATATATTATTCGTCATAAAAAAAATAGTAGTTTTGCTTAAAGAAATCAAGCCTAATATTATAAGAGCATATGATATTTCTGTGCGTGGCGCATTAGCATGTTACTGCGCTAAGGCTTTAAATATTCCTTGCGTACTATCAATACATGTCAATTTTGATGAACAGAGAAGATACGATAGGCGCTTTGTCCTTCAGTTAAGAAAGATATTTGAGCGTTACGCCTTGGCTAGAAGCGATATGGTCATATGCGTTTCAAATTATTTAAAAGAATATGTTAAACAGCGAGGGGTTAAGAAAACAAGGGTTATATATAATAGAGTTAATTTAAACCAATTTTCTGATTTATTAAGAAAAAGGCAGTTTGTGGGCTTGCCGCATCTATTGAGCGTAGGAAGATTAGTTAGTCAAAAAAATCACGAGTGCATTATTAGGGCCATAAAGGATCTCAATGTAAAGCTTACCTTGATAGGAAGTGGAAATTTAAGCAATTATTTAAAGAAATTAGTAAGGAAACTGGGCATAGAAGATAGGGTAGAGTTTATCGAAGCTGTTCCGCATAGCGTAATTAATGAATATTATCGTAAAGCCGATATATTTGTTTTAGCGAGTCACTATGAAGGTTTTTGTATACCCTTGATTGAGGCAATGGCCGTGGGGTTACCTATTGTAGCTTCAGATATCCCAGTTATTAATGAAATTATTGATAATTGTGGCTTGCTTTGTAAAAATACGCCCAGCGATTTTAAAGAAAAGATAGAATTACTTTTAAGAAATAACGATTTAAGATTTACTCTGGCACAAAAAGCAAGAAGGCGGTCATATATATTTGATTCACAAGAACTTGAAAAGCAAGAAGCGAATATTTATAGGATGTTAATAATGAATAACCGAAGTCAATATGGAAAACAATAGAATTCTATTAATAAATCCGAAACCCGGTATTGATTGGGTATATCAGAAAGATAATCCTATTGTAGGTCCTCCTTTAGGTTTACTTCTAGTTGGTAGTTCTTTAAAAAGTTTAGGTTATGATGTTAAGATTATAGATGGAGCTGTCGAAAAAAATTACGATGCTTTAATTAAGGAGGAACTCGCTAATAGACCTCTTTTTGTAGGATTGTCGGTAATGACACCACAAGTTCACTCTGCTATTTTTATCAGCGACTTTATAAAAAATAGAGATAAAACAATTCCCATTGCCTGGGGAGGTATTCATCCTACTTTATATCCCGAACAAACTTTGCAAGATGATTCTGTTGATATAATAATACGCGGTCCAGGAGAGTATTCTGTAGTTGAAATCGCAAAATTTTTAAATAATCACAGCCATTATTCTTTAGTAAAAGGAATTGGATTTAAAGAAAATGGTAAGCTTTATTTTACCGAAGAAAGAGAATTTATTGCTGATATGGATTTGTTACCTTTTCTTGATTACGATCTTTTGGATGTAGAAAAATATATCAATAGAAAATTTGCAGAATGGAGCAGAAGGCAAGTTAGAACACTTATGGTTTATAGTGGAAGAGGCTGTCCTTACAGATGCAGGTTCTGTGTAAATTCAGTTCTCCATAATTCTCGTTACATTTTTAAGTCAGCAGAGAAATTACTTAACGAAATAGAATGTCTTATTAAAAAATATCAGATTACACATATTGACTTTAGGGATGAGAATTTCTTTGCGAATAAAAAGAGAATATTGGAATTAGTAGGCGGTATTAAAAAAAGAAATCTTAAATTTACTTGGGAAGCAAATAGCCGGGCCAATTATTTTAATGATTCATATATAAATGATGATATTTTAAAAAAAATAGAAGAATCTGGCTGTGTACGTATTGGAATAGGAGCTGAAAGCGGAGTGGATAGAGTCTTAGAGATGATAGAGAAAGGCATTGCTGTTGAAGATATAGTACATTCTGCCGAAATGAGTAAAAAAGTTAAAATTACATTTGGTTACTCTTTTATGATGGCAATCCCCGGGGAAACCAAAGAAGAGATGCTTACTACAGCAAGGTTTATTTTGCGCCTTAAAAAAATAAATAAACGTAATTATTTCATCGGTCCCCAAATCTTTAGACCTTATCCCGGATCAAGATTGTATTACGAATGTTTAGAATACGGCTCAACTCAACCGAATAATTTGCGAGATTGGAAAAGAGATTATTTAAGAATAGATGCTCTTTTTGATGTTTATACAATTAAAAAAATACACTGGATTAAGGATATCGCATTTGTCAAAATACTCCACTTTTATTCAAAACTTTCTTCTTTATTTCTAAAAAAAGATAATTTACTCGAACGAATTACGCGTATGGCTATTTCACAAATTGCAACTTTGAGAATAAAATATGGGTTTTTTCAGTTACCACTAGAATATTATATTTTTTCTTTATATTATAAATTATACTTAATTCAGTGTACAGATAAATAACAAAATTATTTTTTTATTTTTTAAAAAAGCTTAATTTCAACTAATATTAAAATTTAAATTTATAGCTATATTATGAAAAAATGAAATGAGGATAATAGAGCTAAATCCAAAAGAAAAAAATATAGATTGGAATGGTCTAGTTGGCTCATTGCCCGAAGGTACTATATACCAAACGACATATTGGGGTGACTATATCAGAGGCAAGGAAAAAACCGAGCCAATATTTTTGATTGCAGAAGATGATTCTGGGAATATTGTTGGGAGCCTTTTGGCATATGAGACCCCTATTTTTAGTAAGCTTTTAAAATTTAATAGATTAGGCAATATTTTATTTAACTTTATTAATAAGAAAAAAATAGCGATAACCTGGATGTACGGTCCTTTGATATACAATAAAAACAGATTTGATGAAATTTTTGTATCCTTCTTAAAAGAAATAGAAATAATTGCTAGAAAGAGGGGAGTTTTGTTTTTGCATAATATTTCTTATCCAATACACGGAGATGATATATATTTCAAGCGAGCTCACTTAAATTTTTACGAGAGAGGTTTTAGTTCGAGAGAAAAGGCGACTATATTTGTTGATTTAACCGCAGATTTAGAAACACTTTGGGAAAATTTTAAAAATTCAGCCAAAAAAGCTATAAAAAAATGTTCTGATCCAAGTATCAAGATAGAAGTTATGGTTAAAGAAAATCTTAAAGAATATTATAACTTGCTTTGTGAATCAAGAAAAAGAGTAGGCGTTGAAATTCCTCCAGTATATCCAAATGAAATGATTTGGAATAACTTAGGTGGAGAAAAAGGATGCTTGGATATATTTTGCGTAAGAAAAGATGCTCTACTTTTAGGTGCAATAGGAGGAATTTTATTTAATGGAATTGTATTTGAAACTGCCCCTGCGCAATCTACGTTATCTTTCCAAAAAAAAATTTATGTTAATGATATTTTGAAATGGTGCTTAATCAAAAATGCAAAATTAAAAAATGCCAGATTATATGACCTTTGTGGGGTTCCCTCTCACCCTAGAAATATAACAGAAATTAAACAAAAACAATTTAAGCAAAAATGGGGAGGTAAAGAAATATCATACCGTTTCTACTATAAATGTTTATATAAATATTGAAATATGAAGATTACATTGATAACTTTCTATTTTTTGAGCCCCGGTGTACGTTTTATTTCATCTTATTTAAAAGCACGTGGGTATAAGGTAAATATTATATTCTTACCTCCGGACAACATGTATAGTATAAATGAAATTTATTCAGAGGAATTATTAAAAAAATTATTACTCATATGTAATGATTCTATGATTATCGGGATTTCTGTATTAACTAATGATTACTTTAGGGCTTTGAACATTAGTCGTTATCTCAAAAAAAATACAAAAGCAATAATCATCTGGGGAGGTATTCATCCTACAATTGATCCCGAAAGTTGTTCTTTAGGAGAAATAGATTATATTTATAGAGGAGAAGGAGAGGCAGGATTACTTGAAGTTGTTAAAAAATTAGAAAATGAAGAAAAAGTTAATGATATAGATAATATATGTTATCTAAGAGACGGAGTTTTTAAAAAAAATAAATTACGCCCACTT
>CAYHAI010000136.1:0-6697 GCA_964354585.1 uncultured Planctomycetales bacterium
AAAATTATATGCCCATTACCGTCATCCTACTACTGCTTATATTTTAGGTCAGGCGCGGGGCGTAATCTGTCTGGTCTGTGCCGAAAAAAAGATTCCCTTGGTGGAATATGCGGCAACGCGGGTAAAAAAGGCAATCTTGGGTTGCGGTTTAGCTTCAAAATATCAGGTTCAGAGGATGGTAGCAAGTTTACTTAATTTAAATCAGCTACCTAAATATACCGACGTGACCGATGCCTTGGCCTTAGCCATCGCGTACAGTTACATAAGTAAGGGCATAAGTTATGGAGCGAAGCGAACATAACTTATGCCGACAAGCTCTTTCAGGGCGGTCGGGATCCCGAAAGCGTAGAATACTATGTCGGGATATGTCCGAATTTATCCCGACGAATGCGCTAAAATTATGGAACAGAATTTTAGCGCGGCTTATGAGTCGGGATAGGATTGACAACACGTATCCCTCGCATAAACATGCCAAAAATCTCTTCGATATTTTTGGCATATGCTCGGGATTAATTCGCAGACACTGATAGATGAGTAAAATGATAGACGCTATAACTTACGTTGCTCCTTTGGAGCTCCCGTAAGTTATCTGCTCATTGAAGGAGGTTAAGATGCGCTTTAAACCAAAAATTGTTTTATGCTTACTTATGTTATTGCTGTTTTCTGTTTCTACTTCATATGCCGCCTTGGAAATTGACCGCGGGCCGATCTATGGGCTCTTAAGAAAGGGGCTGCCGCTTAAAAACTTAGAATTTGCCGGTTACTTAAAGAACGAGACTGCTCTACGTATCGCCCATGGCTTTCATGAATTTATGAAAGAGGCAAATATCGCCCAACTGGAGACTGAATACAAATTTAACGACCACGTGCAATTTTTTAGTATCTTGAAATGGTTCTACGATGCTACCTATAATTTGGAAGATAGATATAAAGATGACCCTAAATGGGAGTCCAAGACCAATAAGAAATTAAAATATCCCGAGAAACTACAGTGGTTAAGAGAATGTTACTTGGATATTTTAACTGACCGGCTGGACCTAAGATTAGGCAAACAACAAGTGGTGTGGGGAACTGCAGATGGCGTGCGAATTTTAGATATGGTCAATCCCTTGGATTATCGCGAATGGACCTTAAAAGATTATATTGATTCACGTATTCCGCTTTGGATGCTCAATGCTGAGGGAAAACTCTTAATGAATGGCCAATTGCAACTTTTGTTGATTCCCGATTACGAAGCGAATTATTATCCGCCTTCGGGTGCGCCATTTACTTTGAGGACTGTTAGGATCGGAGCAGAGCAAGTGAATACATTAACTACGATTGGACAAACTACCGCCACTATTGATCAAAAACCTGCGCATAATTTTAAGAATACTAAAATTGGTTTACGCTGGCGTAACATTATTGAAGGCCATGCCTTTGAATACACCTTAAATTACCTTAATACCTATGATTTTGCTTCTAGCGCTTATTCTATTTATAATCGGACAGGAACGCCAAATCTACAACTTACCCGTCGCGCAGAAAAAATACAGGTTTTTGGTGGAACCTTTTCTAAAAGTATTACGGAAGGGATACTAATTCCTGGTTTGGCCAAAGGTTGGACCTTACGTGGAGAATTTGCCTATGTTAAAAGCGGAGCGATGAATATTGGAACAGATAAAACGATTAAAACTGCAAACGGCACAGTGGATGTAGACCAATATAATTATGTTCTGGGTTTTGACAAGAGTTTCTTTAGCAACTGGCAGTTTAGTTTCCAATTTATTCAGATGTGGGCCAAGGCAAAAGAAGATTATGATAAATCTTTGTATACCTTACTTAATGGTGCAACCCGCGGTCCCTTAGATAAATGTGAGACAATCCTGACCCTAATGTTAGCCACGGATTTTCTGCACGAAAGACTCAAGCCGCAAGCCTTGATTCTTTACGGCGATGATAATGACTGGCGCATTAGCCCTAAGGTAAGTTATGAAATCAGCGACCAGTGGCTGGCGACTGCCGGGCTAAATATCTTTGAAGGTAAAGAGCAACATCTTAACGGCCAGTTCGACAAAAACGACCAGGTCTTTGTGGAATTAAAATATACTTTCTAATCTTAGGGACGTCTTTTGAGCCAATCGCCTGCCTGCCGGCAGGCAGGGGGGACGCTTCTTTGCCTAAAGCAAGAAGTGTCCCCTTTTGTTTTTGTGGTATAATATAAAAAAGCGCCTGACCCCTTTTGGAAAGGAGTGATTATGGATAAAAAAGAATGGCAGAATTATGCTTTAATTTTAAAGGAGCTTTTAAATTTAGAATATAGCCCCGTGGGATTAAGTTGTTGCAAAGAGCCTCTTTTAAAAGACACAGGTAAAAAAGTGCGCATCTGCCGGGCAATATTAGCTGCGGGCAAAGGCGAAACTATAGAGATAGATAAAAAAAATAACGCCTGTTTCGGGGCAAGTTGGCATTTAGGCCTTCAGCAAATTAAAGACCCAAAAATTACCCAGATGATTAAGAAATTCGTCGTAGAGGGAGAAAAACTTTTCTGTTCTTACGAGGCCTTGGATAAACTTATTTCCCAGATGGAAAAAGTTCCGGATAATTCTGGTTCTTATTTTGTATTATCTCCTTTAGAGAAATGCGAATTCATTCCGCAATTAGTAATTTTTATCGTTAATGCCGAAGCTGCCTGCCGGTTGCTTGCTTTGGTGACGTTTATTGACGGAGCAATGCCTAAGATTAAAATCGGCGGACCTACCTGCAGGATGAGCATAATTTATCCCTTACTGACAGGCGAAGTAAATATTTCGTTTTACGATTATACCGCAAGAAAAATGTGCAATGTGGAAAAAGATAAATTGCTCATCAGTATCCCTTTTCGCAGGATACCTCAGATAATTGAGAGTATTGATAAATGTTCTGCAGGCAGGGCAAAGATAGAATTTCCCCAAGAGTTCCGTCAGTTTCTGCAAAAAAGATTAAGCCCCCACCAAAATGAATAACATTAATGCCTTGACCTTAAAAGAATTAGAGACAGTTTTTGCAGGATGGGGTCAACCGGTTTTCCATGCCAGGCAGATTTTCAATTGGATATACCAAAAGCAGATTACGGACTTTTCGGCAATGAGCGATTTATCTTGCGATTTAAAAAGGCGGCTAAAAGAAAATTTTTATATCAGGGGTTTAAAAATAATTAAGATACTTAAGTCTTGCGATGGAACTGAAAAACTCCTTTTGCAATTAAAGGATAAGAATGCTATTGAGGCAGTAGCCATACCCGCGAGAAATAGGCTTACGGGCTGTATCTCTACGCAGGTGGGTTGTAAATTTGCCTGTCGCCTCTGCGCCAGCGGTTTGCCGGGCCTTAAGAGAAATTTAACCTCGGGTGAGATAATTGAGGAAATTTTATGTTTAAAAGATAACGCGCAAGCCAAGAAACTTACCCATCTTGTATTTATGGGGACAGGCGAGCCCTTAGATAATTATGAGAATGTAATTAAGGCCGTACGGATGATAAATTCGCCTTATAGTTTTAATATCGGCGCGCGCCGCATTACCATTTCTACCTGCGGTATAATTCCGGGGATTAAAAGATTATCGCAAGAAAATTTACAGATAGAATTATCGGTGTCCTTGCACGCCGCGGATGAGAAAGTCAGGTCGCAGATTATGCCGGTAAATAAAATTTATCCTTTGGTTAAACTGATTTCTGCCTGTCAAGAATATATCCAAAAAACAAACCGCCAAGTTACCCTTGAGTATGTCTTGATTAAAGGAATAAATTCGCATTTGCAAATGGCCAGAAAATTAGGTAAAATAGTAAGGCAATTAAAGTTATGTAAGGTAAATCTTATTCCCTGTAACTTTATCAGGGAACTTAAGGTTGAGCCGCCGAAAAAGCAAGAGATTTTGTTATTCCGAGATTATCTTTTAAAACAAGGAGTAAATGTTACCTTAAGAAAACCGCGGGGCGAGGATATTGAGGCAGCCTGCGGACAATTGAGATTAAAATATGAAAAAATATAATTTGTCACAAAGTCACAAAGTCACAAAGTCACAAGTTTTTTTTCTTGTGCTCTTGTGCTCTTGTGCTCTTGTGCTCGAGGGATGCGCAAAACGCGAAATTAAGAATCTTGACTCAAAAGGCACAAACATTATCTGTTTCGGGGATAGCATTACCTTTGGCTACGGCGCAAATCCCGGAGAAGATTATCCTTCGGCGTTAGCCAAGATGATTAATGCCTCGGTAATAAATGCCGGAATAGATGGCGATACGTCAGTTGAGGCGCTCAAGCGTCTTAAGTCCGATGTTTTAGATAGAGAGCCGCTTTTGGTGATTATTGAGTTTGGAGGCAATGATTTTTTAAGAAAGATTCCTCAGGAAGTTACTATGAGTAATATAAAAGAGATGGTGGAGAGAATTCAGGCGCAAGGAGCGATGGCAGCCATAGTAGATATGAGCGCCGGAATATTTTTGCAGGAATACCGCAAGGCATTTGCTGAGATTGCGCACGAAAAAAGCGCGATATTTATTCCCAGTATATTAAGCGGTGTAATTACTAACCCCAATCTTAAGAGTGATTTTATTCATCCCAATGCCGATGGCTACAAAATAATCGCCCAGCGAATTTACCGCACAATATTACCCTACCTTAATCAAAATACCCTTTCAAAGAGATTTCAGAAATAACCCAGTATCTTATTATAATTATGCCCTTCGTCTTAAGGATACCCAAAAGGCTATTTGTCAAAGAAATCCCTCGGCCATTTGGCTACGGGTTGATAAGATAAAAAGTGCCAGCAAAGCCATGGCTATCAATAAATATTTTTTAAGGTTTCCCATGAACAAACCAACCTTGTGTTTTTACGCAAACCTTCACCAGCATCAACATAACCGGAACCTCTATTAAAACACCGACAACCGTTGCCAGCGATGCTCCTGAAGACAAACCGAAAAGAATTGTTGATGTCGCAATAGCCACTTCAAAATGATTACTCGCCCCGACTAAGGCTGACGGCGCCGCGTCTCGGTATGACAATTTCAGCCATTTTGCCAATGCGTATGAAACAGCGAAAATCAGGCATGTCTGAATAAAAAGCGGAATCGCTATCAAAAAAATAATCTGCGGCTGGTTAATAATCAATTCGCCTTTAAACGAAAACAATAAAACAAGCGTGAGTAATAAGGCGCATATTGAAACCGGCGTTAGATAATGCAAGAATTTTTCCTCAAACCATTTAAACCCCTTCTTGGCGATTAACCATTCTCTTGAATAGTACCCCAAAAATAGCGGCAGGCCGACATAAATAACTACCGACAGAACAATCGTCTGCCAAGGTATGGGCATTTTGTTCACACCCAAAAGCCATCCACCCAAAGGCGCGTAAAGAAATAACATGGTCAGCGAATTAATAGCTACCATCACTAGCGTATGGCCGTCGTTGCCCTTAGCAAGATGTCCCCAAATTAAAACCATCGCCGTGCAGGGCGCTATGCCAAGTAAGATACACCCTGCGATATATGACCTGAATAGTTCCACCTGCGCCCCGCCTTTAACAATTTCTGTTCCCGGCAACCATCCTTTGAATAAAACCCCGAGAAAAAGCGTCGCTATGGCAAGCATGGTGAAGGGTTTAATACACCAATTTACTAATAACGTAAGAATGACTGGCTTCGGGGTTTTGCCCGTTTTAATGACCTCGGCGAAATCTATCTTTACCATGATAGGGTACATCATGAAAAATAGGCAAATAGCAATGGGAATGGACACTTGATAAATCGAGAATTGATCAAGCGTAACAGCCACCTGAGGGAATAATTTACCAAGCATTATCCCAAGCCCGATACAAAGAATAACCCATCCGGTAAGATACCTTTCAAAAAAACTTAAACGGCGTTCCTCATGAATAACATGCTCCATTTATTCTCCTTTTCTATTAAACGCCTAATGCTTCGGCCAATTCTTGCATGATTTTCTTATTCTCAATAAATTTTGATTCCGTTGACAAAGGCGTACAATTTAAAAGTTTCTGCTCACCTTGTAAAAGCTTCACTGCGAATGCAAGGCAAGTAGCCTCGCCGCATAAACGGCAGTTGGTTTTGGGAAGCCAGCCGTAAATTTGCAGAGCAGTTATTTTAACTTTCTCTTCACAATTAGGCTTTATCTTATCTTTATCCCGGTAGGTTTTATTTGCCAATTCTTTAATTTCATTTAAGATATTCCAAGCATCAATAATGTCATCCGCCTTGGCAATCGCTACCTTAATATTATAAAGATTAATCATCCTGCGGCCTTTGGTATAGGTCAACACAGGAAGATTCTTGTTGTAAGAAGCGCCTTTTATTACTGCATTAAGATAGGGTAAGATTTCTGAGATATCATGGGAAAAATAAGCAATGAGGCGAATTTTTGTTTCATCTGCAATACAAGGAGCAACATAACAAAGGGTAAGCGACTTTAAAAACTCTTCTTCTGTGGCAGAGGGTTTATAGTCTTGTGCTTTCCTAAAAAAATCTTCCTCATAATCGCGGTACAAAAATTTATAATAACCGCCAATAAGAATACCTTCATCTATTAGAAGGCGGCAGACTTCTTGGTGTTTTTCTTCTGGGACAACAACTGCTAAAGTAGATATGTGTTTAAAATCTACTTGTCTTGTAACCAAAATCTGTTGAGCTTTTAGCCCTACATCCTGATTAGGTAAAACTATTATT
>CAYHAI010000137.1:0-4580 GCA_964354585.1 uncultured Planctomycetales bacterium
GATCTTTTGATACTCGGTAGCTAAGTGCACTTCTCCCACATTGCCGTCCCGCATTTTATCAAAGTCTTCTTTCTCCAGCGTAGAGGCCCCGTGCTGGACAAGCACCGCCACTCCGATTTTCTTCCAGTGCTCAATATGGCGCTGGTAGATACCAAAATCTACTTCACCGCCCAAGCCGTGCATGGTGCCGGTCTGCAGGCTGATTTTGCTCGGGCCAATCAACCCTTCAGCTTGGGTTTGCTCTAAAATAGCCTGGGCTAAGGTCACTGAGCCTAAAACCGTACTAGGATTATTTTTGTGCTTTGGATTATCAATGTGGCGCTCTTCAATGCCAATGGAAACAGGCTTAGTTAGCCCGAGTTCTTTTTCCAATTGCCGGATGTAGCGGATAAAGCGCATGGTCACTTCGGAGTTTACTTGGTGCATTCTCTTATAGAGGGACTCGATACGCTCCCTCTCTTCTGAACCTAAAAACGGAATCTTGCACATTTCAATCTCATCGACCAGTCTGCGGCGCAGGGATTTGATTCCGTGCTCATCTAATCCCTGTAAAAGCTGGATGTTTTGCGCAAGGTAACGGTCCACAAAATTATTTTCAAAGCCCACAATTTCATCTAACGTCCCTTCATCTATTAATGTAGAGGGATCTAGGTCAATATTGTATATGCCGGCCAGCAGGGCTTTGCGGATAAGGGCCTCCATGGCTTGCAATTCTTTTTCCCTTTCTTGCTCATCTTTAGCGAATTTTTCTTTGTTGACTTGGTAGTGGTCACCTTGGACAAAAAGTAGGCCCTCGTAGCCTTGTTTGATCGCTGCAGCAATACTAACAGCAGTAAATTCAGCTGCCTCCTGAGCGCTGTAGCGTATTTCTGAACGGGCTAACTCTAAGATCAGCGTTCCCACATTTTCTTCTTTGGCTGCCAAGAATAGTTGCTGGAATTGATGATAAACATCTGTCCTTCCATTAACCGCGGGAACAGTGACGTAACTCCACCTGCCATCTTTTTTGGCAATGTAGAATTCGTGTATGGAGGCCAATTTCAGGTTAAAGCTTATGGCCGCCTCTCTTAAAATCCTCTGGCTGGCAGTCCTTTTCTCAGGGCTCTGACTTAAACCAGCTTCAAAGGCTAAATAATCTACTGTCTGAGCGCGGAATTTAGCCGGGTCTAAAATTACCACCGAATCTTTTATGACTCTAACAGTATCTTTTATGTTATTGAGGAGCTCTGGATAATCTCTGCTAGGAGCAGTGTTAAAGGAGACCTTATCGTCTAATAGCGCCTGATTTGCCATAAGGAACTCTATTCTGTCCTTATCCTGATAATCTACTTTTCTTCCGCCGAGTTTTGCGGTAAAAGGAATTGATCTTATGGTGCCGGTTTTGTCTAAATATAATAACTGGTTGTGCTTTCCTTCCAGCAGATACCTTACTGCCGCAGTGCCTAAGGCATTACACATCTTTAAGTCTTGCTCGGAAGTATCCGCCGAGCGGGGGCAATAATCCAATTTTCCTGCAAGGCTTATGCTGATGCCGTATTGCTTTAGGTACTTCTTTAATACAGCCGCGATAATTAAACCTGCGTATTCTAATTTGGGATGGCCGAAGCTGTCCTTATCTCCCTCGCCCTTCTCAAAAGCTGCCTTGGCAACAGGGTCTTTCTTAAATGCCTCATCCAGAATTTTCCCGTTCTCAGCAAAATCCCTTCTTATTTTTATCCCTTCTGATACTACCACCACTCCATAACCATATTTTTCATAATAGGCCTTCAGTTCGTTGATCAGCTGTTTAAGGTCAATATCTTTTTCTTCCGGTATAAGAGTGCGGGTGGCTTGTATTCTGGCGCCTACCCTTAAAGGCGCAAATCCTGCCTTCCTGCCAAATACTTCCACGACAAGCATCCTTCCGGTAGATTGCGCATCAAGCTTGCCAGATTCCAAAATCCTCGCCGCTTCTTTAGTGAAGCTGTCAAAGCCGTAGGTATCCGCGCCGGCGGGTAAATCTATGTCATTATCCATGGTCTTGGGCAAGCCGATAATCAGGAATTCAGGGTGGTCTTTCTGCAGCCAGTAAGAGACGCTGTTGGTGTCATCCCCGCCGCAGGTAATCAAGGCGTCAAGCTGTAATTTTTGGATGCTCTCCCAAACTATCTGCGGAGCATTCTCTTTTTGCTCCTCCTCGCCGTAAGGATTGTTTCTTTCTGTCTTAATAATAGTCCCGCCTTTTCTGCGGGATTCCTCTGCCTCTTTTAACGTTATCACGCGCGCTTGGGCAACTAACTTTTTATCCACAAGGCCTTTCCACCCAAACCAAATAGCAACTACTTCTATGCCTTTTTCCGCGGCTTCTTTAACCACGGAATAAATTACTTCATTATGCCCTGAAGCAGGCCCGCCGCCGGTGAGGATACCGACGACGCGTTTTAAAGTAACCGTCGAGGAAGCGCTTTTGTTTCTCGCAGAAAAGATAAAACGAGTATCTTCCATCGCCTTATCTTCATCTGACTTAATTAAATCCCCTGTGTCTAAGTTAACTAGCGCATCTTTATGAGATTTTTTAGAAACTGGCAAAGAGTAAGGATTGGCTAGGGAGTTAATTTTAGCTTTTAGGGAAAAAACTTCCTCATTATTGTATTCCGCTAAAAGGTCATCGTAATGATAAATAAATGATACTTTAGTAGTGATTAGACTCCCTAAAAAACTATTTGGCGCTTGAAATGACTCCTGCAGCTCTTCTATTTTTTGCTTAAGTTCTATAAATTCCTGTATATCTAACTTAGCGGTAATGGTTGCTAAAGTAATATGCTCTCCCTTAGGGTTCTCTTGAGGCTCTCCCGTTAAACTAAGTTTACTCCTTATTTTTTCTCTCAATTCTTCAAGTGATCCATCTACAAAAAATCCTTGTATATTAATTCTTGAACTTGGACTAATGCCTATATCGTTTTCATACGTTAAAGTTATTGCGCTAGATCTGATTTCATTTAATGCGTTCTGTAACAATTCTTTAAAATTATTGGCTCTTTCTTGAGAAATTTCACCGACTTGTTTTGCTGTTTTACCTGCGTTTTTCCCGCGTTTTATTCTAGCTGGCCCTGTCTCTAATCCAAAAATGGTGAGGTGGATACGCTTAGCGGGATTGAGTTTTAATTTACTGTTCTTGTAAACCCTTGTGTTTTCCAAAGATTTCTGTATTGCTAATATATTTCTATATAATTCACTATCTTTGGGAACGAATGTAACAACTGATATGCCATAACCAGCGGAATATTCGTGGCCACAGTTATCCTTACCTTCTCGCCATCTATCTTGTAACTTCTCTACAGATTCGATATTATATCTTTCTACTGACTCTAATCTTATAAGCTCCCACCAGCTTTCATACTCTAATTTCCTGAATGCTTTAGCAGCCGAATTTCTCTTATCCTTATCTTTAATTGTCGCGATAGCTACTTCTAACGATACCAATTCTTGGTTAATAAACCGCCGGTGCTCCTTTAATTTATTTATCATTTCCAATATTGCTTTTGTCTTCTGCTCGTCGTCATCGGGATCTATATAGTGATCCATATCAACAAATTGAGTTATTTCCCCTTTAGTTAAGTTAAAGATAATTTCTTCATATTCTCCGCCTGTTTCAAATTTCTTATTCGTAGCCTGAAGCACCCCTACAAGCTTATATATCTCGTCCTTTGATAGATTCTTCATTGTATAACCAATTGTTATATGCCCGGCTAATGAACCTAATTTTGGACGAATTACTTTTTTATCTCGCTCTAGCTTTTCCCCTCGAACCAATTCTTTATATCCCTTAACTTCTTCAGTCAAATAGTCGTGAAGTTTCTTACGAAATTCAGTAAAAGCTTTATATTCATCGGACTCTTCGCCATTAACAAATTTAAGATTTAACTTTACTACAGCAGGGGCAAACATACCAATCCCTGCAATCTTCACTTTAGCTCTTAAGTCGTCCGGAACCCTGTAACCCTTATTGCCGCCATCTTTAAGAAATTTTCTTGTTGCCGCCTCAACTTTCTCTCTTATATTTATATATTTTAACCTGTCAGGATTTAATTCTAAATTTGCAAAGGCAGCTCTCATCTCAGGCTCATTGATAAGATCAAACACTGTCGCATGGAAAGAATGCAAATCAACAAAGGCAAAAAGTTTGCCTAAATTAGCCTTTTCTAACTCTGATTTAAATTCTAAAGCCATCTTGCTTAACTTCATCTTTTTTGCTTCTTCCTCGCTAATATTGTGAATTAGCGATTCCCCTTCAAATGGTAAAGCTCCAATTTCAGGCGCATATTTATGATCTCCTAATCCCGGTAAAACCCTGCGCAAGTAATCATCACTCTTTCCAATCAATTCTTCAAATGCCGAAATTATCTTTATGAGGTCTTTTGTATCCCTCATCGCTTCAGCTTCATCTCTGATGCCTTTTACGATATGGCTGATGAGTTCGTGGTAGAGGATTTTCAGCTGGAGCTGTTCTAAACTGAGTCCTTCTTTGGCTAAATCTTCGGCTGAGATTTCAAAGTAATACGGATGGATATAGACGGTCTTGGATGAGATATCGCAAGCCG
>CAYHAI010000138.1:0-12321 GCA_964354585.1 uncultured Planctomycetales bacterium
TGATTCTGAGGCAATGTGCCGCAGAATCTAATCTCAAAATGAAAGCTTTGCTTGATTCTGAGGCAATGTGCCGCAGAATCTAATCTCAAAATGAAAGCTTTGCTTGATTCTGAGGCAATGTGCCGCAGAATCTAATCTCAAAATGAAAGCTTTGCTTGATTCTGAGGCAATGTGCCGCAGAACCTAATCAGCAATATGCCGATGCTATCAAGATATTCCAGAATAAAACCCATTAATAGAATCATTGATGCAAACCTGAACCGGCTTAAAGAAGGCTTAAGGGTCTGTGAAGAAGTCGCCAGGTTCGTTATTGAAAGCCCTAACTTAACCGCGGGTTTTAAAAAAATAAGGCACCGTATCGACGCAATAGTTAAAGGGCTGCCTGCCAAAATAACGCTACTTAAAGAAAGAGATATCCTAAAAGATATCGGTAGGAATATTCAGATAAACGAACTAAAAAGGAAAAATTATCAAGATATCTTCTTTGCCAATATACAACGCGTAAAAGAATCCGTTAGGGTCCTGGAAGAATTTAGCAAACTGATTAATAAAGACGTTGCTCTTAAATTTAAAAAAATAAGATACGCTATCTATGAAATCGAAAAAAAGGCTGCTAAAAGAATCTCGTCTTTATATTATCGTAGATAAAAAGGCCTGTGGCAAGCGCCCTATAATTGATACAGCAAATAAAATAAAAGATAAAGGCTGCGATATAATCCAATTTAGAGACAAGGTGTCAGGCAAAGATTCTGTTTTGAAAAATGCCTTTGCCTTACGGGGATTATTATTAAATACGCGAAACTTGTTCATTATTAATGACTTCTTAGATATCGCTAAGATACTAGACTCTGACGGCGTCCATTTAGGCCAAACTGATTTATCCATAGAAACAGCCAGAATTATATTGGGCAAAGATAAAATCATTGGTATCTCCTGCCATAATTTAAAACAAGCCTTGGATGCCCAAAATAGAGGAGCGGATTATATCAGTATCGGGCCTATCTTTAAAACTCCCACAAAACCGGAAATTTCAAAAACTATAGGTTTAGCTATAATAAAAAAAATAAAAAATAAAATTAGAATACCTTTTTTTGTTATTGGCGGAATAAATGCAGATAATATAAGCCGGGTATTATCGCAGGGCGCAAAAAGAGTCGCCGTTTGTAACGCGGTATGCCAAGTGAGAAATACCTCTTCAGCAGTCAAGAAGTTTTCTAAAATCCTACATTGAGATGACACAATTAGAATACGCTAAGAATAATATTCTAACACCTTTAATGAAAAAGATTGCCTCTCTGGAAGATATAGAACCTAAACTAATTTTAAGGCGCATCAAAGAAGGCAAGATAATTATTCCCTTAAATAAAAAACATAAGTTAAATTTACCATGCGGCATAGGTTCGGGCCTACGGACAAAAGTGAATGCCAATATAGGCACTTCTACCGATAAGTCAGAGATAAACGACGAATTGAAGAAATTAAGAGTTGCGCTAAAATACGGGGCGGATACAATAATGGATTTAAGCGTGGGCGGCAATCTTAAAAAGATGCGGGGACAAATTTTAAAATATTCACCCATACCTGTGGGAACAGTCCCTATCTATGAAATTGCCGTAAATGCTAAAAAGGACAAAGGCAATTTCTTAAAATTTAGCGTCGGCGATGCCTTGGCTGTTTTAGAGTCGCAGGCACAAGAAGGCATAGATTTTTTTACTATCCATGCCGGCGTTACAAAAACAAATCTCAAGATTTTAAAAAAATATAAAAGAATATTGGATATTGTTTCAAGAGGCGGGGCAATCTTAGCCAGTTGGATGGCTTATCATAAAAGAGAAAACCCTTTTTATGAATATTTTGACCGGGTTTTAGATATTGCCTATAAATATGATGTAACCATAAGTTTAGGAGATGGCTTAAGGCCGGGCTCAATAATGGATGCTACAGACAGGGCGCAAATTGGAGAACTAAAAATATTAGGGGAACTTGCGTTGCGCGCCAGAAGAAAAAATGTCCAGGTAATGATTGAAGGTCCCGGGCATGTGCCCTTAGATGAGATTAAAAAAAATATTATCTTAGAGAAGAAGCTTTGTCACGGTGCGCCATTTTATGTTTTAGGCCCTTTAGTTACAGATATTGCCGCCGGTTACGACCATATCAGCGCCGCTATAGGTGGCGCCTTAGCTGCGAGTTATGGCGCGGATTTTTTATGTTATGTCACTGCCTCGGAACATCTACGTCATCCATCTATAGAGGACGTAAGAGAAGGGGTGATTGCTTCAAGGATTGCCGCTCATGCAGCGGATATAGTAAAAAGGCCGGGAATAGCCTTGGACTGGGACAGGAAAATATCGCAAGCCCGCAAGGGGCGCGACTGGAAAAAACAGATTAAATTATCCATAGATCCGGATAAGGCCAGATATTATCGGGTTTCTTCAAAGCCGCATCTTTCAGATGTGTGCACCATGTGCGGCAAGTATTGTTCTATTAAATTAATGGAAAAGTGTATGCGTTCTTAACAGCTATCCGCCGAGGCGGATATTAGCAGTGATAGAAATATTCTGCTGTTAAAAACCTAAAAGGGGATTCTTAAGTGGAAAAGATTGTTTCCCCCTTAAGAATGTCTCTTACCTGCTAAGGAAAGGGTGACAGGAGCGAGCACTTATTATTTCTGTTACCGAGTGACGCCAGAGGGAAAACCATTGGGTTTTCCCATGGGGAACGAACGTCAAAGCCTTACGAGATTAGCAATAGATAAACCTATAAGCGTTTAAAGGTTTGGACTTGCTTCCATTGAATAAACTATAGTGAGTGACGCGGGCGTAGTTCATCGGTAGAACACCAGCTTCCCAAGCTGGATAGGAGGGTTCAATTCCCTTCGCCCGCTCTTATAAAAATGCAAAAATCAAAACTCAAAACTTTTTCCCGCCAATTATATTTAATCAGGCGGGATCCCGCTAAGGCGGGAAAATTTTACGTTATAGTTTTTGCCTTTGCCTTTTACCTTTTAACTTTTATCGGTTGTGCCAGCATTCCTCAGATAGGCCCTACGGTAACCCCGCAAATACCCGGTATTTATCATCGCATTGAAAGAGGACAAACCCTCTGGAGAATTTCTAAAATGTATAATATTAACTTGGACGAAATTGTAAAAATTAACCGAATTTCCGATGTCACCAATATTGAAGTAGGCCAGCTTATTTTTATACCCCGCCAAAGTAAACCACAATACTCAACTTATAAATCTTCTAGCCAGGATGATTTTATCTGGCCAGTCAAGGGAAAGGTCATTACCTCCTTTGGGCAAACCTTCAATAATATGGTTAATAAAGGCATAAATATACAGCCATATAAAACGCAAGATGTAGTGGCTGCTTCAGGCGGAAGGGTTGTTTTTCTTGCTAATAATTTTGAGGGTTTTGGCAAGACAATAATTATTGACCACGGCAATGGCTTCTTGACGGTCTATGCAAAAAACTCGGAGGTCTTTGTTAGCACGGATGAATTAGTGCAAAAAGGCAATATTATCGCTAAGGTAAATAACTATTTACACTTTCAAATAAGAAAGGGGCATATTGCGCAAAACCCTTATTTTTATCTCGCCCCTTAGAAAATGATAAAAGATAATCTTTTCGACCGAAAACAGTATCTAGATATTTTAGAAAAGCGCATCGGCGGCCTAAAATACGGTTATCGTCAAAATCTCGCTATTATCGGAGATGAACTGGTAGGAAAGACATCGGTAATATTCAAATTCCTTGATAGGTTTTGCGATAACCGCATAATCATATTATATTTAGAGACCAGGCCGGAATCCTTGAGTTCTTTTGCAAAAAGATTTATCGGTGTATTGCTTTATAATTTTTTAATTAACAGCGCAATTCCCTTAGAAGAAGACTTGGATTTCTTAATTAAGAGAGCGGAAAAATTTATACCTAAAACTATAGAAAAGATTAAATATATTTTAAGCGCCGTGGACAGGAGAATAAAAAGCAATATTTTCGTAGAGCTATTATCGCTATGCGATATCCTTAATAAGGAAACCGGAAAGTATTCCGTGGTAATACTGGATGAGTTCCATAATCTGGAAAACTTAGGGATCAAAAATCTGTATCGTGAATGGTCTAAATTATTAATCCTACAGAAAAATACGATGTATATCATCGTAAGCTCTAAAAAATTCAAAACAAAAACCATACTCTCAAAAAACTTGTCTTTATTATTCGGAAATTTTGAGTTAGTTGCCGTTGAGCCATTTGATATAAAGACAAGCGAAGAATACCTAAAAAATAAATTATCTAACTTAAATCTAAATGCGGGCCTAAAGAATTTTCTGGTCAATTTTACAGGCGGATACCCCTTTTATCTGGAAGTGCTTACTGAGGCGTTATTAAAGTCGGACCAGGCTAACCTAACCGATATTCTCGAAAACCTGCTCTTTTTACCCTCCGGCTTATTGAACCAAAAATTTTCCAATTATCTTAAATGTTTTTTAGGCTCTGCCTATAGCAATGATTACGTATCAATTCTCTATTTAATCTCCAGCGGCCACAATAAACTTAAAGATATTGCGCATATTTTACACAAGACAAAAAAGGAATTAACCCTAAGAATAAACTATCTTTTAGAGTTTGATACCATAGCCCGCAGCGGCGATTTCCTAAGAATTAACGACCGGGTGTTCGGCTTCTGGCTGAAATTTGTCTATCAAGAGAAACTTCATTCTTTAACCTTTGATGCGAAAAGCCAAAAGATGCTATTCAGGGAAAATATAGAAAACATGATTCAGGAATTCCTCTCTAACGCCAAGAAGCCTATAGTAGAGAGGATGACAGAATTGCTGCGTCTTTTTGAAGATGAGATAATACAAATAGAGAGAAAAAGATTAAGGCTAACGCACTTTAGGGAAATAAAACCCCTAGAGTTTAACCGGAGAAACTTAAAGGAAGGTTTAATCGGCCGTTCCAATGATAGCCTTTGGATCATGGCCTTTAAATATGACTTATTAACAGAAGATGACATTGCCGAGTTTGCCAAAGAATGTAAAAAATATCGCCATAAACTGCAAAAGAAAATTATCATTACCTTTAAGGACATAGATGCAAATGCCCGCTTAAGGGCGCTAGAGGAAAAAATATTAACCTGGGATGTAAATAATCTCAATCAAATTTTAGACCTATTTTCTAAACCGCGGGTCATCGTATGAAAATCGGCGTAATCTCAGACACACATATACCTGATAGGGCGAAGGATATACCCGGAGAAATTCTGGAAGATTTTAAGAACGCGGATATGGTCATCCATGCCGGAGACTTTGTAGATTTAGGTGTATTGGATAAATTAGAGAGCGTATGTGCCAATGTAAAGGCAGTTTATGGCAATATGGATCATCACGAGGTAAGAAAGAGATTGGCGGAAAAGGAGATTATTGAAATAGGAAATTATAAGATAGGGGTAATGCACGGTATTGGGGCTCCAAGCAAATTAATAGAATTTATGGAAGAATCTTTCAAAAATGATTTTGTGGACTTGATTATCTTCGGGCATTCGCACAGGCCTCTTTTTGAAAAGAAAAATAATATTTTATTCTTTAATCCCGGCAGCCCTACAGATAAGATATTTTCTCCTTATAATTCTTATGGAATAGTAGAGATTAACGATAAGATAGAGGCAAAAATAATAAGGATATAATTCGCGCATATAACTTATGTCGGCTATCGCCTCCATAAGTTATGCGCTCATTAAAGATGGATAGGCTCTGGGCGCCATGGAGAATAAAATATATAAAAGCTTCCGCCAGAAAAAGTGGCGGAAAAGGTAAAAAATGTATCTTCTGCCTGGCTAAACGGTTAACAAGGAAAAATTATGTAATATTTAAAACCAAATATTCGATTTCCCTGTTGAATATTTTTCCTTATAATAACGGGCATATGATGGTATCACCCGTAAGGCACATAAAAGAACTCTCGCAATTAAAGGAAGTAGAGGTTTTAGATTTGATTAAAACCTTAAATTATACTAAAAGGCTTTTGGATAAGGTATTAAAACCCCAGGGTTATAATATCGGCGTCAATATATCTGAAGCTGCGGGCGCAGGCATAGTCGGACACCTGCATATACATATTGTCCCTCGCTGGAGAGGCGATACAAATTTTATGCCTATTGTAGCCAACACAAAAGTAATATCGCAATCTTTAGATGAGTTATATAAGCGATTAAAATATGCTAAATCAAAAACAGCTTAAAGAGTTTGAAGATACTTTTTTTGCCCCTTATGCGATGAAAAGCTATAATTCCCGGGGGAGAGTTTACAAAGAAGCAGAACATTCTTATCGGTCTTTATACCAGAGAGACCGCGATAGAATCATTCACTCGGCAGCCTTTCGAAGGTTAGAATATAAAACTCAGGTATTTGTAAATCATGAGGGGGATTATTACCGCACCAGATTAACCCACACCTTAGAAGTTGCCCAGATTGCCAGAACTATTGCCTCTGCCCTTCGTTTAAATGTAGACCTGACTGAGGCAATAGCCCTGGTGCATGACTTAGGCCATACGCCTTTTGGCCATTCTGGCGAAGAGGCGCTTAATGAATTGATGGCAAAACATGGCGGCTTTAATCATAATTTACAAAGTTTAAGAGTAGTGGATGTTTTGGAAGAAAGATATCCGGATTTCCCTGGGCTTAATTTAACCTGGGAGGTAAGGGAGGGCATTGCGAAACATTCTTCGGCATTTGATAAAGCCGTGAAAATAAAGGAGCTTGCGCCGGATGAAATGCCAACCTTGGAAGCCCAAATTGTAGATATTGCGGACGAAATAGCCTACGATAATCATGACGTTGACGATGGCCTCGCCTCAGGGTTGATACAAGAGGCGGATTTACGAAAATTGGCCATCTGGAATAATATTTATCGACATCTTGATAGAAAATATGCTAAAATAGAGGCAAATATAAGGAAGCATTTAATCATCCGCTCGTTGATTAATTTACAGGTTACAGATTTAATCCAAGAAACAGAGAAAAGAATAGATAAGCTAAAACTTAAAAACTCGCGCGATATTAAAAACCTGGATAAAAAAGCGGTTTCCTTTAGCCATGAGATGTTGGCCTTAAGGAGGCCGTTACGTAAATTTCTAATGCAAAATTTATATCATCATTACCGGGTGGTCAGAATGAGCAATAAAGCCAAATGGTTTATCGGGCAATTGTTTAAAGTCTATGTGGATAAGCCGCGGGGGTTGCCGTTAAATATACAAAAAAGGATAACTACCGACGGAGTCTGGCGCGTAGTCTGTGATTATATCGCCGGAATGACCGATAGGTACGCTTTAGATGAATACAAAAAATTATTTGACCCATACGAAAAAGTATAAAACGCTAATCTCCTCCATCCATAGCATATATCGGTTAGTTAATTCTACCTTTGAAACAAAGGACTTGGTCTTGCGCTTAACCAAATTGCTGTGCCAAATATTTAACGCGAGGTACTGCCTTATTGTATTATTAGACTCTACAAAAAGATATTCCCTGCTAAAGTGCCTCATCAATAACAATAAGAAACTTACTATTGACAAAAGAGTAAGGATTCCAAATGGAATAGAAAAAAGAATCACCAAGACGCTCACCTCTGTCAGGCGCGGCAATCTCTTAGCCGTCCCTTTGATTTGCGAAGACCTGATGGGCGTAATTGTGATAAAACGCAATAAAAATGAACCGGCGTTTGATAAATTTGACCAGGATATGCTGATGACCATAGTCGAGCAGGCAACTATAGGGATAAAAAACCTGCAGCTCTATGACGAGCAACAAAGAATAGTCTTAGGCAGCATAAAATCGCTGGTAATGTTATTAGATACGCGCATTCCCCGGGAATATACCCATTCCCCCTATTTTAGCCGCTTGGTAACCGCAATAGGCCATCAGATGCACCTGGATGAGAAACAAATCGAAAGCATAAAATATGCCAGCCTGTTACACGATACAGGAAAAATAGATATCCCCTTAGAGATACTGACTAAAAATAGCAAATTAACCCCTAAAGAATACAGAATAGTTAAATGCCACCCGGCTAAAGGCGCGCAAATCTTAAGGCCTTTACAGATACTAAAACCGGTTATACCCATAATAATGCACCACCATGAAAAATATAATGGCACGGGTTACCCCTCAAAATTAAAAAAGGGCCAGATCCCTCAGGGCGCCCGGATTATGGCGGTTGCCGATGCCTTTGAGGCAATGGTCTATGGCAGGCCCTATCGCGAAAGAAAGGATATAAGTAGCGCCGTAAAAGAGATAAAAAAGAAAAGCGGCACGCAGTTTGACCCTAAGGTTGTAGAGGCTTTTTTAAAGGCGATTAAAAAAATAAATCTAAAAAGATACTTGCCCCGTTAGAAATATCAATTTTTATTTTAAACCAAAATTTCTAACGGGACTTGCGCAACCCAATAAATAAGAGAGAATATGGAAAAAGAAAAAAATTCACAATTAGAACTATTTTCGCAAGGACAAAAAGGCCGCAGCGAAATAAGATCATGCGCGCGTGCGCGCACGCCGGATTTCTCTTTTTTTAATTATATACGCAATTATGAAAAGGTAATTCTTATAATTATCGGCATGGTGATTACAGGCATTATTTCATTTTCTTTAGGTGTAGAAAGAGGCAAATACCTGGTGCAAAAATATCAAAACGTCCCTGGAGTAACTCAATCGGAAAGCATTGTAGCCCCTAAAACACAAGTGCAACCTGTTACTTCTGAAGAATCCTTGCGGTATAACTATACTATTCAATTAGCTAGCTACCAAAATAAAATATCTGCCGAAAAAGAAGGGGAGGCTTTAAAAAGAAAGGGATTATCGCCTTTGGTTATGCCTAAGGGCAAATATACCGTGCTCTGTGTAGGCAATTTCGCCGATAAAGAAACAGCGCGGTCTACATTATCAGAACTGAAGAAACGCTATCAAGATTGCTTTCTAAGGAGGCTATAAAAATATGTCTATACACCCATCGCTGAACTTATCAGAAAAAGATAAAAAACCCCGGTCTGTATTGAAACGCACAGAGCGCCTGAGAACAATGATAGAAAAGGGTCTCTGGAAAGAAGGAGACGATGTCTACCGCCTGCCTAAAGTTAAAACCGTAAGAATAAAAATTAAGAAAGAAAAGGCGGCTGAAAAGGTAGAAACTACTACTACTGCTGCTGAAGGCGCTGTTCCCGCCGCTGGCGAAACTAAAGTTCAACCCGCTGTTAAAGCGTCTGCTACTAAGAGCCAAGATAAAAAATAACCTTAATGATAAGCCTTCTATTATCTTTTATAGTTTCTTTTGCATTATTAATGATTGCGGTTAGCGTGCATGAGTTTGCCCATGGCTGGATAGCCTATAAATTAGGGGATAACACCGCTAAATATTCGGGCAGGTTAACGCTTAATCCATTGGCGCACATAGACCCGATGTGGACATTTCTTTTCCCATTATTTCTCTATATTAGCACCGGCGGACAATTTATTTTTGGAACAGCAAAGCCTGTGCCGATAAACTACTGGAGCCTAAATAACCCGAAAAGAGACATCTCTCTAGTAGGCGCCAGCGGCCCTGCGGCAAATTTTATCCTTGCCTTTCTCTTAAGTATCTTATCAAAATTCATACCGCTATCTACAAATATAAATTTTATCTTGCAAAACCTAATAGTTATAAATGTAGTATTGGGCGTTTTTAATCTCATCCCTATCCCGCCGCTGGATGGCTCGCGTATATTAATGGGGATATTGCCTGCTGAATTATCCACCCGATATTCCCGGATCGAACCTTACGGTTTCATCATTTTAATCTTACTTATGTTGATGGGGATATTGAGCCGTATAATCTGGCCCTTGGTAGAGTTTATATTAAGGTTACTGGGTTAATTCTACTTCGAGATGCAAACTATAGAACTCAATCTCAAGAAAAGGTCTTATAACATAATTGTGGGCAGCAATACCATAAAATTTTTGGGCAAATATATTGCTAAATTAAATATCGGTTGCGATGCCTATGTAATTACCAATGCATCTATAAAGAACAAATACGGCGAGGCATTAAATAAGGCGCTTAAGCAGGCCGGATTTACGGTAAAATTTAACCTTGTCCCTGATGCCGAGGGGAGTAAATCTATAGGAATGGCTTCTTCGGTAATCGAGAACATAGTCCGTTATGATAAGAAAAAAAGGGTATTCATTGTGGCTTTTGGAGGCGGGGTAATTGGCGACCTGGCAGGTTTTATTGCTTCCATTTATAAACGCGGGGTACCTTACTTACAAATCCCTACCACCTTGCTGGCGCAGGTTGATTCAAGTATCGGCGGCAAGACCGCAGTTGATTTAATTCAAGGCAAAAACTTAGTCGGCGCCTTTTATCAACCTCGGCTTGTATTTAGCGATGTGGCGATACTCAAGACATTAACTCGCAGGCAATTGCAGAGCGGTTTAGCCGAAGTAATAAAATACGCAATAATAAAAGACCCGCAATTATTTGCGTATTTAGAGAAAAAATATCAAGATGCCTTGAGCCTAAAAGAATCTGCCTTAGAATTTATCGTTACGCGTTGCAGTTTTATTAAAGCTAAGATAGTCCGGGAGGACGAAAGGGAAGAGAAGGGTATCCGGACAATTTTAAATTTTGGCCACACTATTGGCCATGCCCTAGAGGTAGCGGGTAATTATAAGGCATACAATCACGGCGAAGCCATAGCCCTGGGGATGTTGGTAGCCTGCGATATAAGTAAAAAATTAAGGTTTACCGATAATGAAACCTTGCGGAGAATAGAGAATCTTATAAGGGCAGCGGGCTTACCCACCAGAATACAGGGGGTCTCTTTAGGCGATATAATAGAAGCGCATTACCGTGACAAAAAATTTATTGGCAAAAAGAGTAAATTTGTCCTGCTTAAAGATATCGGCAGGGTTAAGGTAGTGGAAAATATACCTCTCAAAGTAATAAAAGAGGCCGTAAGAAAGAGATTTTAGTTTATTGATTAGTGGAGAGTTTAATCGTTGAGCCTTGAAATTCCAATTCTACCTCATTTAGGCCAATCCGCTTCACTGTTGCCCCCTCAATTAAATCACCTTCTTTTACAATCTGATTATTGATCAGCGCATATCCTTCATCTTGAGAAGAAAATATGCCGTTTAAAACCAATAATTCCCTGAGTTTCTTTGCGGGACCGACAGATGCGGTAGGCGCGGTTTCTAAAGGTATCTCATCTCGCGGCTGGGGCAATGCCTCTTTGACTGATGGCCTCGCCAGTCGCGTCAAAATATCCTTCGGCGCGCTTAAAAAATTAAAAAAGATATTTCCTATAAAGAGCCCGGAGCAGGCCACTAAAAAATAGAGGAGGTAGACCTTGAGTCTAGTTTTAGATTCCTTTCCTTTTTTATCTACTCCACCTCTTAAGATGTTAGATTTTTCAATCTTTTTTAAGGCATCATATATTATGCTCACTGCCGTTCTCCCGCGAAATAATTATTTAATTCCCCAAGGCATTTTTTGATAATATCTAAATCTATGTTATTAGTTTCTGCTACAAACCCTGCCAGAAGAGCGCGGTCGCAGATAATATTTATCAGGCGGGGGATGCCGCAAGAAAAATCAGAAACTATCTGTAGCACCTCATCGGTAAATTTTATTCTATTCGTAGCGCCCGCGATGCTTAAACGGTGCCTGATGTAGTCTTTTACCTCGTCCTTACCTAAAGGCGCGATGTGGTATCTTACCATTATACGTTGCTGTAGCTGGCGCAATTCATAAAGGTCTAATCGGCGATTTAATTCCGGTTGGCCTACCAAGACAATCTGTATTAATTTATCTTTTTCGGTCTCTAAATTTGAAAGTAAACGAACCTGTTCCAACTGACGCGGCTTTAAATTTTGCGCCTCATCAATAATCAGGACGACATTATTACCGGATTCCGCCTCCTTTAATAAAAACTTATTAAATTCCCAGACAAAAGATAATCTTGTTTTAGTGCTTACATTAATACCGAAATCTTTCATGATTGCCTCTAATAATTGGATTTCGGAAAAGTAAGGATTGAGGATGAATGCCGTCTTGGTATTTTCTTTCAACCGATCAAGAAAAAAACGACAGAGGGTAGTCTTTCCTGTGCCTATCTCACCGGTAATGACAATAATGCCCTTTCTTTGCGTCACGCCGTAAAGGAGATGCGAAAGGGCTTCTTCGTGTTTCCGGCTTGAAAAAAAGAAGGCCGGGTCAGAAGTTACATTAAAAGGCCTTTCCTTTAGGCCGTAAAATTGACAATACATAGGAGTATTATACCAAAAAATAG
>CAYHAI010000139.1:0-26206 GCA_964354585.1 uncultured Planctomycetales bacterium
GTTGCGCAACAATACAATGATAACGTATTGCCCAGCTTAGATTTTATCCCTCTTAAGGTAAGAGAGGATAGAATTGGCGCAGAGCAGATACCGGTAAGGGGAAATTTGGCGGTATTTATTATTCTCTCACACACTGGTTTAGAGAAAGCAGGAGGAGCGGCAGAGAGTATTTTAGGCCTACCCTCATTTGGTATCCGACATTGGTGCACTAGAAATCCCTCTATTGCGCAACTCCTCAGAGAAGAAAAACAGCTTATTGAACTTACTGAAGCGCAAAAGAAAGGGCTTAATCTGGCACAAATTGAGAAAGTAGCCTTTGAGCAGGCCTGGGAATTAGCCGCAGGTGAAATTAAGGGGATGGCTCGGCTCTTAGGGCTATCAGAGCAGACTGTAGAGAGAAAGATTGAGCAGCAGTATCAGCATCTTAAGGCTAAGCCAGCTAAGTTTATCCTCTGGTATAGGATACGAGAAGAGGTGTTTATTTTAAATCAGGCAAAATCCCAAAATAGGCAGATGACTATCTTGGAACTTACTCAAGAACTACAAAAGAAAGCTGGTTTTAGCGCTGCAAGCGAGGAGATAGTCTGGCAGGATATCTTGGGATTTAAGAATCTGATTACCCATCTCAGTTTGATTATCGGCAAATGGAAAGAGCCGGAGGCCAAAGTAGAACTTCCCCAACCCAAACCTAAAGAAAAGGCGCAGCCGTCCTATTCTAAATTGGCGAGGATGAAGAGCAGAGTTGAGGCGGCCGCCAGAGTAGAAGCGCCGGAGGAAGAATCAGGACGTCTAAATGCTTTCTTAGCTGAATTACAGCGGTTTATCCACTTAAATTTGACACAAAGGAGAATGAGCAGTAAAGGCCAGCCGCGGGCAATCACCTGCCTTTTTATTGCTCAAACTGTATTGTCTATCTTGAAGACAAGAACGCAAAGAGGTATACAGGCTGCCGAGAAAGCTTTGGAAAGTGGATGCCAGGCAATCAGGCAAAAGTTTAGCTTAAACAAGGATGGACTGGCAGTTTGTCAAGAAGAGATAAAGAAAAAGATACTCTCACTTTCCATAGGGGATGAAAGTTATCTTGTTTTGAAGGCAGTAGCGCCAATTCGTCCTCCCAGCCTGTGGAAAGAATGGGTTGATAATCAGAGAAAAGAAAGGCTGCATCAGAAAGTTATGAATGCCTATCAGTATTTCCGCGAATTACAGACTTTTATCCTGGCGTATGTAACCAGATTTCGGATAGATACTCAATGCGATTCGCAGGCAATCACTTGTCTGGTCATTGCCCAGACCCTGCTTCCTTACTTCCGGAAGTTTATTACCGCGATAAGTCCCAATGCTTCGCTGTTCAACCCTGAAGAGGGCAAGGTGTTAAATGCCATAAAGCTGAATACCCCACTCTTAGAAGAAGAGGTGCGCAGTGCGGAACAAGTGGTCAGGCAGCATTTTCGTTTATTCGGGGAGGAGTTGGAAACAAGGAAAAAGGGGATAAAAAACGACATCATCCAGCTTCCGCCTGGAGACCAAAGTTATCTTAGCTTTGGGCAGGCAATACCCATACAAGTTCCTTCTCTATGGGTAATTGGCATAGAGGCCGCAAGAAAGGCTGTTTTCCAAAATAGCCAGATAGACTCACGCGAAGCAGAATCCCAAGGCGGCGGCACTGGTAAGTTTGAGAGCGTGAGGATTGAGTCGATAACGCCATTAGGACCGCAAGAACTTAAAATTGTGCTTTGGGCAAAAAGGCCAGGCGCAGAAAAAGAAGAAAAGATCGTCATCTTAGGTGAAAGAGTAGCCTCAGAAAAATTATATGATTTCGCCTGGGTCAAGATAAACGAGATTAGTAATGCCATTATTAGATTCTTGAGGCAATATCAAAAAATAATCTACAATATCAAAATAAGCGAGGCAGAATTTGAAAAAGGAAGTGCGCTTAGCTTAGTTGATATTGCAGGTATGGGGGTTGTCCAGGATATGCAGGGTGCAAACCCGGTGATTGCCCTGTTTCTTTATCAAGACCTCTCTGATAATTATGTTGCCCGTTTTCATGAGTTATGCCATCTCCTTCATTCCGCAGGAATTTTGACTTTAGATGAAATATTATCTTATGTTACCGATGAAAAGATAAAAGAGGACTTCTATACCAAAAAGATAGAAAGAATAAAGGATGTAACCGGTTTTGAAGCTAAGCCAGCAGTTAAATTTCACTATGCCTTAATAGCTTTGCAGCGGGAGAGACTTGGCGTGGATGATAAAATTTTGACTGCGGCTTTAAGGATAATCAAAAGCGGAATATTTTCTAAAGTTGCCTTAGTCGATTATGCTGGTTCTGTCCGAGAGGCCATAGACCAAGCTAAATTATCTGAAGAATCCCGTGATTACAAAAAGGCCTTTGAATATTGGATGGCAGTAGGCAGGTTGGATGTAAAGAATAAGCAATTTAGTAGGGCGGCGCAGGCTAAATTTAAGGCCTTGGCAAATTTAGCTTCAGCCGGCAAGAGACATTACTATTCTGGCGACTATGTTAAAGCCGCTGAATGCGCTCAGAAAAATGCCCTCCTGAACGCAGAATTGGGCGATAAGGAAACGGCTGAGCATTGTTGGGCCTTGGCAAGCAGAAATTATCGTGAGGCTGCGGGACGTGCCAGAGCAGATGAAAAGAAGAAGCTTTTTGCGCAATCAGCAGAGTGCGCGGAGCATCTGGCGCAATTGAGAGAAGTAACGGGCAAGAAGCAAGAGGCAGCCGTGACTTGGATTTTAGCTGGCAAAGACCGGGCTGAAGCAGGTGATTTTCTCAAAGCCGCTGAAGATGGTGAGCGGGCAGTGATTTTGAATGAAGGCAGGGGTGACTTAGAAGGTATAGCAAAGAGCGCCTTTCCCACCAGTCAGTATTATTTTGCCGCCAGTCAGTTTACGCAATCAGCGCAAAAAAGGCTCGCCCTTTTAACTCAAGCCGCTAAAAATTCTCGCAAGGCTGCTTTTGCAGACCGAAAAAGACAAATTCAAGAAGCTGACCCAGACCGAAAAAGACAAATTCAGGAACACGAAGCAATGAATTGGAGTTTTTCCGGCAGGAGTTGGTTTTTAGCACATGAGCTCAAGGAAGCAATTAAAGATGGTCAGCAGGCAGTTGAACGGGACAGAGAATTGCTGAAAGAGGCTAATCTAAGAACCACGCAAGACGAGGTATTTGAGAGAGAGAAATTCTTAGCCATAGACTTAAGCGTATTAGCTAATAGTTTTCTTTGCTCAGGGGAATTTGCAGTTGCGCTTAAATATGTTGAGGAAGCGATTAAATTAGACAGGAAATCGCTGAAAGTTGCTCAGCAGAGAAAAGAGGTTAATAAAATATTAGAGGCTAAGAGACATTTGGCTATCAGCTGGAATATGAAAAGCGAAGCGCTTTTTAATTTAAAGGATTTTGATAAGTCGCTTAAGGCTGCTCAGAAAGCGATAAAAGAAGATGAAGAAGGGGCGTTAGCGGCCAAGTTGTTAGAAAAAAGAGAGGAAGAATTGAATTTTAAAAGGCATTTGGCAAACGACTACATTAAGGTAGCTAATAGTCATTTCCACATGCAAGATGATTCTCGAGTGATTCATTGTGCGGATAAATCTATTGCCCTCTATAGAGAGTGGCTGAAGGCCACGGATTTGGAAGTCGCCTTTCACAGCGGAAAATTATTTGAGGTTTTAGAAATTATGGAAGATTTGGCCGGTATTTTACGCCTGAAAGGCAACGCCCACTTTCATCAAAATGAATATGACCAATCTGGGGAGTCGCTGCGCGAGGCAGCTGAACTTTACAAAAAATTAAATAAGAATGAAGGGGCAGTAAAAAGTTTTGATTTCGCCGGAAATAGTTTCGCCAAAGCAGAAAATCACGCGGAAGCCGCAGAATGTTATAAAGAGGCGGCGACGATAGATGAATCTTTAAATTCGGAATATGCGTCAACCTCTTGGCACTTGGCAGGTAGAGAGTTATTTCACGTAGCCAGGTCTGCCCTAACTCATTCAGTTGAAGACGCCAAAAAATTTGCCGCTGAATCCATCGGTTATTCTAAACGTTCAGTTGCATTGAATAAAGGAAAAGGAAAGTTTATAGAACTTGCCAAGTCTTGGGCACAAATCGCCATGGCCTGTATTATATTAGAAGATTACAAAAGTGCAGCTTACGCTTACAAAAACGCAGCCGAACAAGCCGAACAAGCCAAGCAAAGTGACTATGTAGACGAAAATACTGTAGACAGGGCTATTGAGAACTACTTATCTGCAGTAGAAACTTTTGAAAAAGCGGATATGCGTAAAGAAAAAAGCTTACAAGAACAGAGAATTTGCCGGAAAAAAGCAGCCGCTCTTCTTGAAAACATCGTTGCTGAGATATTGCGCGAACAGCCAGGAATTTCTAAATTTGACTTAATGGATTATTTAAAAGAAAAATACCCGCATATATTCCTGGATTCTGTCGTGCAATACACTCAGCAAATCTTAGAGGGAATTTTAAAAGAAAGATCCCGGCCGCCCAGCGTAGGTGCAGGACTCAGTGGTCTGGAATGGGTGAGGATTGAGTCGGTAGAACCCTTAAAGCCCAATAAGTTTAAAATTATTGCCTGGCTTAAGAAAATAGGCGCTGCAAGAGAAGAGCAGGTAGTATTCTA
Organism: uncultured Planctomycetales bacterium; assembly: GCA_964354585.1. GTDB lineage: Bacteria > Omnitrophota > Gorgyraeia > Gygaellales > Profunditerraquicolaceae > CAYHAI01. Next base: position 4,656 of record CAYHAI010000139.1, read on the forward strand.
TTGCATAAGAGCGCCGCCGGAAAATTTATATAATTTCAGACGCACCGGTATAAATGAAATTGATAATCCCATCTTAAAATTCATAATACAATACCGCGAAATAATAAAGGATTTTAGAATATTAGATGCAGTATTTGAAGCAGGAAGTTCCCTTACCCGAGCTGATATATCCGGTTTGGCGGTTGCCCAGAATATGGGAACAGAGAAGCCCTTTATTGCCTTACTCCTCCTTGAAGACCTTTCTAATAATGATGTTGCCCGCTTCCATGAACTAGCCCATTTGGCCCACCTCACGGGTTGGTTAACCTTAGAAAAGATACTGGATAACTCCTACACTAATGAATCCGTCAAATTCCATTATGCCCTGCTGGCGCTACAAAGGGAGAGATTTGGTAAATTCGACAAAATTCTTACCGCTGCTTTAAAAATAATTAAACTGGGAAAATTTTCCCGCCTGCCGGTGATTTCTTATTCTGGAACGGTTAAGGATGCCGTAAGGCAGGCCATAGCATATGACAGATTAGGTGATTATGAAAGGGCTTCTGAATATTGGTTGGCAGTAGGAAATTTGCAGGTAAAGCATAAGCAATTTATCCAGGCAGCGGAAGATAAAATTAAGGCGTCAATAAATTTAGCCTTAGCCCACAAGAAATATTCCCACTCTGGAGAGGCTGCTAAAGCAGGTGAATGCGCTCAGAAAAATGCCTGCCTAAATGAAGAATTGGGTAATAAGGAATTAGCGCAGTATTACTGGGACGTTGGCCGCGAAAATTATTATCAGGCTGCCCGGGTTGCCGAATTAGATGAAAGGAAGAATCTTTTTGCGCAAGCAGCAGAGTGCGCGGAGCATCTGGCTCAATTGAGAGAAACAATGGGCAACAAAACAGGGGCAGCATGGGCTTGGTTTGTGGCTGGAAAAAATCGGGCTGAAGCAGATGAGTTTATCAAAGCAGCCGGAGATAGCAAGCAAGTGGTGAGATTATATGAAGAGTTAGATAATACAGAAGCGATAGCAAAGAGCGCGGCTCTCGTCAGTCTATATTATAATAAGGCTGGTAAGTATTCTCAATCAGCTATATACGCCAGAATTGCTGCTTTAGCGGATAGAAAATTGGGCCTTGACCACAAGAAACACGAAGCCAAGAATTGGGGTTTTGCTTGCCAAAATGGGTTTTTTGCAGGGGAATATGATGCGGCAATTAAAGATGGGGGGGAAGCGGTTAAATTGGACAGAGACTTATTGGAAGAGGCTAAGCAGAGCAAAATACCAGAAAAAATATTAGAGAGACAGAAATATCTGGCCATAGATTTGCACTGGTTAGTTATGGCCTGTTTTTACAAAGGCCAGACCGAGCATTTACCTGAATATATTGATAAATCTATCACATATCTTGACGAGGTTATTAGACTGGATGAAGCATCAGATACACAGGAGAATTTGGCGGGTGATTTGAGCCTGCAAGCTCAAGCCTATTTTGAGCAAAAGGATATGGACAAGGCAATAGATATTTTTAAGAGAGCTATTGCACTGGGTGAAAAATTGAAGGATAAAATATCAGGGTACGAGAGGAAGTTGGCAAGTGATAAGATAAATTTGGCAGACTGCTTGAGGCTGAGAGGCAAAAGTGGCGAAGACCTGCGTGAAGCCGGCCGGTTATATAAGATTTTGGCTAAATTTGAAGATGCGGTAAATAGTTTTGACTTAGCCGGCAATAAGTTCGCTAAAGCAAAAAAGCACATTGAGTCCGCAGAATGTGATGACGAGGCAGCCACTTTGGAGGAACTTAGAGGGAACAAGAGACAGCAAGCGATATATTTACGTCTTGCTGGAAAAGAATGGTATTTAGCCGGTAGGTCTGCTAAATCAATTGAAGACTCTACGGCGTTTGCTCAGAAATCAATTGAGCGTTGTCACAAGGCTGCCGTCTTGAACAAAGAATCAGGAAGCTTTAGAGAAGCTGCTAAGGCTATAGACCAAATGGTAATGAGCTATGCCCTATTAAAAGATTATAGAAAAGTAGCCTCCTTTGGGATAGAGGCGGCGCAACTTGCTGAAAAGGGACAGGATAAGAGATTGGCTGTCAAGTGCTACTTATTTGCCTTAAAAAGTTTGCAAATAATTACGGATCTGTTTCAAGAACATAAAGAGGAAGAAAAGGATATTTGCGAGAAGGAGGTAAGCCGGCTGCTTAAGGATATAGTGAGTGAGATTTTAGAGGAGCAACCATTTATCAGCCGGACAGACATTCTTGCGCAGTTAAAGGAAAAATATCCTGAAATGTTTCACAAGGACATCGAGCGGGCTATACAAGAACACTTAGATAAAGTTTTAGATGATATGCCCGGGCCTCGCGCTGTAGGCGCAGCGCATATAGATGAAGATTTTACGGATACACCTGGATTCGGTGTTTTTGACTCCCTATTTCACGCTGACCCAGAATTTATGGAGTCGGATGAAGCTCAGCAGAAACTACCGGATAATGAAGACCCTAAAGAGCTGGTAAATTGGCTGGCAACACAGATTAATAAGAAGTGGCCTGCATTTTATTTTGATAGGTGTCAGGAGATTGCTGGTGCAGCAATCGTCGAGGCGCGGGGAAAGTATAACCCAAATAAAAACACAAAATTCAGAAGTTGGGCTTATACAATAGCATCCAGAAGGGCAATTGATGAGATGCGTAGCGCAGGTATTGCCATAAGAAAGAGAGATGTAGGAAAACAGCGAACCATCATACTGCATTTTTCAGACTTAGAGGATACGGAAAGTGACGGAGAGTCTTTATTCCTGCCTCGGACAACCGCACAAACTAAAGAAATAGACCCTTGCCAAGTAGCGATACAGAAAGATGAGGTAGAAAGAATTTTCCGGTTAATTTCGACCTCGCCCACTGCCCAACTGATTGTAGAGTTAGTCTATTTTGAAGATTGGAAACAGAAAGAAGTAGGTAGTTTATGTGGCGTAACCGAGGGGTTAATTTCTCAGGTTTTCTCAGAAACGAGAACTTCCTTGCAAAATGGCCAGCAGGTGTATGCAGATTTACATTTTGATAAATCTAAAGTTATTCCGGGATGGGGCGAAAGAATACAGAAGGCAAGAGAACGTTTGGGTATGAGCGAAACTACGCTGGCGGAAAAATTACATGTAACGCAACCTACGGTAGGCAATTGGGAAAATGGGAAAACCATTCCTTCGTATAACCAATGGGTTCAGCTTGCCGAGATTCTGGATGTTCATCCAGACTATTTGATTAGAGGAGAAGAGGATAGAAGGAAAGTAGCGGGTATAGGAGGGTTGATTTTTGTCAAAGATTTTGACGGCGATACCGTGCTGCTTGGCTACGAGGTTAAGAAGGAGGTTACAGAAAAGGATATAGCGCAGGTAAACGAAGAGAAAAATAGAAATATTGCTCAAGCCTTAGAGGAAGGCGAGCAGATACCGCAAGCACATTGTTTTATCGCGCAGTCCTCGCCCGCAGCACAGTTTATTTTGGAACTCTACTACATTAAAGGGATGGATGAACAAACGATGGCTAAGTTTCTGGATATACCAGAAAGTAGATGTAGACAGTTACATTCAGAAATTTTAGCCAGTCTTAAGAAAGGTGAATGTTCGGATATTGATTTTCGGATTGGGCCGGCCTGGCTTACTGCTGGTTTCGGGAAAAGAATAATTCAGGCAAGGATGCGTTTGCATTTAGGCAGACCCAAACTTTCTCGAGAAATAAAAGTCAAGAGCCGTAAAATAAAAAGCTGGGAGACCGAGCAGAGCGTGCCTACCTTTAATCAGTGGGTTTTGCTCGCTCAGGCGTTGGGTGTGAGTAAGGAATATCTGATGAAAGAAGAGGTTTGCAGTAGCGATATCGAGAATATCGGTAAGATTATTTTTGTCAAGGATATGTATGGCAACATCGCTTTTATTGAGCGCATCTCTGAGTTAAAACCTCTGGCAAGCGAAAATAAAGATACTAAAGAGCCACAGGATACAGTGCATAAGATGATAGCAACCTTAAGTAAAAGTTCGCTCGTCACCTCCCAGAAGAAAAAGCAGTCTCCCCTTGAAAAAGCCTACGCCCAAGCCTGTGCAAGACTCGGTCTGCCCTCTTCAACAAGGTTTAAGGATGTGTTCAGGGCGGCAGGGGAGGAAGAAAGCAATATACTACCTTCTGAAAGTTGCGCTTCTATTCTTTCAGAAAGAGCAGCCCAGGCCCATGCGCAGATTAAAAACGACCCCAATTTAACCAATGTGCTCTCTGCTCTTGAGCACTTTAGAAAGTGTGATGTAGACGGATGGGAGAGGGTTTTAAAGAATACCTTAAGTATAGTGGGACGAATAGAATTTTTAGGTGAATTTGTAGAAGCAAAGGCAAGGGGTACTATCTTTGCTATAGGCGGAGGAGCAGTGTCGGCCAGTGGCATTAAAGAATTTACCTGGATAGAGCAAGCACAGGGTGAGGAGCTAAAGGAATTGGGTTTAAAGGTATATTTAGCGCTTGTTCCGGATCCCATAGACCCAAGTGAAGATGAGCAAATACGCCAAAGAGCCCAGGATTATGTCCGCAGTATGATTGATGAAAAGGTGAGGGGTAACTTAATAGAAGATAAGGATGTTCCCAGGGTAAATAAGGTATTTATGGAAATATTAGCTAAGGAAGGCTTGAGTAATTTACAGTTGAGAATTTATCAGGCAATTAAAGAAGCAGGTGCAAGTCCAGTTTCTTCAGAGACCCAGACCAAAGAAATTTGGGTAAAGGTGCTGGATATCTTGGCTAAGGAAAGCGAAGTCCTAAAGAATAATAACCATCAATCTGGTAAGACGCACCTGCTGCTGTTAGTCTGTATTGTGGTTTTAACTTTGGCGACTTTGGCTTATGGCCAAGACAGCACCAATTTGCCAAAGGCGTGGAATGATACAAAAGATATAGGTGTGCTTATGATAACAGAAGATGATATTGGGCTAATCGTAGTTCTCATAATATCCGTTTATTATCTCATTAAAATACTCTATATTTTGATAAAGGGATTTAAGGAGTTGAGAGCTTCAGATAAAAGGCTGGAAGAGAGGGTTGAAAACCTGGATAAGCAAATAGGTGATGTGATATCCGCATTAGAACAGGAGGAGAAACGGTTGCGTAACTTAGAATTCTATTTAAAACAAATTAAAGATTGGAGCAATCGGTCCTCTTCATGTTTTAGAAATATATGGAGCAGTGTATTCGGGAGGAGAGAATGGAGGAAAAAGGATTACTACGGAACACTTGGCGTTGGCAGAAATACCTCGCAAGACGAGATTAAACAGGCTTACCGAAGAATGGCTCTTAAATACCATTCAGATAAAAATCCTAATGATAAAAAAGCAGAAGCGAAGTTTAAGAAATGTGCTGAGGCCTATGAGATACTCGGCGACTCTGACGAAAGACAAAAATATGACCGAGAAAATCCGCTTGCTGGAATAGGAGTTTTAGATATCCGTCACTGCGGCGGATTTGTGGCTTGGGGCTGGGGAAGAGAAAAATATAAGCCCAACGCGTTTTCTCCAGACGTCTTAGAATATATAAAGGCGGGTGAGACCCTTGGTGAGCGAGTAAGGAGGGCAAGAGAAGCGCGAGGGCTAGACATATACAGATTGGCTAAGAGTTTAAGAATGGCGTATCAGACAATACAAAACATTGAAGAAAGAAGAATAGAAAACCGCAAATTTGTGTCCATCGTCAAGATCGCTAAGAGGTTGGGCGTAGATGTGGTAGCGCTTCTTTTTGGAAATGAACAGCCTCTGCCTGATAAATGGACGGCAATAATAACTATCTTATTGGACGGCACAGGAGCTCATTTTAGCTTAAAAGAGATACGCAATCTATTGCGCCAGGTTGGCGAAACGAAAATAACAATTAAAGATGTGCAAAGAATCATAGCGAACGATTTTAAGCTTTACTTTCATCCCAAGATTAAGGATGCTAAAAAAATAACCGCTCTGCCGGAGGAATTGTATCAAGCGGCAACTCTATTGGTCCAAGCAGAGCAGTGCTTCGGAGAGAGCCGCTACGTAAGGGCAGGACACGTTTTCAAATTGGCAGCAAATTTACTAAGGCAAAAAAGAGACAGCATGCTTCAGCAGACAAGAAAGTATGGGCTTGAACCCGAGCTCGAATTAATCAGAAAGGCTTGTGATAATGGAATAAACAGATGCGATGCAGCAATAAGAAGTTTTATTAATATGTCCCCAATTAACGAAGCCATACTGTTAGATAGATTAAAAGACTTATTAGGTCAAAAGGCAGACACGATTATGGAGTCACTGAAAGAAAGCAACGCGATAGATGAGCGCATAGAGTGGATAAAGACGAAATTGGCCCTGGTTAGTTTTCGTGATAGATTAATGAAAGAAATACCCGCATCAATTTCAATCTCATCTACTACGAGAATAAAAAGCAAAATAGACGCATATGTTGATGAACTGATAGCGAAGATAAAGGACGCTGTGGAAGGAGGTAGACAGTTTGAAAAAGAGATAGCCGAGATGCTCGCAGAACTTCCTAAAGAGGAACATGTTACGATAAAACAGGCATACGAAACACTTAGAAATCTAAGCCAGCTTACTAAAGTAGAAAGAACTAAATTTAAGCAGAGGCCTAAAACGACTGCTGTGCCACCTGCACAAAAAGAGACAGTTTCGCCGAAAAAAGAACACCTTGCCGATATAGAAATAGTAGCTGAAAATCTTGAAAAAATTAGCAAAGAAGCAAAAGAAAGAATTTATCTCTTAGCTTTATATATATGGGATAATCTCAAAACAGATATCTATCTGATAGGCGGTAAGCAAGAATTAATTTACTTAACGTCTCGAGAGGACTTAGGAGGAATAGACATAAAGAAAGGAACTATATTGACACTCTGCGCGCAAGGTAGATGTAGCAGCGAGACATTAAAGAAGGTTTTAGATTTAATAGGACAATTCTTGCAAGATGAAAGTGCCTTAAAAGACAAAGACCCAGGCTCTCTTGAATTATACAGGAATAAGATAGATAAGTTAGCCAAAAAAGAACAAACCCCGAATATCCATCGCTGCGGCGGATTTGTGGTTTGGGGGTGGGGGAAGCCTCAAGGGGCAGACAGCGAAGCAGAGCGGCTGATTAAAAAGTTTGCTACGACAGAAGGTTATAAAAGGTTGGCATATCAAGATAAGACTTTTGTGAAAATAGTCTTAACGCTTGCCGAGATATTGCAAGCCAAGGGCGCGGTTATTGATGAATTTTATCAGTCCATAAAAGTAAAAATCAAAGATAAGATGCGCCCGTTCCACAAGTTTAGCGGCGCAACGGTTGATATTGTCATAACCATGAAAGACCAAGCAGGCAATAAGCAAAAGTATCTCGTGAAAAAGTTGAAGAGAGACCAAGGTATCGCAGAATTTTTCAGCACCAAACGCAAATTCCCAACCTGGCAGGTATTTAAAAGTGTCTTAAAAGAAGAAGGATATGCCGGTGTGATTCTGGTAACAGGGATTCCTTATCCGCAATATCCAGAGGGAAAAATTGTCTCCCTAAAAGGCCAGGATAAATTTTTTATATTTATTATTAAAGAACTCAGTGTAGATTCAGAAAATCTGGCACGAGGCGTGATTAACAAGATGAAAGAAGCAAAAAATGCACGGGAATTAGAGAGAATTTATCGAAACAATGTAAATAGATTCCTCCCTTATCTTAGAAATATTATCACTACATACTACAAACAGAGGTTAATTGAGATTGAATATGAAGGGTGGTTTACATCAGATGGTCAGAAAGGTGGTTTTCAGCTAAAATTAAAGGAACCTTATTACAGCAAGGAATATATAAGACACAAGGATTATCCGCAAGATTTACCAATTAGCCTTGAGGTGGTTAGGCATGGAGTTATCCAAGTTGTAGATACTCAGAATTTACAGGTAATCGCCAAGGCATTAGGAATAGATAGACACACATTGTTAGCCATCTTAAATGATGCCATAAAAAAGAGGATTCATTTAGCCAGGGAAGATTTATCAGCAGAAGATGTAACTGGACTTGCCGAAAAATCCCTCTACATAAAATTCTGTTCTAAATCTCCCAAACTAATAGACGATGACCAGCAAAATGGAATTATTACTGTAAATCTTGATGCCTTAACCTATTTAGCCTCAAGATGTAGCCAATATCTGTCTATTGCTGCTCTTCTCCTTCAAGCAGTAGCATTCACCCACGAAATTTTAGGCCATGAGTTAGAAAGAGACAACGAAGATACGCTTACCGAAGAAGATTTGGTATTGTTCTACATACTTGCTGCTAAACGGCGCATCTTAAGCAAAGAAAATATAGATAACTTTAGAGAAGTCCTAAAAGAGATTGGAAAGCCAAATTCTCAATTTTGCAGAAGACTTAGATTTGATAAGTGTATCTACAAGCGGGTAGCAAAATTACTTATGAGCCTAAATAAATTAACAGATTCTCTTATAGATAACAAAGAACTTGATGAGGCAGCAGAGATACTTGATGCATGCCACATTATATTCGCAGCGTATCTAGAAAAATATCCTGATGCAGAAGAAATTAGACAGAAAGCCGAATCTATTATTCGTTGCTATATGGCGGTAATTTCGCACTATCGCTCTACAGAAGAAGATAAGTTGCAAAATGTCTTATATAGATTAAAAGGTATTATTAAGTCAAATCCCCAGGATATCATAGCCCGAACCGCTTTAGCCTTTTTGTATCTAGAGGAGATGCCTCGCGACTGGGCGAAATTAAATGAGGCTTATAAAGATATGAGCTTTGAGGTATTATTCCAAACAGGGCTCTATAGGCCAGATCAGGTTGTTAGAGTAAAGGATATCCTGTCGAGATATAAAATAAGCGCCCCCTACACCATTGAGACTTTCTTTAGAGATAAATCCATCAAGCCTTATATTAAAAAAAGGGTGCACGATGTATTGATTGACGAAGTGATTGAAAGTTTCTATGAAGAAGGAGTTGGTTTTCATGCTTATACACAAGAGTTGATAAAGATTGCCAATTTCTTTATCCAGGAATTAAATTTTCCAGAACCGGCTGAGAAACTGCTCGAGCTTTCAAAATTCAATCAAGTTAATGTCCTACATACGGCTAATATAAAGACTATTTTTATTGCCCACTCAAGTCTTACCTACGGAATAAATCTCTGTGGTTGGTGTCAAGATAAAGCTGCAGCAATTGTGCATGAGTTGATGGCGCTTTCCGGCTTCAGCGATGATGAGTTTAATGAGACAGTAGAAGATGCTTATCAGGCCTGGTTTAGAGGCGAAAATAATCCTTATAGGCAAGCACAACGCAATTACATTCGTCTTCAAATACAACGGCAAATAGAACAAAGAAGTCAAGCGGAAAGAGAAGAGATGGAGGTAGCTTCTTTAGAGATTACCGATACCTTTATTCCCGCGCAGGTAAGAAGACGTTTAGGCCATAAGATAAACTACTCGCAAAAGCAGAGTTTTGCCAGTATGGATGAAATAGAAGATGAAGGAAGATTTCTCGAGCTCATAAATTATCTTGCTCAGATAATTGGCAGTTACGAAGAGCTTAAGCAATACCCACGGGCTAGTGTTTGGGAAGGGATAATCGGAAAAGACGAACAGGAGGAATTTAGGGAGGCTCAGGATGAGTTGATGCAATATGTGCCTAAGCTGGTAGCTAACTTAAAAAGCGAAGATGAAATGCTTCGGCAGTTAGCCAAAGAATACCTTACGTTCATCTTGGAAAATTGTGTGGCTATCCACCCGGATTTAATCTTTGTTGAATTTCAGGTGCAAGGAATTGAGATTTTGGATGATTTAAAAGACACCTTTAAAGAGGCCTATTATGCTGAAGTCTCTTTTCTTGAAGACCTCCCCAGACTTCTGGATGAGCGTATAAGCAATAGTGAATTCGCATTAGTAAAAATGGCGATAGAAATAGCCATATTTACTCAGCGGGCTTTCTGGTTGGATGAAATGGAATGTCCTTATTTAGCCGATGTGGCGTATTTAAATGCTTACTATCTTTCTAAAAGATATATGCAAAGATGGGCGCTGTTGTATCAAAATACTCTTCAGGCATATATTGAGGAAGGAAGCGATAGAGATGAAGTTGAGAGTGATAAAAGTGCGTTATTAGAAGCAATGGAAGAGTTATTTACCGCTATTCTTGAAGAACCTCAGCGATTTAATAGATTGGGAATAAAGCTGACTGCGCTGGAAAGGGCATTTGCGCAGTATTGCCAGTGGTATCAAGAATCCCAGAAATATCGAGACCTTATAAGAGGAACTAATGAGAGAATAGAAGCATTGGTAGCTCAATATAATAATACACCCTACCTTTTGGACATTACCGAGACTTTAGAAGACCAGGGAAAAGGGATTAAAATCCTGCAATCTAGCGAAAGCAAGGCCAGGCAGGAGGCGAATCAGTTCTTGCGTAGTTTCTGCCAAGAACTTCTTTTCTCCACGGTGGAAGAACGAGACTTCGCCAAATTAAACTCCGGCTTAAGTAGTGCCACACAAATTGCGCTGGCAAAAGTAGCTAAACTTAAGGCCTTGGCGCGGTCGCAAGAGTTATTTAAGGATCCATATTACTTTGCTCTTACTGCATCTGAATGGGATGAGCTGTGTCAGGTGTTTACCTTAAAATATATTATAAAGTCCGGGCAACGTGGGTCGGGTAAATCTCCGTTAGGGGAAGTAGTGGCCTTTGAGTTGGACACAAAAGAGGCAGTTGAACAAGTTGGAAACGTAGGGAAAAATATAGGTAAAAGGCTATACCAGCATAGCCAAGAGACACCACTGGTGGTTTCTACATATATTAGCTGTCTGGGAAAGCTGAGTTCAGGAGATATTGATTCAATTTTCTTGCCACATAAGTTTGCTTGTAGTTTTGGGTATAAGGTGCTTAAAAATGGCTTAATTGTCGCAGTTTGGCTTCCGGCACAAAAAGGTGAGCCCGAAGTATGTATTGATATCCTGCGTGATACTAAAACAGCGCTGGTGACCGGTTATCGTATTGTAGAAGGCAATGCCGCAGCTACCCTACAGCATAGCCGCGCGCTTTATAGGATATGTGACGGCAATATGGAATTAGTGATTACGCAGATGTATGAGAGCAAAAACTTTGTTTCTGTGATTGAAGAACTTTCTCAGCAGGGACCGGTTATCCTGCAAGGCAATCTTGATAGTGCCGGTAAGATAGAAATAATGGAAAATCGTTATATTATTAATGTTAATGCGATGAGCGGAATGGATTTGAGTGGACGGTTGGTGCGCATAATTATTGAAGAATCTGTTCCTAAAGAGGTCATAGCCCCTACCCAAAGAGAATCCGAGGCCGGAAGATTTTTACCTTACGTAAGGATTCGCGGTTTAAAAATTCCTCCCCTTGAGCATCACCACGCCACCAAAATTTGCGCTTTTGATGAACTTATGGTTAATGGTAGAGTTTCCTCTGATGTTATTCGTGTTTTTGCCCGTGAACCTGACGGAACTCCGGGAAGAGCGATTTTTGCGATACGTAACCATTATATGGGAGGCTGTAAAGACCTCTTTTCGCTTGCGCAAAAGTTAGGGGCAGGACAGTTCGACCTTATTGCCACAGGTTATCATATAGCCTCAGACACAAAGAATCGCAATCCTTATATCTCTTGGGCAGGCGAGATTATTCCTTTGCCTATTGAGTTTGATGAGTTTGATTTGTTGGATGAACTGCATATTCTCACCGTTGATAGCAAAGTTGAACGTTTAATATTGCGGCCTGAGGTAGAATTGCCGGCAATAGAAATTAGAGTAAAACGCGATGCTAAGAAGAAGATAACCGGAATTGTTATTCTACAGGAGGGAAGGCAGGAAGAGTTGGGCTATGTGGTACTTGACGGCGTTGACGCAACAGGTAAGCCGGTCTATAAGTTATATCGGCCTGGGCAAGGCCGCTGGCCATTTAGATTTATAGAAAAATATAAATTTTCCGGCAGGTTGCGCGGGCCAATTAATATTAGGGATGCTCCTGCGGCTATATTCAATGCCCTGCGAGCGTTAAAGCCGCCCTTTGAACTTGAATTTACCAAAGGCTCACTTTCAACTACTGTACCCCAAACATTACCTACGTGGGCAGATAAAGATAACGGAGATTGCCCGCTCACCTTAAAAGAGGTAACCCTTAAAGGCAATGCCTTAGCCGCTATTACTGAAGATGGCACAAAACTCATCTTAAGTAAAGAGGGTTTAAAAATTATTTCCAATGAACAGATAACCTCTGAACAAAGAGAACAAATAAAGCAGACTATTTTTGCGCAATTGTTAAAGCATCCAGATGAAAAAATTTGCCAATTTGTCACCCAGACCAAAAATGGCAGACAAGTGGCTAAAGGACCGGGACCACGACTTCGCCAATTAGATTTGGCATTTTTACACTTAAGAAAGCTGCAAACTCAAAAGGCAAAAGCTGCTGCCAGAGCGCTTATAGAGACGCCAAATTTAGGAGAGGAAGTTTATAAAATAGCAGAGAGGATAATAAAAGCCGCAGAAGCAATTGAAGAAATGGGTAATGCAGATAATACTTTTACTTTAGATCTTATTCTTGAGACTGCCCCACACTTTAGTCCTTCCATCAGAGAGGTCGTAGTGGCATATTATTGCCAGAGGTCAGGTGGACTTGCAGTTAGAGAAACCGAGCCCCCAGCCACACAGCCAAACGAAGACAGGCCACAAAGGCCATCTGAAAAGCCAAAACAAACTCTTGATGCGGGAATGGCTGAGTTGGATAGCGCTGTTAAAAGGCAGGATACAAATGCGGTTAGCCAATTATTAGCAATATACGGACCAAAAATTGCCAAAAGAGGACGCGACGCTAAACCGCAACATATATACATTATACAGACAGCTCAGCAGATTCTGGAAGGTAAATCCTCATGCACAAAAGGAATCGGACTCTGTAGCTGTATCATTGCCTTAGCGGTTTTAACTTCAGCGCTGGGCGGCTGGGTAACCTTATCCCACTTCGTAAGTGGGATGGGTCAGGCATCTATCCACGGCCCGCCTACAGTCTTAGCGGGTCCGAGCCCGCAGAATGTCATACTTTTAATTTTCATTATTGCCGTCTTTGCTTTGTATATTTTGCGGGGAAAACATCAAATAATTTTCTCAAAACTTTTGGGCATGTATATGCAGTATAAAGCGATGTGGCATAAGGCAATGCGGTTAAGATGGATCAGTAAACAGCCAGATCAAGAACATTTGTCTAGATTACAAGTCGAGTTAGACAAACCTCTTTCAGATTCTGATTTTGAAGAAACTTTGGATAGGGGTTATGCTATAAACTGCTACTTCTTTATCCGTAGAAAAAAAGAAGTTGCCTATTATAAGCTTTTGAAGAGACTGGCAAAAAGGATGCAAAAAAATATTCAGCTGTATAGAAAAGTAGATAGTCGGGCAAGAAAGCATTTGCAATATGCAGATTGGGCTGCAGAGTCTTCAGGGCTTGATGTGGATAATATTCCTAAGTTTTCCTTGCTTATACAAACAGCTGAAATTTTGTTTAGAAGGGTTGAGCGGATCGCTGAATACCTTCAAGGTCAGCTGACTAACCCAGAGGCGTATCTTGACCAGATTGTTGAATCTATCCTTAAAAATCAGTCTGATTTTCCCGGAATAGTAAAACTCACTGATCCCAAAGATCCTGAAAATAAGAGAAGATGGCGATTTATATATAAAGAAAAAGTATCTTCTGGATCAGATGGATCGTGCCAATCGGAGGCCGTTCCTCAACTACCTCAGGAAAATGATGTTAGCTCAAACAAGACAGGGGGTGGGAAAAATCTTCTACTGTTTATGGCTCTGGGGTTCGTTACTTCTCTTGTAGGCGGCTGTGCATTGGCGTCCGGCGGCTTGGTTAGCTGTCTCCATCACTGCGGCGGCTGGGCAACCTTATCGCACCGCGTAGGTGCGATGGGTTGGTTTTTAGTACCTCTCATTTTGATGGTAATTGTCAGTTTTGCCGCAATCGCATATATTAAATATAGAAGCGACTCCAAATCTGTTTCATTTTCTCCTGGAAACAAAGGAGATAGCGAAATTGTCAGAACTATTATTAATCAATGCATGGGGTATAAAAAAGGTGAAAGGGTGCTTATCGTTTGTGACGATGAAAAGAAGGTCTTAGCCGATGCTTTTTATCAAGTAATGAGAAGAGACGGTATAGAGGTAGTTTTGTTGCAAATGGCTCCCCGTAAGATGCACGGCGAAGAACCACCCCCTGCAATAGCTGCTGCCTTAAAAGAAGCAGATATAGCAATTCTTTTAACCTCAATGTCTATTTCGCATACAAAAGCACGCCAAGAGGCCTGTGAAAATGGTGCAAGGATTGCCAGTATGCCGATGATTACTACAGAGATACTTAAAAGGTCAGTTAAACTGGATTATTCTGATTTAACGAAGCAGGTGACAGAGGTGGCAAATTGCTTAAGTCAAGGCAAAAACTTAGTGGTAGAAACAGATAATGGCACGCATCTTGAAATGTCTATCGAGGGAAGGAACGCATTGGCTGACGACGGTTTATTTACAAGCCCTGGGAAATGGGGAAATCTACCATCTGGAGAGGCCTATATCGCCCCTGTTGAAGGAACAGCAAATGGAGTATTGGTTGTTGACGGAAGTGCGGCATTTTTAGGGAGGCTTAAACAGCCAATAAGATTAATTATTAAGGATGGTTTTGTGCAAAAAGAATCTCTTCCGGATGAGATTGTTGAGAAAATCAAAGATTATGGTCAATGCGCCTTCAATGTTGCTGAATTCGGCATTGGCCTAAATCCAAAAGCTATGGTCACGGGAAATATCTTAGAAGATGAAAAAGCAGGATTCACTGCGCATTTAGCTATTGGTGCAAATAGTGATTTTGGCGGGAGCGTATCTTGTCCTTGCCATTTAGATTTTGTATTCTATAACCCCCGCGTTTTCATAGATGGAGAGGAATTAAAGTTGCGCCAGTCCACCCACGGTTCAAACAGCCAAAATACTCCCTACATCCGAAGAGCCCTTATTCTGAATATTCCTTTTATGGCGACTATTGCCGTAGTTGGACTTTCCGCGCTTGCGGCGATACTCCATTATTTTGCCAAAACCGGCAAAATCGGCGGCGGGTTGGCGGGGCTTATCAGCCTTTCCAGCACTACTAAAATAGAAATCCCTTCTGGTGTCTTCCTTAATTCTCTTGCCTTATCCCATGTAAAAACTCTATTAATATGCGCTATAGTAACAATAGTTGGTCTCATTTCCCTTGGATTCCTCTGGCGGGTTTGGGGCAAGTTGATGAGGCATAGAAAGATAGACAGAAGCGGTCTGAGAGCTATGAGAGCTGCAGGAACTAATATGAATACGACGGGTGCGGCGAAGTTGCATATAGAATACTATAGCCAAGGCAGAGAGCATATGGAGTGCCAATTTCCAGAGATAGCTAAAATACTGGGCAATTTTGATGAAATGCATAAATTATTCCAATTTTTAATTAGCCAAAGGGAATCTTCAGAATCTTGGTTTGTTTTTGCGAGGGATGACGGCTCGTCGTTTTTTAATCCCGATGATACACCCCTTACTTTTGCGAGAAGGAGAAATTCATTTACAAAATATCTAGGATATGATTGGACCTCGGTCACTCAGGCATTTAGGGGGCATATAGCAACTAACGGTAGCCATTACATAATATTTAAAATTCCAGGTGAAGAAAGTATGGGAAAAGACCTGGTAGAAAAAAGTAACTTTACCGTTGCAAAAGCGATGTGGGATACCTACGGTAAAGATGCAAACACACAAAAGCCCATATGTATGATTGAATTTCCTGAAGGGACATATAGAACATACAGACAGTATGCAAAGGATCAAAAAGAAATTACCCATAGTCCAATGAGACCTTTCCGCATTGAAATATTCGAATATGTAGATGGAATAAGATTGGGGAGTTTAAGGTGGAGAGAATTGGAATATTATTCCAATTCCTTAAAAATTACTGGAAATACACTTGTGGAGTCTTTATTAAGGCAATCATTTGAAATTGCTGAAAAAATACACGATTTGGGTTATTTAGGTATGAGGACAGGAGCTGATGGAAGGCAACACCAGGATTTACACACTGGCAACTTTAAACTTTGTCCAGATGGAAGGGTAATAAATGTTTCTGACTTTGGCTCCTTTCATAGAGTTGAGAAGCCCTTGAGCTACAAAGAAAGATTACGCGATTTGCGAATGTTTATAGAAGAGATTCAGGCTAGATGGCAAGATTGTATCTATATATCAAACCAAAAATTGTTTGATAAATTAAGCCCAGGTATAATGAAAACTCATTTTAAGCATGAATGGGGTCCAAATGTATATATCTCAAACGGAAGAATTTACGAAATAGTAGATGAGGTTATAAAAGCGCATATAGAAAAAGTTACTTCCTACTCTAAAGCGAAAAGAGAGTCAACAGACAGTGGCGCATCCAAAACAAAACTTGTTCCCGACTCAACCTGGACAGTGGGGCCAGTCGTATTCTCATGGAAACTTTATGTTTTAGCTTCCGCTTTGGTTTTATTTCTCATTAACGTCGCCTGGGGGCAGGACTTACTAGATTGGTTTACCTCCATCGGTGCAATCGGCGGCGGGTTGCCGGAGATAGTCAGTATCGCCAAAGGCGCAAGTTTAGCCCTGATGCCTCACGACCCGCCACAAGCAGCCTTAGCGGGTTTCAGCCCGCAGATTTTCTCACCTTTAATTCTCATCGTAGCCATAGCCGCAATATTTATTTACGTAAAATACAGAGACAATAGAACCGTACCCAATTTTTTGAGCGTCTTTTCCTACGTCCCTATGGTTTCGGCAGATGCAGCTGTTGTGCACACAGGAAGACTCTATTCTGCCTTTGCAGGGGTTGATAGCGGAAAGGACATACCTGCCGCATACTTACCTCTAGACTTTGTCCTTAAACCAGAAGAGATAATCCTTTATCATAAGCAAAAAGGCGAGTCCCTAAGAAGAGACCGTAAAGAATCTATATGGTCGCATCTGCCGGTAGAATTACAAAAATATTCTCCGCTTACTTCAGCCCATCCGCAAACCGAAGGCTTAGTGATATTAACTAACAATGAGAATTTTAAGCGGCATCTGGAAAGCAATAAAATTACTGCGCCAGAAATCTACGAAGTAATTATCAAAGGGGCAATTAACCCCAGACATGTTTCGGTTATAGAGCAAGGAATATTGATAGGAGTTCAGGGTAACCTACGGAGAAGCGTATTTAATTACAAGAGAGTAAGGCCGAATCAAGTGGAAGTGCTGGAGATAAGCAAAGAATTTACTCGGATCAGGATAGGTTTTTCTTATAAGGCTGAAGAGAAAATAGAAGAGATGTTTAGAAGCTTGAGATATTCTATTGAGCGCATTATAAGATGCGAAGTCGGCCAGATTAAAATAGCTGATTTAAAACCCGGAACTTACCGGCGGATAAGATGGGATGAATTGCCAGCAGTAATTGAGACTTATTTCGGGGAGTCCGCGCATACCAATGCGACATTAATTGAGAATGAGCGAAGGTCGGTTCAGAAAGAAACAGAGGATTACGAAGTAATCGCATCTTTGCTGAATGACCGCAAAGTGGTAGCAGATGTTTTGCGCAATATCTTTAAGAGATTTGATGTGCAGCCAGAGGATATTGAAACAGAGGATTTTTATTATAAAGCAGAAGGCGGATTTAGAAGGGTTTATAAAGTAGTATATAGAACAAAAGATAATTTAGATAGATTTACTTTTCTGATTAAGGTGGTGAAGGCAGATGTAGCGGTTTCGGATTCAGGATATCCCTATAATGAAGACTATGCTGCCAAAATTGTAGAGATTGCCAGGAAAGTGCGCGAAAAAGATTTAGATTTGGCTCCATCTATGGGCGGCTATTATACTGTTCCAGGAAAAGACAGTAGATTAAGAATTGTATTTACTGAGGGCTTAATTCCCCAGACAAATGCTTACTTAGAACCAAGTAAAATGGACCAAATAAGAATTGAGGCTTATCTGATGTATTACTATATTTTTGATGGCATGGTTTTCTTTGCTGACCCCAAAAAAGATAATATTATTGTCCATCATAAGCCGCAAGGGGATTATAAAGGCGTAGCGGTAGATATCGATAACATCTATTACGATGGGGTATATCCATTTCAAGTTGTATTTAACTTAGTTCTGCATGGGTTTACGGGAAGAGATATTATTGAGGCAATGATTAAAGTTCTGGGGAGTAAAAAGGCCTATGAACTTTTGAACTCCGCAGTGTTCATAGGCAAAGAGGCATTTATTATGAGAAATATGGTTGCGGAATTTGAAAATTATAGGGAGGCGCTGCAGAGAGAAAATAAGCCGCCCCTTGCCCTCAAGAAATCTATTAAGATAAAAGTAAATGACAAAGAAGTGATTATACCTGAAGGCACAATCTTACTTCAGATTCTCGATGATTGTTATGTGGATTTACAGAATATAGCCGTAGAGTTTAATGGCAGCCTCATCTGGTGGGACCAAGGAAAACAGTTAAGTTACCAAGACAGAAAAACTAAATATCAAAATACGATTTTAAGTGAAGGAGACTCCATCAACTTTAAGCCAGCAAGAGAATTAACTAAGCCTGCCTCAGGCGAAGAACCTGTGCGTCTTTCAAGCGAACCAGATGCAGAATTACGTCTTCAGCTGCTTCAAGCACAGTCATTTGACGCAAAACTGAATGATTTATTAGTGAGAATACGCAGTTTAATTTATTGGTTCAATACTTCGGTTATTAGCGAGGATACAGATAAAGGAAAAGTCAGGTCATTTAATTATGCTCTGGATAACTTAATAAATACAATTCAAATATATTTGAAAAGCCATCAGAAATCACCGTTTGAGGGTTTTGAGCCAAGAATAATTTTAACCCGCTTTGGAAAGATTGGTTTTATTAAATTTGAATATCGCGAAGAAATACGTCAAAAAATTGAAGATATAATCAACGAGGTAAAGGCCTTGCAAGATGTCTTTGCGAAAGTTTTAGAAATGCCAAGAGGGGCGGTAGCGGAAGCTCTTAAGAAGCACGGAAGAACCCAAGCCTATCATAACGGCGGCAGTGCGACATTAAGTGCACTTATCGGGTGTTTGGTCTTCTCGGTCTTAAGTTTAGCGCTGGGCGGCTTGGTGAGCTGGCTCCGTCGCTGCGGCGGGTTGGCGGAATTCTGGAAGTCAGTGCTTGCCCACGGCCCACCGCAGGCAGCCTTAGCGGGTTTGAGAATGCAGATTACCTTACTTTTAGTTTCCGCTGTAGTCTTGGCAATTATAGTCGCCGCAATTCGTTGCATAGGGCGCCAAAAAAATAGAACCATCCCCGATTTTTCTATAACCCCTTCGTCAGCAGGGCCTTCCGATGACCAAACTATTCACCAAAATAAGCCACCACTTATTATAAGACAACTGGGTAGTAAGGTTAAGCTTTTGGGTTTAATACAAAGGATAGATTCTTTTGGAAATAATATGGGCAAACGCCTTGAGGGAACCGTCAAGATGATGGAACAAATCGATGTAGAGCTAGATGATGGAGCGAAGGTTAAAGATAAAATTGATGAGCATCTTAATCATGTCCAGGATTGTTTTGATGACATCAAAACATGTGTAGGTTTCTGGCAAAAGATAGAACCCGAATTACGCGCGCTAGTTACCGACGAGACGCTAACTGATGAATGGAAGCAAAAAGCGGCTACGTTAATCCATGATAGAATTGATATAGGGTTGCCGACGATTGCCGAACAAGTGGCGGATGCATTGCAAGAACATGCTACCGATGAAAGGTTCTCTCCAGAAACCAGAAAAAAAGCCAAACAACTAGTGGAAGAGCTTAAGAGGGTCGGCATAGCAGTTAAGCAATTAAAAGAGAGAATTAATAAAGTTATCCAGCCTTACATGGGTAGATCTCCACACTCAAACGGCATCGGCCTATATAGTTGTATCATTGCCTTATCATTTTTAACTTCAGCGCTGGGTTGTTTAGGGAACTGGCTTCCTCACAGCGGCGGCTGGGCAACCTTATCCCACTGCGTAGGTGCGATGGGTTTTAACCTCGCTTCAATTAGCTTAGATCTCTCAAATCCGCTTGTGCGCATCGCTATATTAATATTGATGATTCCCGGTGCGATAATCCTCTACAAAATCTTACCCAGCCTCCCGCAAGATTGGCTCAGTAATTGTTTGAAGAAACTTTCAGGAATATCTCCTGAGACGGAACAAAGGATACAGAATTTGCCGACCATAGAGAAATTACAAGAACAATTAACACTCAAGGTAGGGCAAATAGAAAAAGAGCTTGGCATCAAGTTAACAGAGTCAACAGAAATTTCTTCGTCGCCTGTAGCCACATTAGTTTTGTTTTGGGCGAGTTTAGCTTCGGGCGGAGAGTTGCTACAGAGGTTTACTTCGTTGATTGAGGGAAATGAGCAATGGTGGCAATGGGCTGTACCGATATTAGGCGGACTGGCTATTCTGGTATTAATTCTGGGTAAACATATAAGAATTGCCTCTATCGATGTGATTAAATCTTCCAGAGATACCTTCGCAAAGACCGGCGCTGAGAAGATGTTGAGACATTTGAATCTACCGTATGCTTTGGAGGTTCCCTGGGAAGAGGCTGTAAGATTTCCTGAAAAGCAACCAGAAGGGCCGAAGACACAGAATGAAAGAAATTATTTTGTTAATCAGAAAGCAGTGCGCAGGGAATTTTTAATTCTTTTGGGAGACTTATTGGCTTCAGGCGATATGAGCCTCAGTAAATTTAAAGAAAGGCTCTCGCTTATAAATAAAACTTTATTATTAGGAAAAGATGGAAACACAATATATTTTAGCCCCAGCTTATTAGATATACATCCGGATGTTACCGAAGAAGAGGTGAGGGCGAAAGCAGGTACATACGCAAATGGAGAATATCTTGTACCGGGGATTTTAAGTTCGTTAGTAGAATTTGTAAAAATAGATTCGGGCGAGTTAAAAGATAATGTAATTGCTAAAATAAAAGATTTCTATTTGGCTGCATCAGGCCCCATATTGACAGATGTCTTTTGGAGTGGTAACAATTCCTTATTTATGTATATGGTCAATGGTATGCTGAGACTTTTTAGTATGAAAGGAATTTCGCATGATTGGTTGGATAACTGGGCAAAACAAAACCAAACATATGGAAATGATTATTTTGATATTTATTTTGTAGATGCAGTAAAAATAGCCAATCCGCAGATATTTTCTGGAACTGTTGTGATGAAAGCCCCGCCCAATGCGGGTTTGAAGGAAGGTTTTCGCCCCGGCACCCTCGGCTCAATGGCGCTGTTGGCGATTTTGGCGGGCATCTCGGTTGTTTTGCTAACCCTCTCGCACCGCGTAGGTGCGGGTGGTCTGGCACAGGCGGTTTGCTTTTGGCCGTTGGTGGCAGGGACGGTTACTTATGCAGTAAGTTCAACATGCGGTTGGACAAGACGGGATTCCTCAGCAGACCGAATACTTTTAATCTTGATGA
>CAYHAI010000140.1:0-10757 GCA_964354585.1 uncultured Planctomycetales bacterium
AACCCAGAGAATTTAGGCCATTGATTAAAACATCGCGCCTTTGCTGATACATTCGGCACATATTTTTGACCTGTTGCTGGGGGCCTTCCAAAGCAATAATACCGGCTAATTGAATTGCGGAAAATATACCGGAATCAATATTAGATTTAACTTTGGCTAATGCAGAGATTAATCTAGCATTGCCGCAGGCCCAACCGATACGCCAGCCAGTCATATTATAGGTTTTAGATAAGGAATGGAATTCTATGCCAACTTTTTTTGCGCCTTCAACTTCTAAGAAGCTCAAAGGCTGGTATCCGTCGTAAGCAATTTCAGAGTAAGCTAAGTCCGAAACCACAATAATTCTATTTTTGCTGGCAAATTTAACTGCCTCTTGGTAAAAATCTCTATCTGCGGTGGCAGCCGTAGGGTTATTCGGATAATTAACATACATTAACTTTGCTTTGCTACGTATGTTTAGAGGTATAATTTTGAGGTTGGGTAAAAATGCGTTTATTTGCCGAAGCGGCATAAGATAGGGTTTTCCGCCGGCTAATATAGTTCCACCTTTGTAAGGCGGATAGCAGGGGTCAGGAACTAAGGCATAATCACCTTGGTTTAAAAATGCCAAAGGAAAATGGGCGATGCCTTCTTTTGAACCAATCAAAGGCAAAACCTCTGTCTCTGGGTTAAGTTCTACGCTGAAACGATTTTTATACCAATCCGCAATTGCCTGGCGTAATACTGGCAAACCTTGATCCAAGGCATAACGATGCGTGGCAGGATCTTGGGCGGCTTGATATAATTTCTCTATAATGTGCGCTGGCGTAGGCTGGTCAGGATCGCCTATTCCTAAATCAATGATATCCCTGCCTTCTGCCCTAGCTTTCCTTTTTGCCTTATCAATTTCTAAAAATAAATAAGGCGGTAACGATTGTATTTTTTTAGAAAGTTTAAACATAGCTATCCTCTTAGCACATCCTGCATCGAATATAAACCTGCGGGTTTGCCCATTACCCACTTAGCTGCCTTTAAAGCGCCTAAGGCAAATAAATCTCGCGAATGCGCCTGATGTTTTATTTCAATGCGCTCGGAATTGCCGCAAAAAATAATCGTATGGTCGCCCACAATATCGCCTAAACGGATGGCATGAATGGGTATTTCTTTTTTGGTTGTATCTGCCAAAATTTGGCCGAATTTTTTTGCCGTGCCTGAAGGAGCGTCTTTTTTCGCCCTATGGTGCGCTTCTGTAATCTCGATATTGTAATCCGGTCCTAATCTTTTAGCTATTTCAGGCAGTAGCGTAAATAAAACATTTACCCCCACCGACATATTCACAGAATATACTACTGGAACAACTTTAGAAATTTCTTCAACTTTTTTTAGTTGTGCATCATTTAGTCCTGTAGTACCCAGTACCAGCGCCTTTTTATATCTGGCTACATAATCTAAATTTGTTTCTGTTGCTTCGGGGGTAGTAAAATCCACAAATACATCTACTAGAAATAAACCATCCGCGCTAGAAGATATCTTTATCTTACCCAACTCTTTTCCAATCGGCGGAATACCTTTTCTCTCTAGGACAAGAGTTACTTCAAAATCTTTATCATTACAGGACAATTCAAATATCCGCCTGCCCATCCTGCCGCAGACACCCGCTATTCCTAACTTAATCATAAAACCCTCTCCCTACCTTCCACACCTACGCGGTGTGATGAAGGTTTATAATAGTCCGTAGCTTTCTAAGGCCTTTTTTAACTTCTCTAAGTTTTCAGGCAACATAGAACACATCGGCAGCCTTAAATCTGGCTCGCACATTCCCATTAAACCCATTGCCGTCTTGACTGGTATGGGATTGGTCTCAATAAACACCGCTTTAATTAAAGGTAATAACTTGTAGTGCATTTCTTGTGCTTTTTGGATATTTCCTTTCTCAAATTCAGAAACAAGCGTGGCTACATCTCTGGGCACAATATTGGCCACCACAGAGATAATGCCTGTTCCGCCTATAGATAATATAGGTAAAGTCAGGCTATCATCACCAGAAATCAAATCAAAATTTGTTGGGCACAATTGTTTGATGCGCGACATCTGGTCAAGACTACTAGATGCTTCTTTTACTCCGGCAATATTTTTGCAATCATGGGCTAATTTGGCAATGGTTTCTGGTTCTATATTTACGCCAGTGCGCGAGGCAATATTATAAAGAATTATTGGTATATCTACTGATTCAGCGATGGCTTTAAAATGTTCATATAACCCTTTCTGTGTAGGCCGGTTGTAATAAGGCGAAACCTGCAAAGAAGCATCTGCGCCGGCTTTGGCAGCATGCCTGGTTAACATTATTGCCTCTTGCGTAGAATTAGAGCCTGTGCCGGCAATCACAGGCACCCTTTTTTTGGCCTGTCCAATAGTAATTTCGATCACGCGGTCGTGTTCATCAAAAGATAAAGTCGCTGATTCACCGGTGGTGCCGCAGGGCACAATTCCAGAACTACCATTTTTAATCTGAAATTCAATAAGTTCTCTTAATTTTTTCTCATCAACTACTAAATCTTTTCCGCCAAGGGCGGATCCGCCTCCGGCGGAAAATGGTGTAACTATCGCCACAATTGAACCTTTAAACATTGCAAACTCCTTTGTAGACTATTTTTGCTCTGCCCTCTAACCAGACATCTTTAAAATTATTTCCGACTTTATTAAAATATACTTTTAGTATTTCTCCTGACCGAGTTAAGACATCTGTAGGACTGATAGCAATAAGCGATAAGCGATAAGCGATAAGCGAAGAGGCAACTGCGCCTGTGCCGCAGGCAAGCGTCTCATCCTCTACGCCTCTTTCATAAGTCCTATTTTCTATAGAGTTATTACCTAATACCTCTACAAAATCTACATTTGTACCTGCCGGCTTAAATCTGGAATGATAACGGATTTGCCTACCCAGATTAACGACATCAATCTTATCTAATCCTTCGACAAAAATAAGTGTATGTGGCACTCCGGTATTGATGAAATTTACTTTTAATGGGCGTTTATTTATCTTTATCGGTATATCTAGTTTTATGTCTTTAGGATTGGTTAATTTTATTCTTACATTTTCATCATTCACTTCAGATTCAATTATACCTGCCTTGGTTTTGATTTTTAGCCTCCTGCCTCCTACCTCCTGCCTTGTGCCTAAATAAAAGGCAACGCAACGCGCCCCATTCCCGCACATTTCTGCCTCAGAGCCATCTGGATTAAAGATGCGCATCTTGACATCGGCAATCTTAGATTTTTCCAAAACCAATAATCCATCCGCACCTACGCCAAATTTCCTATCACATATTTTTTTAGCTAACTTCTGGTGACTTGGTGACTCGGTGAATTGGTGACTTTCGTCTATCACGACGAAGTCATTTCCCGAAGCAACCATTTTAGTAAAATCTATCTGTCGCATATTATAATCCCAAAAGAAACGGCGGTATTAGTTCATTTCTCATCAAATCATCGCAAGTTTCTCTTTTTCTAATTACAAACACTTTATCTTTAACCACCATGACTTCTTCGGCTCTGCGCCGAGAATTATAATTACTAGACATGCTAAACCCGTAGGCGCCTGCGCCCATAATTGCCAGATAATCGCCTTCTTTAACTTTTGGTATGCGCCTATCTTTGGCAAAGAAATCTGCGCTTTCGCAGATGGGACCGACTATATCAACCTTTTGCGTATTGCGTATTGCGTATTGCGTATTGCGTAAAGGTAGAATCTGATGATACGCATCATATAAAGCAGGGCGGATTAAATCATTCATTCCCGCATCCACAATCACAAATTTCTTTTTGGGCGCAGATTTAATATATAAAACTTTGGTTACCAAAATTCCGGCATTGCCTACAATAAACCTGCCCGGCTCCATAATTATCTTAAGTTTTGTTTTTTTCAGTAAAGGCAGAATTTTTGCGGCAAATCTTTTGGCAGTCTGCGGAGTTTCTTTGTTATAAATAATCCCCAGTCCTCCGCCGATATTCAAATACTGAAGTTCCACCCCGTCTTTTTTTAAGTGTTCGGCAAATCTTGCTATTTTGGTGATTGCCGCCACAAAGGGCACGCCTTCAGTTATCTGGGAACCGATATGGATATGCAGCCCGGATATCTTTAAATGCGAAAATCTCTGACGGAATAAAAGAATGCCGGATGCAGTTTCAAAGTCTATGCCGAATTTATTGGTGATTTTACCGGTAGTAATGAATTTATGGGTTTTGGGTTCTACATCCGGATTAATACGCAGGGCCACGCGGGCAACTTTATTCAAGCCAGCGGCAGTGTGGTTAATATTCTCCAGTTCCGGCAAAGACTCCACATTAAAAAATAAAATCCCTAATTTAATGGCCTCTCCTATCTCCTGATCAGTTTTGCCTACTGAGGCATAGACAATTTTCTCTGGCGGACAGCCTACTTTAATGGCGCGCGAGAGTTCTCCTCCGGAAACAATATCCAAACCCGCGCCTTTATCCACTAATGCTTTAACAATGGCTAAATTAGAATTTGCCTTTACCGAATAACAGATGAGCGGATTAATCGGTCGGAAAGCATTTCTTAGCTTTATAAAATGGTCTAACAAAGTATGGTAACTATATACATAAAGCGGCGTGCCAAATTTTCTGGCTAAATCCTCAATTTTTACTTTTTCGCAATAAAGCTGATTATTTATATATTTAAATTCATGCATTTATCCCGCACCTTTTTAATATTCATCGTGAACATTCTCTAATTTATCCCGTACCCTTTAATAAATTATAAAGGTGCGGGATTTAGTCTTTTACTCCATTTATTGAGTTGTTTAGTTACCAGCTTAGGGCTGGTGCCAGCATAAGATGTTTTCAGATTAACTGATGCCCAGGCATTCAAAATTTTCTTTACCTCCGGCCCAAGTTTAGGCGAGTATCTCTTAAGTTGTGTATCAGTTAAATCAGAAATCTTTTTACCTTTATCCAAGCAATCCCTTACCATCATGCCGACAATATCATGCGCTTCTCTATAAGGTAAACCTTTTTTAATTAAATATTCTACTATATCTACGGAAAATAAAGATTCATCGGTCACCCTGGCGGCTATAGCTTCTTTTTCAATCACAATATTTTCAAATAAGACGATAAATATCTCTAAAATATCCTTTACCGTATCTATGGCATCAAAAAGTGGAGGCTTATCTAATTGCAGGTCTCGGTTATAAGACATCGGAAGCCCCTTCATCAAAATAAGCACGCTGGATAAGTCTCCCTGTATTTTACCCACGCTTCCCCGGATTAATTCTAATACATCTGGATTCTTCTTATGCGGCATAATGCTGGAACCAGTACAGAAAGAGAAGTCTATATCAATAAAGTTGAATTCTTTGGTAGACCACAAAATCAAATCCTCAGCCATCCGGGATAAATGCACTGATAATATAGACAAATCTGCCAGCATTTCAATAATAAAATCCCTATCGCTTACGCTATCAATGCTATTTTCCGTGAGTTCGCTAAAGTTCACCTGTTTTCTGACAAATTCCCTGTCAATGGGCAGCCCTGTTCCGGAAAGCGCGCCGCTACCTAAGGGCATCTCATCGGTTCTCTTTTTAGCATCGCTGAGCCTTTCTTTATCTCTTTCTAAGCCTTCCAGATAAGCCAGTAAATGGTGCGCCAAGAGTATGCATTGCGCTATCTGTAGATGGGTATATCCCGGGATAATTATTTTGGCATTTTTCTTGGCAAATCTGAGGATTGCTCTTTGCAGTTCGCTAATCAAGTCCGCTAATGCGCATATCTCATCTTTAATATACATTTTCACATCTAAGGCTATTTGGTCATTTCTGGAGCGTGCGGTATGCAACTTATGCGCTGCCTTTCCAATCCGCTTTATCAGCGCATCCTGAACATTGGAATGTATATCTTCCGCGCTTAAGTCAAATTTAAATTTTCCTTTTTCTACATCCTGCAAGATAAACTTAAGGCCTTTTACAATTAGCCCCGCATCTTTTAAAGGTATAATTTTTTGTTTACCCAACATCTTGGCATGGGCAATGCTACCTAAGATATCGTATTTGGCTAACCTCTTATCAAAGGCAATGCTGGAGGTAAACTTATCGGTTAACGCACTTGTTTTTTTTGGGAATCTTGTTCCCCACAATTTCTTAGACATACTAACTCCTCTTTTGGCGTGTCTCCCACGCCACCCTTATCTCGCTTAGTAGGGACAGTCCCCTTCGGGGACAGTCCCTACTGCTATGCTTATCTCTGATACGGCATCCCCCAGATTTTAATAAATCCTTCAGCTAATTTCTGATTAAATTTATCTTCCTTGCCATAAGTGCTCAATTCTTTTTTATACAGCGAGTGCGGTGATTTTCTTCCTACCGCAGCGCAACTTCCTTTAAATAATTTTAATTTTATCGAACCGCTAACTTGTTTTTGCGTTGCATTTACAAAACTATCCAGCGCTTCTTTTAAAGGCGAATACCAAAGGCCGTAATAAACCAGTTCCGAATACTTGAGTGACGCTATTTCTTTAAAATGGCTGCATTCCCTGTCCAAGACCAGACTCTCTAATTCTTTATGGGCAGTATAAAGCATGGTAGCTGCAGGCGCCTCGTAAATTTCTCGGGACTTAATACCCACTAGTCTATTTTCTACCAAATCAGTTCTACCCACACCGTAAAGCCCGCCGATTTCATTTAAATGCTGGATGAGATTTTTTAACTTATAGGCCTTTCCATCTATTTTTTTGGGCACACCTTTCTCAAAATAAATTTCTATATATTTAGGATAAGTGGATGTGCCGGTAGGGCTCCTAGTAATTAAATAGCAGTCTTCGGGCGGTTCCTGCTCCAAATTCTCCAATACGCCGGCCTCAATACTTATACCCCAGATATTTCTATCAATACTATAGGGCTTCTTCTTAGTGACATCTATCGGGATACTATACATTGCCGCATATTCTATTTCTTCTTCCCGCGATTTAAATTCCCACTCTCTTACTGGAGCAATAATCTCTAATTTCGGGTCTAATATACCCACGGTAACCTCAAATCTAACCTGGTCATTACCTTTACCAGTACAACCATGCGCCACTGCTTGCGCCTTTTCTTTATGGGCTATCTCAACTAAATATTTAGCAATTAAAGGCCTACCTAACGCAGTAGCCAACAAGTATTTGCCTTCATATATGGCATTTGCCTTTAAGGCAGGCAGAATAAAATCCTCGATAAATTCTTCTTGCAGGTCTTTAATATAGACCTTGGAAGCGCCGGCAGCTAAACCTCTTGTCTCGATAGCTTCAAAATCCTCACCCTGGCCTAAGTCCGCAATAAAACAGACTACCTCATCTCCCTGCTCTTTCAACCATCTGACAGCGCAAGAGGTATCCAAACCACCTGAATAAGCAAGTACCACTTTCTTCATTTTTTATCTCCTAACAATTTGATGAGGATTGCCTTCTGCACATGCATCCTATTTTCTGCCTGGTCAAAGACAATGGAATTCTTGCTATCGATAACCTCGCTGGTTATCTCTTCTTGCCTATGCGCCGGCAGACAGTGCATAATTAAAGCACTCTTCTTGGCTAACTGCACTAAATTCTTATTTACTTGAAATTCCTTAAATATTTCCTTTTTCTCCTGCGCTTCTTTTTCCTGTCCCATGCTCACCCAGACATCGGTATAGATAACATCAGCGTCTTTGACTGCGACCTTGGGATGATAAAAAGTTTTCGCCACCTTTTTTGCTTCTTTTAATGCGGCTTTATCCGGTTCAAATCCTTTAGGCGTAGCTACGTGTATATTTAAGCCCACCTTAGCGCAGGCAAATAATAAAGAATTGCATACATTATTGCCATCGCCTACATAGGCAAGCAGTTTGCCTTTAAGACCCTTCAGCTTCTCTTTAATCGTATAAACATCCGCTAGCGCCTGACAAGGATGCGAAAAGTCCGTTAGTCCGTTTATTACCGGGACAGTAGAATATTTTGCCATCTCCAGAAGATTCTTATGTGCATACGTCCTTAAGACTAACCCGTCTACATAGCGCGAGAGTGTTTTGGCCACATCGGCTATCGATTCTCTGACGCCCAAATTAATTTCTCCGGGGCTTAAATACAGACAATTTCCTCCTAACTGATACATCCCTACTTCAAAAGAAACCCGCGTGCGGTTAGAAGGCTTCTGAAAAATTAAGGCCAGGGTTTTTCCCGTTAATACTTTGCTAAATTTAGCCTTATCCTTTTTTAATTTATCCGTCAGGTTAAAAATCTCCTTGGTCTCTTGGGGTGTTAAGTCTTTAATCGAAATAAAATCTTTTTTCATATTTATTGTCCTTTAAATACTTCTTCTAATAAATTTAGAGCTTTATCAATTTCTTTCTTACTGATATTCAATGCCGGCATAAGTCTGAGCACTTTATCGTGCGTACAATTAATCAGGAGCCCTTCTTTAATACACTGTTCAACAATTGCTTTGCCCTCAATATTTAATTCCACGCCTGCCATTAAACCCAGGCCCCTTACTTCTTTTATAATTTTGTATTGCCCCTTTAGTGCGTTAAGCCTGGAAAAAAGATACTGCCCCATCTTTTGCGCATTTGTTAACAATTTTTCTTTTTGTATTGCCCTTAAAACTGCTAAGGCAGCTTTACAGATCACTGGTCCGCCCCCAAAGGTTGAGGCATGCATCCCCGGGCCTAATGTATCGGCAATTTCTTTTTTTACTACCATCACGCCTATAGGTAAACCACCACCTAAGGCTTTGGCTAAAGTGATTATGTCTGGGGTTATTCCATAATGCTGATAACAAAATAATTTTCCCGTTCTGCCCAAACCAGTTTGAACCTCATCGATAATTAAAAGTAATTTTTTTTCATTACAGATATCTCTTAAGCCCTGGACAAAGTTTTTATCCGCGACATTAATCCCACCCTCGCCCTGGATTAATTCTAGCATTATGGCGACTGTCTTAGGATTAATCGCATCTTTGACTGCTTGTAAATCATTAAATTTAACTATCCTGAAGCCTTCGGGTAAAGGCGCAAAGCCCTCCTGGTATTTCTTCTGACCAGTGGCAGCTAATGTGGCTAAAGTCCGGCCATGAAATGAATTTTCAAAAGTTATAATCTCGTATCTGCCTTGGCCAAACTTACGACTCAATTTTATAGCCGCCTCATTTGCCTCTGCGCCAGAATTGCAGAAAAAAACTTTCCCCGGATAAGTCCAATAAATTATCTCTTTAGATAATTTTGCCTGGGGAATATGGTAATAATTATTAGGGATAAAAATTAACTTGG
The DNA here is from genome assembly GCA_964354585.1 of uncultured Planctomycetales bacterium. Lineage (GTDB taxonomy): Bacteria > Omnitrophota > Gorgyraeia > Gygaellales > Profunditerraquicolaceae > CAYHAI01. Next base: position 9,277 of record CAYHAI010000140.1, read on the forward strand.
AAATCTGGTCCCGCACTGCCTGCATAACTTTAGGATGGCAGTGGCCAAGATTACCCACTCCCCAGCCCGGGAAAAAATCCAAATAGGCCTGATTATGGATATCCCAAAGCCGGCTGCCTTTACCTTTGACAAAGACCAAAGGCACCTTGGTATAGGTTGGCATTATATATTCTTTATAACTCTCAAAAACTTCCTGAAGTTTCATCTTAAAATTTCCGTACCGATACCTTGATCGGTAAATATTTCCAAAAGTAATGCGTGCGGAATACGCGCATCAATAATATGCGTCTTTTTTACGCCATTGTCCAGGGCATTAATGCAAGCGGTAACCTTAGGGATCATACCCTGATGGATAACATTATTCTCAATTAAACCCCTTGCTTCTTCACAAGTCAAAGTAGATAAAAAAGAATGCGGATCATCGGGATTGCGCATAATACCTTTTACATTGGTCAGTATTACTAATTTTTCCGCTTCTAAAGAAGCAGCAATACTGGCTACTGCTTCATCCGCGTTGACATTGTAAGTTTTTTTGTCTTTGCCCCTACCCATAGGCAAAATTACCACTATTTTTTCTTTCTTTACTTCATCTAATATTAGTTCATTATCTATACCGATGATATGCCCTACTAAACCCAAATCTATTTTTGCCTCTTTTTTCTCAACCTGAATTATGTTCTTGTCTTTGCCGTTTAAGCCAATAGCCTTTGCGCCCAATTCGGATATCTCTTGCACAATAAGATTATTTAAACTCTGCAATTCCTCTCCTACCACTACCAGCGTCTCTTCGTCGGTTACGCGCATGCCATCTAGAAACTCAGTTTTTTTACCTGATTGCCGAATACGTTCGCTAATATTGGGCCCTCCGCCGTGAATTAAAACCGGCCTTAAACCCATAAAATTTAAAAAGACAATATCCTCTAAAACGCCGTTTCTAATCTTTTCTTCGCCGAGTATGCTTCCGCCATATTTGATGACGATTATTCTTTTATGAAACTTCTTAATATACGGCAGCGCCTCAATTAAAACATCTGCTTTTTTAATGGCTTCTTCCATCTTATCCTCGCTTAATTATATTCTGCGTTTATCTTGATATATTCGGGCGTCAAATCCGAAGTATAAACTACAGCGAAAGAATTACCTCTGCCAATAGAGACATCAACATTTATCTCTTTTTTCTTTAAAGAACTCACTTTAATTTTTAGGTCTTTTTCTTTTACCTCTATTGCGCTTGCGCCTACTGCTTGAACTATCCGGCCAAAATTGGGATCCTGACCGTACATCGCTGTCTTAAAAAGACTGGAATTAGCAATGCCTAAAGCTACTTTTCTTGCTTCGCTAAAATTATTTGCCTGAGTCACTTTAATCTGGATAAATTTACTCGCGCCCTCAGCATCTCTAATAATCAATTTTGCCAATTCTAAACAGACTATGCTTAACGCACTACTAAAAGAATTAAAGTTTTTATCAGTATCTACTAA